>JACCSX010000325.1 GCA_013812775.1 Tatlockia sp. | reverse complement strand
CTGACAATTGTGGAATTGGAATAAAGCCAGTTTCCAAAGAAGGCACAACTCGTCTGGTTAAAGCTGCAATTCAATATGCTATTGAAAATAACAGAAGCTCAGTAACCTTTGTACACAAAGGAAATATTATGAAATTTACTGAGGGAGCCTTTAAAGAGTGGGGCTATGGAGTTGCACGTGAATTTTTTGCTGCCAAGGATTTTCAAGGTGGACCATGGATGCAAATTACCAATCCCAATACCGGTAAACCCATTATTATCAATGACGTAATTGCTGATGCGTTTTTACAACAAATTTTATTAAGACCAGAAGAGTACAGCGTAATTGCAACGCTGAATCTTAATGGTGATTATATTTCCGATGCGCTCGCTGCTCAGGTTGGGGGTATTGGCATTGCTCCAGGCGCTAATATTGGTGACAAAGTAGCTGTCTTTGAAGCCACTCATGGTACGGCACCCAAATATGCTGGTCTTAATAAGGTAAATCCTGGTTCATTAATCCTTTCTGCAGAAATGATGCTTCGCTATTTAGGTTGGGCTGAGGCAGCAAATTATATTATTAAAGGGATGGAAGGTGCTATTAAAGCAAAAACCGTCACCTATGATTTTGAGCGTTTAATGGAAGGGGCGACTTGTTTAAGCTCTTCTGAATTCGGAAAAGCAATAATAAAACACATGGACTAAGGCTTTAATTCTGACGCAAACAATGTTCTGCAGCTAAGACAGACCTTGGTGTATATTGTAACTTATTGAATTTAGAGTGGCTTTCCTACTCTTTAAAACTGATTTTTTGTTTTTTAAGACGGTGTTTTTGTGTTTTATTAAACCTTTTAAAATAAGACTAGAATGAACGCTAACTAATCAAGATGTTGTTGATTGCTGCAAGGTTTGATTTTTTAAATAATTAAATCATATTTTTACTGGCCAAATGCGCTACGAAAGTCTATAAAATTAATAAAGGGTGTATGTTATGAGTCGTTGGTCACTAGAGGAAATAGTAGAGCACAAGACGGCGGAGTCAGAGACTCTCCCTGCGCTCAAACAGCCTAAAAAATACAAGGTGATTTTGATCAATGATGATTATACCCCGATGGAGTTCGTGATTGAGGTACTGAAATATTTCTTTCACTTTAATGAGGAATTAGCAACGCAGGTGATGTTACAGGTTCATGTTTTGGGAAAAGGTATTTGCGGAGTGTTTACCAGAGATATCGCAGAAACAAAAGTGGCTCTGGTTAACGATCATGCAAGAAGCAATCAACACCCACTACTATGTATGATGGAACCCGAATGATTAAGTGGTGTGGCTGGAGAGAGGAGCGACAAAATGTTAAACAAAGAACTTGAATTCACCTTAAATCTGGCCTTTAAGGAAGCAAAAGAGAAACGTCACGAATTTATGACAGTTGAACATTTGCTATTATCACTGCTCGACAACCCTGCCGCAGGTAATGTATTACAAGCTTGTGATGCTAATATTGATTCTTTGCGTCGTGACTTACTTGAATTTATCGATGAAACAACTCCAAGAATTCCCGATGATGAATTAGACCGCGAAACCCAACCAACCCTTGGTTTCCAGCGAGTATTACAAAGAGCAGTTTTTCATGTTCAGTCAGCCGGTAAAACTGAAGTAACTGGCGCTAATGTGTTAGCTGCAATTTTTAGCGAGCAGGAAAGTCAAGCTGTTTATTTCCTCCGTCGAGAAAACATTACCAGGCTTGATGTTATTAACTATATTTCTCATGGAGTTTCTAAATACCACAATAACGACATGAACGATGGGATGAATGCATCAATGGATGAGGATGCCATGAATGGTGATGGTTCTGAGTCTCCATTAGAAAGCTATTGTATGAATCTTAACAAACGTGCCAGACTTGGCAAGATTGATCCTCTAATTGGTCGTCATGAAGAAATTCAACGTACAATCCAGGTCTTATGTCGTCGTCGTAAAAATAATCCACTCTTGGTTGGTGAGGCAGGTGTGGGTAAAACTGCAATCGCTGAAGGCTTAGCCCGCCGCATAGTTGATAACGAGGTGCCAGAAGCAATTAATAATTGTGTGGTTTACTCCTTGGATTTAGGTGCTTTGCTAGCCGGTACAAAATACCGCGGCGATTTTGAAAAACGTCTAAAAGCGGTATTAAAACAGCTTGGCCAACAAGATGGAGCTGTCTTGTTTATCGATGAAATACATACAATTATCGGTGCAGGTGCTGCCTCTGGGGGCGTGATGGATGCTTCCAATCTTATTAAACCTTTACTTGCAAACGGCGAATTAAAATGCATAGGTTCAACAACTTATCAGGAATATCGCGGCATTTTTGAAAAAGATAGAGCTTTGGCCAGGCGTTTCCAAAAAATAGATATCACAGAACCAAGCATTGATGAAACTTTTGAAATTTTAAAAGGGTTAAAAGGTCGGCTTGAAGAGCATCATAATGTTAAATTCTCTATTCCGGCATTGAAAGCAGCTG
Organism: Tatlockia sp.; assembly: GCA_013812775.1. Classification (GTDB taxonomy): domain Bacteria; phylum Pseudomonadota; class Gammaproteobacteria; order Legionellales; family Legionellaceae; genus Tatlockia. The sequence continues at coordinate 24,259 of JACCSX010000325.1, read as the reverse complement.
CTGAATTGTCTGCTAAATATATTAACGATCGATTCTTACCTGATAAGGCCATCGATGTTGTGGATGAGGCTGGTGCTTATCAAAATCTATTAACAGCGACAAAACGTAAGAAAATAATCAGCGTCACTGAAATAGAATCTGTTGTTGCCAAGATTGCCCGAGTACCGGTCAAAAAAGTATCTGCACGTGATAAAGATACGCTTAGAAATCTGGAAAGGGACTTAAAACTGCTGGTTTATGGTCAGGATTTTGCAATCTCAGCCTTAGCCTCTGCTATTAAATTAGCCCGTTCTGGCTTACGCGAACCGCAAAAACCAGTAGGCTGTTTCTTATTTGCGGGTCCAACAGGAGTGGGAAAAACTGAGGTAACAAGACAGTTAGCCAATGTTTTAGGGATTGAGTTACTTCGCTTTGACATGTCTGAATACATGGAAAAACACACTGTTTCACGCTTGATAGGTGCGCCTCCTGGTTATGTCGGTTACGATCAAGGCGGTTTGCTAACAGAAGCTGTAACCAAGAATCCACATTCTGTATTACTACTTGATGAAATAGAAAAAGCGCATCCAGACGTCTTTAATTTGTTACTGCAAATTATGGATCATGGCACCTTGACTGATACCAATGGCAGACAGGCAGATTTTCGTCATGTAATCATGGTTATGACGTCTAATGCTGGGGCCAGCGAAATTACCAGAAATTCAATTGGCTTCTCTTTACAGGATAATAGTAACGATGGCCTCGAAGTAATTAAACGTCAGTTTAGTCCTGAATTTAGAAACAGATTAGATGCCATAATTAATTTCGCACCTCTGGATAGTCTGACTATCGGTTTGGTCGTTGATAAATTCATCATGGAGTTGGATGAACAACTATCTAATAAAGGTGTTACGTTCAAAGTGGATAAAGCTGCTCGCGATTGGTTGGTTGAACATGGCTATGATAAAGCTATGGGTGCGCGACCAATGGCACGGTTAATCCAGGAAAACGTCAAAAAACCATTAGCTGACGAGTTGCTCTTCGGTAAATTAGCCAATGGTGGCCATGTTACTTTGAAGGTCAAGGATGGCAAGCTTCACTTTGATAGTCATGATCATCGAGAAGGCGTATTCTAATCAAAATGAAGATAGGTTCCTCCTCTCAATGAGGAGCCTACTTCATCCCATTTCATTTATCTTCTTATCTGGTTAAAATAGACCACTTTATCGTCAATTGGTTATCGCATGCTATCAGTTATTATTATTGTTAAAAATGAAGAAGCGAATATTCGGCGCTGCCTGGAATCTGTGAAATGGGCGGAAGAACTCATTGTTCTTGACTCAGGTAGTAAAGACAATACTGTTGCTATAGCCAGAGAATATACTGATAAAGTGTATAGTACGGATTGGCAGGGTTATGGTTTGCAAAAGCAAAGGGCTTTGGCATTAGCGACAGGAGATTGGGTATTAAATCTTGATGCCGACGAATCTGTTGACTCCGAGCTGCAGGCTGACATTAAGACGGCAATTAGTGTTGATAATGCAGATGCTTATCGAATTCCAATCTGTATGAATTTCTATGGTGATCCTTTGCGCTTTTCCTCAAGTCCACAACGGCATGTTCGCCTCTTTAAACGTGAGGGAGCGCGATACAGCAATGACATAGTTCATGAAAAAATAATCCTACCTGCCGGAGCAAGAACATCCAAGTTAAAAAAATCCATCATGCATCATTCGTTTCAGGATGTCAGTCATGCCCTGACTAAGATCAATCGTTATTCATCTTATAGCGCCAAAATTAAAATCGAGAAAAACAAAAAGGGCAGCTTTGCCAAAACCTTAGTAGGTACTGCCTGGATGTTTTTTCGCTGCTATGTTTTACAACGCGGCTTTCTAGATGGGAAACCCGGTTTTCTTTTTGCAGTCTTTAATGCCCAGGGGACTTTTTATCGAGGTATAAAACAGCTTTACCAGGACTCAAAACTCGTACAACTGCCAAATATTGTAAAGGACAATGATTGAGGCTAAAAAAAATCAAAATAGCCATAGAATGAACTATAATTGGATAAACCTAATTCATTTCATATTAGATGAATGACGTTATTAGGGAGTAGCCATGCTGGATCTTAAAGATATTAGCCAATTAGTTGAAGAGGCCTTCTGTAACCTTGCCTTTGTTTCATTTGATGAAAGAGATATAAATTTTACCTTTTTTAAACTTGAAGGTATGTCTGGTGAACAAAATGCGTTTATGGCGATCAAGCAGCAAGATCTCAATAAGATGTATGCAATGCTTAAAAGACTTGAGAAAGCGATAGACTACTACACTGCAGAAACTCCATTATTTTTAGAACAAATGAGTAGATATAAGACAATTTATGACAATCCCGAGGCTCGAAAACACCTGGGCGCTCTAAAAGATCCTGAGGAGTTGATAAGTCATCGCAGTAGAAATCTCCATCGTCTTCAGGAAATTAATCGCTTGTATACCAATCATTTGTATACTCTAGAAAAGCGAACATTTAACGAGCTTATCTATAAACCTGATTCCACCACAAATGAAGGGCTAAAGAAAATTGTTGATTGTACAACTAATTTATTGACATTAATGGATAAAATTAATGATTTTAGACAAAGGGAAATTGTAACAGAGCATAAAGAATCAATCATTGAATTAGAAACACAATGGTTCAAGATAGGCTATTCTTTGGCCGAAAAAGGCCTTATAGATTTGGCTGTAGATTGTTGGTTAAAAATTCCTCCCCAATCGGAGCTTTATGTAAAAGCCCATTTTGAAGCGTTCGAGTGTGTTTATCATGCCAAAATAGAAGAAAAAAGCACACATTTTTCGGCTTTTTTGGACGCTCTTCCTACCTGCTACTCAAATAAAAAAACACTAATAACTTTTTCTGAAAATGAAAAAAAAATGTTCAATAGTTGTTTATTAACGGCGGTTGGTATTAATTCATATTATCAGGTTGTTGAGTCGATTGACGATAAAACAATTAACCTACTGCTTAGATATGTTCTTCTTAAGGCTGCACTGGAAGATCTTAAAGCGAATCCTGCGTTAAAGGTAGGAAAAACTAATACCCTGTTTGCTGAGCCGCGACTGCAGGGTTTGCTATCCAGACTGGATAAATTATTGCCCGACATCCCTATTTCGATAGAAAATCTTGCGGATTTAGAGAATCTTATTAGTGGAAAAGGGGGGTTATGGGAGAAAATCAGACCAGGAATTAATGCTGCCTTATTTACAAATGAAAGTTTGAAATCAATGATTAAAGGAGTCTTTAAACAAGAGGCTTTACAAAAGGATCAGGATGAGTCTAAAAGTCCAGGTGTTTCGGGATTTGGATAATTAATGACAGTTTACCAACTAGCAACAGGCTCTATAGGAGTCTGGCTACAGAGTTCGGAAATCCCGCCATTATTACAAATGACATGACCCGTAACTGAAGTGGTCATTACTCCCCCTTGCCATAAACAACAACCCTCTATCTTTTGCAAATCCATAACAGCATGTCTCGTGCAGTAACAGACCGAGTAATAACCATTGTTACATACATAACGGCCGGCGGACGAATCGCAATAAGAGATTCCCCCCATATCATTACAGCATAATTGTTTGTCACAAAAGGGGATGAAATTGCAAGATGCTGGTTTTTGTGACTGGGCAGCCTGACTAATTGAACAAATTGATAAGAAGGCGACTCCAAGCAATAAGCGAACTAGAAACCGCATGATTTAATCCAACAATTAGTATCAAACTAGCATAGCATAACTATCCAATTAAAAAGAAGTTCGTCTGAGTCAAAAACCTTTGCATGGGACAAAAATTTAAGTTCCTGCGTCATTCCGTGCGCAGCGAGGGATTTCAGGTTGCGTCAAACTGACGGGAAGTTTAGAAAATATCCTGTTCATAGGTAAAAAACTGTATACAATAGTTGAATTAGATCGCAGGATTTAAAAATTGCTAAAAAAATCACTATTCTTTTGCATGCTCCTAGGTTGTCAGGCCTATTCCCAAAGTATTGAGCAGACGATGAACTATCTTGCAACTATCGACAAAATAGCCAAGCCAGTTAGTCAGTCTAGTTTGCCGGTCCCCTATAACTACTTATTAACTCAACCACTGATGACAAAGGGAATAGAAACCTATTATCAACGCAAGGCATTTATTCGGACAATTTATGCTAAAAAATCTAAGGTTTCTAATAATTATTCTCGAGTTATTCTGATGCTATTAGATGAGAACAATCTTACAAAGAAAAAACTAGTGGCTGAATTGGCTTTTATTACCATGAACTTTTCTGAGTTGCCTGAAAATTTAATTGCAGATGTGCTTCATACGAATATTCCTTTTGGAAAGTTGCTCATAACTTACCATGTCAAAACAGCGTCCATAAATCGAAGTTACTTTGTAATCCAATGTAATCGCCTAATTTCCTCCTTAAGCCATTGTAAATTAAATACAAAAATCTATGGTCGTCGCAATATGCTGATACGAACAGACAATAAGCGTTGGGTTGCGAAGACTATTGAAATCCTGCCTGACCTAATATTGCCTTAATGATCTTACATTTTACTTATCATAAATAAAATCTAAGGTTCATTACGATGTCGTATCGTGTAGTTAATCGTGTAATTTCTTTTGGCGATAGTCTTTCTGATCGCAGCAGAATGTATAAACGCCTCCTCTTTGGCCTCATCCCTCTGGCTAAACTATCAGGCCTAGAAGGCAAATCTCCCTTTGGCCGCTTTACCAATCAATATCCTTGGCTTGATCATTGGACCGCAGTTTTGTCTGAAAGTAATTTTATAAAAAGCTTGGAAGCGCGAGGGTATAGTCCGGAATCAATCATGCAACTTCTGTCCTTTGCTACAAAGGAAGGGTATTCGATATCATTTTGATCCATCGTTGCAAATTTTACACAATATCAGGATAGTTTTAGGTATTGTTTTAAAATTGCTGCCAATTGCATAATAGGCAGTTAAGCAATAGGAGGGTTATTTTATGTTTGTGCGTATTCGGGCTTGGTTATTGAATCTAAAAGATAATTTACAAGCTGTTTTATTATATGTCAGATCACATGCTGAATGGTTACGTTCATTTAATTCATCTCCCATCGGGTTGATTATTAAACCCATTTTTTCTATAACTTTGCTGGCCTTGGCTTTCATGCAGGCTTATAACCTTTACGAGGCAAAACAATTTGATGTAGAAAAGATTCTTTTTTCTTTGGCAACCTTCTTAAGTGCCGGAATGAATAACGTCTCTACTTTTGGGGGGATTGCTGCTGCGGCAATGCATATCAGCTTTGCTGCTGGTCCTTGGTTTCTTTTAAGCTCCATGATCATTGGTCTAACTCAGCAAACAGGGATGCTGATTTTCCATTGTTATAAAGCCTATTTTGCAATACCTGGTTCAACGCATCGAATGCATCATTTACAGGCAGCTATGCATAATATATTCAATGGCTTTTTGATAGTATCAATGATGATGACCGTTGTTTTTGCTTTACTCTCACCCGGCGCCCCTGCGGTTCTTGCAACCTTTACGATCCTGGGGATTTCGATGTTGGTGACCAATTTTCTTTGGCGAAATATTTCCTCTAAATCCAGGCAAGATCTAAAACATTTTTTTGGATTTGGTAAACCTGAGAATGACCTGGTTAAGGCGGAGAATTCTTTAACTACCGTCTCAGTGGATAGCTATCAGAAAATATGTTTGCCAATTATAAAGCCCGCTCGCAGATCAAGCGGAACCTGCCTCGGTTTCTGGACTCCAGAGGTTGAAGACAATGATACAAGCGCGGAGCTTCAAAGCATTTGTAGTCTAAAGATCTAATTTGCTGCTTTTCCAACCTATGCGTATTAACTAGTCTAACTTCTCATTGTTTTAACTTCAATTTTAGCGGAGAATATTTTGTCGCATAGTTTATTATATAAGGTAATTGGAAGTGATATGAGCAAACATACTGAGCTATTTGAAGTCTTAAGCGAACTGATTCATGTGCAGATTAAGAAATATGTCAATTTTACATCCTGTTATCCAGGGCCAGATGCCTGGCTTAATGCTTCAATTTCCTTGGATGAAGTAAATGAACTACTACAACTGCAAGAATTACTTATAGAAGAAATTGAAACCCATTTTGACGAGGCTGTTTTTTTTAACGTTATAGACCAGATAAAATTTTATTTGGAGCTAGAAATGTTGCGTAGCAATGTAGATTGGTTAGTTATTGATAATAAGATTTATAATCCTGCTAATAAGCAGTTAGCAATTCTTGAAGAAATAGCTGAATCAACTGAAATTGATTTTTCCGTGAAATCCTTACCTGCTACTAAAGTGCAAGAACAGTGTCAACATGATGGCTATGAAATTGCTTATCGCTCGTTGACCCTGGCTTTAAATAAAAGATATGAACATTGCGCAATTGCTACTCTATATCAGGAATGTCAGGATTTTTTACAGAGTTCACAATTGGAAAAAAGAGCTATTATGTTTAGCAAAGAACTGGCCACTAACTCAGAAATGACCCATATAATGATCTGGCATGATTTAGTAAAACGTTATCAGAAAATTGAGCCGGAATCTCGAATATTTTCCAAGAATCATACCTGGGGAGAAAAAACGGTAGATTCTCCTTCCATTTTTACCAAGTATAATTTGATGCTCTTTGGCGGCTGTGTTTTAGCAACCGGCTTTGTATCAAAGATGCTTCCCTATTTTATACAGCAGGAAGATAAGATGCCGTTTAATTTAAACATCTGAGGGCCTTAAGTCATTATGGATATCAGACAATTACTTATGATCGCTATTGATCGACATGCCTCTGATTTGCATCTATCCGCAGGTTTGCCGCCCATCATTCGTATTGATGGGCATTTGCAGAAGCTGGATTTGGCTGTTTTAGAACAGGATGAACTATGCAGCCTTCTTAATGGAATAATGAATGAGCAGCAACAACGGTTCTATGAGGAAAGGTTCGAACTCGATTTTGCCTTTCAGTTGGATGCTCTTTGTCGGTTAAGAGTCCATGTTTTCAAGCAGGCACGTGGAATTTCTGCTGTTTTTCGTATTATTCCCACAGAGATTAGAACGCTGGATGAATTGCACTTCCCAGCTATTTTTAAAGAAATTGCTTCTTTTTCTAAAGGCCTTGTTCTGGTAACTGGTCCTACAGGTTCAGGTAAAAGTACAACGCTTGCAGCGTTAATTTCTTATATTAATAATAAAGAATATAAACATATAGTTACTATTGAAGATCCCATTGAATTTACTTATACAAGTGCTAATTGCTTGATTCATCAGCGTGAAGTTCATCGTGATACTCATAGCTTTAAATCAGCGTTGCGCTCGGTTTTACGCGAGGATCCAAATATAATTTTACTAGGCGAATTACGTTGCCACGAAACAATTCGGCTCGCCTTGACTGCGGCAGAGACAGGGCATTTGGTCCTCGCCACGCTTCATACCAATTCTGCGGCTACCTCTATAAATCGAATTATCGATGCGTTTTCTGGTGAGGAAAAATCATTGATCCGTTCAATGCTGTCTGAATCACTGCAAGCAGTTATTGCCCAAACCTTAATGCCAAAAATAGGCGGTGGCCGAGTTGCTGCCTTTGAGATTATGATCTCTAATCCAGCTATTAAAAATTTAATTCGCGAAGATAAAATAGCGCAAATCTATTCTACAATGCAAACAGGACAAAAAATGGGCATGCAGACCTTTGAGCAATCCTACTTAAAATTAGTCGCTAATCAGTTAATTGCTGAAAAAACAGGAGCATCTTAGACAGCCGCAAGTATGGGTTTCGCTTTCTTTCATAATAGGTTAAGATTTTTTATCATTTTTATTTAAAAAACCGACTGTTAACTAAACAGAATCGTCTGACCAAGTTCAACTATTATGTCAACAATTAGTCTTTTAAAGCATGGTTTTTTTTCTAAATCCTCTAATTCTTTAGATGACTTTTCGTATAAAGAAGATGATTTTAATTTGAATCAGCTTAAATCAGAGTTTTCCACCCTGTATCAGATAGTTAACTCCAATAAGCATTTATTAAAGAGTGATAGTGGAATTGTACAATATTGCAATTGGCTTTGTGATGAATTAATTCGATACTACAGCTGCGACTATGTAGCAGACGACTTACAAGTCTTGATTCAAAAGAAACAAAAAATTGCCGAAATTTTTCAAAAAGATTTGGCTTTTGAATTTCAAAATTTAGCCCCACAATTTAGATCATTTTTAACAGATAAAATCAAGAATGATGCAAAAAAATTTATTTATTCCTTAAAGAGTTCTTCAAAAATTAGATCCTATATTTCCATTTTAATTGTTAATCGAACCTATTGGAATTACAGTCGATCACTTGCACGATTTGCTACGCTCTGTTTGTTGCAGACTAATTTGAGCGAGTTGATCCAAAAAATTAATAAAATCATAGGCCCTTATTGTAGCCCTGAATATTTACTACAACTATTAGAAATACCCAGGGAAATTCTTCGTGCCTCAAGTTTTTCGTTATATGCATTGCGAATTATTATCAATATATTAATGGTTGCCAAACATCTAATACTGGCAGCAATAAGCACAGAATTATCTACTAAAAAGGTACTCATTCAGGAAATAGAAAAACGTGCTTATATTACAGCCAGTGATATGGGCTGGTGTATAGTTAATTTATTAACTAATTATTATCAGTTTTTTGGATTAACTTTGCGGATTGTTTCCCACCTGAACCTGGCTTTTTTTGCTGTTGATATCCTATTATTTTTGGCAATATGGCTTTATGAAAAAAATGAGTATAATCAGCGCATCATGGAACTGGAAAAGCAAAAATATCTATTAGAATCACCCCTGGAATTAGCTTTGATTAATCGCCAGATTGATATATTGAATGATGAATGGGAAGCTCAGTGTGCTTACTATATGTTTAATATAGCTGCAGCTCTATTATTTGTTGTAGTCTTTGGAGCAACCTTGGTATGCTCCGGTCCTTTTTTGTTGCTAGGTATGGCTGCTTTGAGCATGATGGCTAACGCCCTCTATAATAGTTGCGAAGAATATAAATTATATAAACAAGCCAGTATTGCTATTAAACGCGAGTTATTAAACGGCAGTCTAGCCGAAGATGACCAGCATTATCTGCGCCTTGCGGAGTTAAACTCTATCTGTGACCATATATATGCTGATTTTTGGAAAACCCTGGTTTTTAACGCAGGATTTACTTCTTTTATCATCATTGCAGCTGCAATTTCCTGGCCGTTGGCCGCTCTAATCACTATTTCATATCTAGGCTATAAACTCTGGGAATCTTATGAAAAGGAGCAGCAGAAAAAGGGCAAAAAAGAGGATGGAGATATTTACCGCTTATTAACGGTGACTCAAGTTAAGAGCTTAGCTCAAATTGAGGAGTTAGAGCCTATTCACCAGCATAACGACACTCATTTTTAATGGTTTTATGGCATATTTTGACGCAAATTAAAGGTGCTTTTATCCCGCAGAATTTGTTAATACAGTTATTTATTCGTTTTTGTACGCAAAGTGTTTGGGAGTTTTGCTGATTTGTTAACGCCTTTTGATGCATTCCAGCAGCTTGAATAGCTATAAAAGATAGGCTTAAGACCAGGATTAGATTTATTTTTTTCATAATAAAATCCCTTTTCTTTTTATCTAAAAGTGTGATTTAGTATAGGAAAATTTCTTTCAAATTGCTTTTAAATAACTAGTGTAATAGAATTTTTGGCATCAAAAAGTACTAATCTAATGGATTTATAATCATGAGTAAAACTCTAGGTAGTCGTTTATTTTTATTGACGCAAGGCATTTTCTTATTAATTTTATTCTGTTTCGGTCTTCATTTTCATTTAACAAAGAAATCTAACAGCTCAACTCTTTTAGTCCAAAACCACAGTGCTACCTTGAATTGGCTCTTAAAAAATAAAGTGATAAGCTGATAATTTATAACTTAGCTCTAGGTTCTTCTAAATAATCCGAGTGTTTCACATCATTGTTGGAATTATTTGAGCCAGCAGATTTGTTGTTTGCAAATACTAAAGCATATCGATTTTTTGAGAGTAAGTCTGCGGGTATTTTTTCTGGTTCTGATGATTTACGAATATCCTCAGTATTTAACGCAAGTAGTCTTTCGCGAGTATATTTCATTTTTATTTTGACCTGTGGGATAAAGGGTCGGAATGATAACAAAAGAGCAGTTGTTTATAAAGCATTTGGGATTAATTTTTCATCCAGAACTACTGCTCTGGATGAAAAAATTCATAGACTAATTAAGGTATCGGATGTTCTTTTTTATATTGAGACATTTTTAAACCAATTTGTTCTAAATCATCGGCAGAAAGTAATTTTTTTACTTCAGGGAAAAGATTGATTTCTTCATCTTTGGCATGAAGTTCTACATCTTTTCGAAATTTGGAAAATTTATCTTCCCATTCGTCTGTTTTTTTAACCTCATTAAGCTGCTTTATCGCATTTTCAGCATGTTTTTCTTCAGTGATTAAGTGCTTGACTTTATGAGAGATTTTAGATCTAAAATGGGGATACCACAGTTCATGCTCCATTTTTTCATGCCTGATAAGTTCTTGAGACAGGCAAGAAAACATTTTTAGTTTGTCCTCTTCGCGATGAGTTTCCCTAGAGATATTTAATAATGACTGTCTTAAATGGTCATGTTCTTTCCGTAAAAATTCGATAGCATTCATTATAGTGTTCTCCTTTAAATAAAAATTCCTCCAGTTAGCTCATAACCCCAACCAACGAATGAATTGGTTTGTTGTTCGAAGGTGAACTGAAGGTTTTGAATCAAAATCTATGGTATAGCTCTTAGATGTAGAATTGGCAATATTCATTTTAAGGTCTATTATTTTGCCTAGATTGACGATATGCATTTCAGTTGCATAGTATCCGCGCACCATTTTAACTACCGGGATAACAAAATAAATGTAATTAAGATCCTCTTTATTATTAGAGGCAGCAATATTCTCAAACTCCTTGTTGCTTAGGGCAATGTATTCTTTATTGTCGATTTGACGACGGAGCATTCGTTCTAAAGGTGCTTTTGCATGAAATATTCGTACATAATCATCTGCTGGCATAGTAACAATGGGTTCTTCATGATGTTTTGCACTTATTTTTGCGAAAAGCACATCTTCCCTTTTCTCCATCTCTTCTCCGACTGGCTTTAATTCGGTGCTAAGTTTCGAGCTGTAACGAGTGGGTGAAAGATTATCACAATTTAAAAATTTTGATTTTAGAAACCAGGAATCGCTGGGGTAATAGACCACGAACAAAGAATCATCTTTAATAGTATTAATAATCGCTGAGCTTAGATTTTCAGGAAGAGCAGGGCAGCCCCAGCTACGGCCGGATCTGCCATATTTTTGGATAAAATTTTCGTCTACATACCAGCCCCCATGCATTACAACAGAACGACTTGAAGCATTGTCATTAAAGCCAGAATCCAAGCCATCCAACTGTAAGGAAAGTCCATGTCGTCCGTAGTAGGTTTTGTCAGTTTTAAATACGCCAATACTGCTGGATTTGCTATTGAATTTATTAGAAAAGGAATTTGACAATAAAGCACCTGATTTTATGCCATGGGACACATAGGTGTTGAAAAGTAATTTTTTGTTCTCTAAATCAAACACCCATAAACGTTTTTCATTTGAAGGTAGAGAATAGTCAATGATTGTTAAAATATTATTGTGAGTAATTTTATATTCATTTGCACATTTTAAGGTTTTCAAGATCTTATCAATCACTGCCGCGCTTAGGGCGCTGCCACCATCCTGCTGCAGCATTTTTTGCACTTCAGCTAAGGTAATGGCAGGTGGTCTGAGGGAAGCAATCTGGGGGCTTATCATGGATAAAATATTTTCAACTACTTTATTATCATTGTTAGTGATTATTTTTTCGTGTTTCAGCTGTGGCGAAGGAACGGAAAAGCACGTTGAAGTGACTGCTAAAATCAATAGCAGATTAGATCTCATGGTATTTTCCTTAATTAGTTCTTATTTGTTCCTACACTAGTTATAGCTCAAATTTTCCAAAATGCGTGTTTTCTGGTCATTTCAGTCATCACTTTGGTTTTGGTGAATAAATGTACAATATATCGATTTTTTCTGTTCATTTGATCATCCATGAAGCTTTCCCCAATATAGCTTCCTTAGATCTTTGAGTCGTTACCCAGGTATTTTTCCTTAATTAAAGAAATTTCTGTTTCTATCGCAAGGTCAACTTTGTAGATTGCATCATTGATTGCCTCTAGGAGTAAGTTACATGTTTTAGCTTTATCTTGATCCCATTCTGAATAAGAGGAATCAAGGTCAAGTTCGAGAATTTTATGATTACCATCGACTCTCGCCCTGGCAAAGCCATCACTGGAGAATCCTTGGACCACGAGGAATTCTAGCTCGTCCAAACGCGAAGCTATTTCTGCCTCCATCTGTAAGCCCCGGGTTCTAATTGTTTTTAAGGTGCGAGCTCCCAGATTTCTTAGAACATTTTCATCAAAAACAAATCCATCTGAGGTTTTCATTGCTAATCTCCTTTGAGATTAAACAGAATGTTAAACTTTTTTTCATAAATAAATTATAGTTCATTTATAATCAGGCCCTGGCAGAATTTGCAATTCAGTCTTGATACAAAAAATATGAATAAATTCGCATATTGAATATTGTAAGTTTCTTGGAACTCTTTTCTTGGAACTCTAATGATAAGAAGACTTCCTAAAAGTAAAAAATATAGGGCAACCGATACCTAATGTGCATCATTCAAATAAGGGTAAGGCTTGATTTAAATGATGCTATTGAATTTCTCGAACTGCGGTTTTTTAAATTAAAAAGTGTAAATTTTTGTAGACAATGACTTAAAATAGTGCAAATATTGTGTTTTTTAACAACTGTGACTTACTAAATGGAACTAAATCATGATTAGCGATGAGATTTTGAAAAAAGAGCTTCTGGCTGATAAAACCAAGCTGACTGAAAAAACCAAAGTTTCTCAAAAAATCATATCACCTGAAGAATCCAAATTAGCTAAAGATATTAATGAATCAGTGAATGTTTCGGGAATACTTAATAATTGTTTTTTCCATTCTTTAGCACTTTATTATTTAGGAAACAATATTTCTTTCCCAGATGATTTATTCACAATGAAGCAGATTCACGACAACAATTCCTCCCCTTTACAAAAATTGTATGCCCGATTTAAAACCATAGAAAGCCTCGAAATATTTTATCAATATGCCCATATCAAGCAGCCTAATAGTCATCAATATCCTAATCATCTTGTTGAAAAAGTGATTGTACTCGGTGTTTTCATACGCAATTGGTTTGTAGAACAACTGCGAATGGATGAAGAACACTGTAAAGCACTTTTCGAATACAGAGGTAGAAAAGAGGGAATTGATGAAAAGCAGATAACATTCATGAGTCTCATTGAAAAATTACAATCTGCTATGGTTATGGATGTTAAAGATCCTGTAGATATAAAAAATATCGATGAGCTAGATTTATTTTCCGGAGAGCTGGATTCTTTTTTTATTGAAGAGGAATTGTCTCCTGAAGTGGATTCTTTTAAAGAAGGCGTTAAAGATAATCCTATCTACCTGGCTAATAAAAAATACTTCGACGAAAGTCTACCTGGTCTATTGTCTGATTCATCAAAATCAGAAAAGGATAAAAAGGATTGTTTTTGGAGTTATTGGAATGAATCTGGTTATCTAAATTATTGTAACCACCTAAATGAGAAAGTCAAAATCTCATATGGTGATGTGGAATCGGTACTTCTCAAATTAAAAATTCCTTTTAATATTTACAGTTATTCTGACAGTACTATTATTTCTGAGCATAGTTCTGAACGAGAACTACCAGCGTTTAAACTCGCTTTTGATGCAGAGGAGGGGCATTATTATTTGTTCAAAAATGAAAAAACCGTCCAGTTTTTGGAAGAATATCAAGAGCAGCAGAAAGAGTATAATGAGTTTCGAAGCAATGTATTAGCTACTAGTGATAGGGATAAAATTTCACAATCGCATGATTCCTCTGCTCTTTTTTTAGCTGCAACCCTCCCTTCTGAGGTTAGTAACCGTCCAACTCTTGAGCTTCTGGTTGAACGTGTTGAAGAAATGTCTCGGTGGCTTCTTTCTCAAGAAAAACCTGAGTACGAATATAATAAGGAATCGGATCTCATTAAAAAATCTCCTAGATCTGCAAACTCTAATAAGGAAGCAGCAATCAGTTCTTTCGCAAACCGTCTCAATTCCCTTAAAGTAGGAATCCAGAACAACAGCATTGATGAAAAGAAAGAAAATGCAATCCAAACTCAAACGAAGTCTTGTCCTCGCAAGTTAAATGAAACTAGCCCTCGCAAGTTAAATGAAACTAGCCCTCGCAAGTTAAAAGAAACTAGTCCTCGCAAGTTAAAAGAAACTAGTCCTCGCAAGTTAAATGAAACTAGTCCGCGTAAGTTAAATGAAACTAGTCCGCGTAAATTAAAAGAAACTAGTCCTCGCAAGTTGAATGAAAGCAAAAACGCTTCTGAGCCAAAAACAAGTACAAATCGAGGGGTTGGAATTGAGAAGCCGATATTAATTAAATATTCTTCTTTTTACGCTAATCTAGAAAGCCCTTCTAAAGAAGAATTCGAGCATTTTGAGCGATTGCTGGTCGTTGAGAAAAGTTTATATGCGCTTTCCCTCAAAGTTGAGGACTATAAAGGCAAAAAATCTAACCCGCCACCAGATCTTACGAACAGCGAACTTGCAGAATATGTAGAAAAATATCAAAACGCGGAAACTGCAGCTTCTATTTTAAGTATAGGGCTCTCTGAGTTATTAAAAGACTATAAACAAAATCGTGATGGAACAAGTGAACCTTATGAAATTCTTAAAAGTAGTAGTTTAGCTTTAATTAAAATTCACAGGCCTGAACTTGCAAAGCATCGTGATAATGACCGGGCTATTACCAATTTTATTGCCTCAATTTTTGGACTTGGTGTTATTTACGGATTTGTGCAATCAATGCTCACTGGTTTTAGGTATTTTTTCTTGAAGCCGGAGGGCGCGGAAAAAGTCGATACACTCAAGGATGCTTTGGAAAAGCTTCCTTGTCCGGAATCATAACTCATTATGGATATAAACAACCCTGAAGAACTTTCTCTACTGCATGAGGTAGGGGGAAAAGTTATTTGCTACTAAGACTCGCTTCCGGGATGCAGCCTGCTAAAATTTTTTTAATTTCATTGATGCCGAGTTTATGCATGGATTTAATATTAGCCTCAGGAATTTTATCCGTTTCGCCAAAATAGGCTATGGCTTTTTCAACAGATTCTTCCCGTAAGATATGAATCATAGGGTAGGGCGATCGATTTGTGTAGTTAGAAGTATCATCGATATCAACCTCAGCAAAACAATAGCCAGGATGAAAGGTTGCTAGTTGGTAAATCCCTTCATAGCTCTGTTCAAACAATAACAACTCAGCCAAATCAACAAAATCCAGATAATCGAAGAAATCTTTAAATAGGCAAGGAAAAATCAAGAGCGTTGTTTCTACTGCAGGCTCATTATCTAATAGCTGCATTTCTACTATCAATTGTTCTAAAGCTTGAGCTACCTTAGATGTTCTAGAGACTTTCATTCTTAGGGTTTTTCGCTCAACTTCTCGTTTAGCAAAGGGACAGATATTCAACTGTATAATAAAGGAACGAATCCAATTTTCGGTGTGTTGAACAATATAGTTATCAGAATCAGTCATAAAAATCGTATCTAACCAAGGTCGTACTATTGTAAAAGTATTTTTTTAATGCGCAAGAGTTCATTAAAATATTCAACCAATATCTGCTCTAATTCTCTAGCACCTTAGTTAAGCATTTCTTATAAACTGCATTAATTTTTTCGCCCGTCCAGACGTAACTATAATGCGTGCCTTGCAGGCATTGATGAATAGATTTAGGTTTGAATAGGGCGAAATTTTTGGATTGCTTATCTGTAGTACGTATTGAGTAATAAACCAGCCCATCTTTTTTTTGTTCCTTTACTTTTGCTCCTAAATGTTGGCTTTCTTTAAAATTAGTTGATGAATAAATTTCATGCTCTGATCTATCAAAATCAAGTAGACTATAAAGATCCGCACTAAACTCTGCGATAAGTGTGCGCATATCAAGTTCTTGGGCCGGTTCTTTGGTATAACCCAGAAATAACTCTCTATGATAAACAGTTTCTGCGATGGCTGTGTCCAAGGATTCAGAGGCGTAATAGATCCCAAAATCGCCATTTGAAAATCGATTGCCATTGGGATTTACATGAGTAAAGGCGGCCATAACGTAACCTGCTCCGGGGGCGGCATAAAGACGTTCTCCTTCCGGAACCAAGCAAAGTTCACCAATTTCATCCTGAATTCTTGGATTTGTCAGGGCTTGTATTGCATACAAGGCTGCAAAATCCTCTTCATTTGCAACATCCTCAAAAAGATAAACCGTTGGATATTTTGATGGAATTAAGCGATAGCATCGTTGTTTAATAAATTTTATTTTGCTAAGTAGATTAAGAGAAGTCATTATGTTCTGCCCCCTCGCTCAGCATTCAGACGACTGGCAACAGCCCAGAGATCCACAACACGTCCTTGCAACATAATATCCATTGCTGATTTACCGTTATAGAAGGGCGCAAAATTGGGTTTTCTAACCCAGCCATATACTGAATCAGGATTAGAAAAAAGAATTCTTAGGGCAGCATGGATATTTAAAAGATAGGATAAGCGTTCGGTCAAATCTCTGCTGATCGAAGCATTTTCAGGTATGCTTTTATATTTGAAGAGAGTAGAGCGCTTTAAACCCAATAAGATTTGGGTTTCTTCAACGCTGCAATCCCATTTTTCTAAAATATTAAGCACGGCTTTGAGAGCCGCTTGTACCTGAGCACCATTAGCTGAGGCTAATTTGGGTCTAATCATAATAGTCTCCCTGATAGATCCAAATATAGACTAAATATATTTAAATGTCTATATCTGGACTGGTGGCTATCATGCGGCTAAGGAAAGTGGTGCTCGGAAATTTGGTCCCTTCTCAAAAGAATCGTTGTACAAAAATATTATTTTTCAGACAAAAATTTCACTTCTTCAATCATTGCCTCAATTCTCGCCAAGAGATAATTATCATTTTTAACCAAGGTTTTTGCTAGCTCTAATTGTCTTATAGCATCTCGTTTTCGTCCCTGCAGAAGCTGACATTTCGCCTTTGTAAAATAAGCGTAACTTTTGCTGTTAGCGGCGGATTGTGCCTGCGCAAGTTCTTCGCACAGAGGCAAATCCTCTTTGAATTGCCTTGAGCCTTTCAACAAAACAAAGGCTGCTTGCTCTGCTTTATCCGCGGCGATAAGAGCATGAGCATAGGCCATAAGGGCTGCATAGTTTTCAGGATAGTTTTTTTGCAGGCTGCTCAATCTTTTGAGTGCTGCTACGTATTGTTTGGTTCCTGTTTCAGATTGAGCCATAGCAATTTGATAAAAAAGATTATCATGATCCTGATTGAGCAACGGAATTAACAAATTTTCAGCTTGTTGATATTGATTATTATTTATTAAGGCCAGTGCCTGTCCGTATTGGCAGGGAGCATCTGATTGTTTTTTGTGACATTGATATTGATAATAATCAAATAATTTCTTGTTATCGCTAAAAACAGAAACTCGAATGACTTCTTTGAACAGGCGATAATCCAGGTTATCAGGGTAATGTTTTTGGGCGAGGCGCTCACTGCGATTTTCCGCTTCAGCGATGCGATCTTCGTCCAGTGGGTGGGTTCTTAAAATAGCGGGGATATTTGCCGTGTAATAATAACGCGCATTTTGCTGCATTTTTTTGAAAAAACTGGCCATGCCACGAGGATCCAATCCAGATTTAATCAGCATATCAATACCGATTCTATCTGCTTCTTTTTCTTTAGAGCGAGTAAAATTAATACTATCCTGGGTAAAACCACTCATTGAAGCCATCAACGCTCCTGTGCCCAAAGTCGGATTGAGTACGCCTATGGCAATCGATGCCAATATAGACGCTAACATGGGTATACGCATCTGCTTTTGATGTTCAATCATACTATAGAGATGATGCAGTCGGACGTGAGCAATTTCATGGGCCATAACTGCTGCTAATTCACTTTCGGTTTCACTGGCAAGAATAAGTTGGGTATTGATACCGATATAACCTCCAGGACCTGCAAAGGCATTTATTTCATTAGATTTGACGATAAAAAAATAAGGAATGGGAATATGTGCATATCGCGCTAAGCGCTTGCCCAAATGGTTAATATACTGGTTAGCTAAGGGATTACGTTCTACACTGTCAGATTGGTTAATAAGCTGAACAAATTCCTTTTCCAACTCTTCAAGTTCATTAGTTGAATAGGGTGAGAGTGCAAAGGCATTGAGTGGTAAAATTTGCAATAGGGCAATTAGGAAACAAATACTTGTTCTAAGAAACCATTGTCGTATAAAACAGTATGACTGTCTCAATGAGACTCCCTCGTGGGTTAGCAAAACCTAGTAAGTATATCAGATCTCAACATAATAGCTTTGAATCGACAAAATTCAAATCTTGGACTACTCAAAAATTGAATAATTTGTTATCATATTCGCTTTTTAGAAGTGATTTAACTATGCACAACTACTTTATGCTGGCTGCTCTTGAACAAGCTTGGCGCGGACGGGGTAATTGTGCACCAAATCCCAGTGTAGGGGCAGTTGCAGTTCATCAAGGTGAAATTATTGCAAGCGGCTGGCATCGTGGAGCTGGAACCGCACATGCCGAGCAATTAGTGCTGGATCAAATCCCTCGTGGACTTAGCGATCTTATTTTATACGTTACCTTGGAACCTTGTAACCATTGGGGAAAAACTCCGCCCTGTGTTGCAGGAATTATTCAATATGGTGTTTCTAAGGTTGTTTATGGTTATAAAGATCCCAATCCGCTGGTTGCAGCTAAGAATACGCCACAACTCTTAAAGGATAAAGGAATAGACGTAGTTCATTGTCCGCTATCAGAGATTGATAATTTTTATCAAAGTTATTGTTATTGGATTCGCACTAAAAAACCCTGGATCACAGCTAAAATAGCCCAATCTTTGGATGGCAAAATTGGTATAAAAGGTTCTCGGGTTCAGTTATCAAATGAAGCCTGTGCTGAATTCACTCATTTTAATCGATTAGCCACAGATGTTATTTTAACGACAGCAAAAACAATTAAGGCAGATGATCCTTTACTGAATGTCCGGATAAAGGGCAATGAACAAGGCAAAATATTGGCAATCCTTGATAGCCGATTATCCCTCTCTGATGATGCTAAAGTTTTTAGTACCGCAGCGCATAGTCATATTTATTATGATGAAAATTACAAGGTTGAAAATCCCAGGACAAAATGCTCTTATCATCCGATTCCCGCAAAAAATGGTTTGCTGGATTTATCGTTTATTATTAAACATCTCGGAGAGATTGGTTATCACGATATTTGGGTTGAAGCAGGCGGCCAATTATTTTCGGCGTTGCATCGCGAAAAATTAGTGCAACGAACTTATTTGTATATCACTCCGATAGTTATAGGGGAGAAAGCCTTGCCGGCGTTTACCGAGGATGAAATGTTCTCTAATAAACTGAAAATTAGCTGGCAAATAAAAGCTGATAATGTGATAGCATGCATCGATTTGGAGGAGAGTTTATGTTCACAGGAATAGTAGACGCACAGGGCGAAGTACTGATTAATCGTTCAGGCCAGATTGCAAATCGTTTGGAAATTAAAACAGAATACCAACAATTATCGATTGGTGAGAGTATTTCCGTGAATGGTGTCTGCCTGACTTTAGTATCTGAATCTAAAGATCGACTTATTTTTGATGTATCTCCTGAAACCTTGCATTTGACAAATTTAGGGCAGTTAAAAACTGGTGATAAAGTTAATCTGGAGCGAGCCATGCTGGCAACCGCACGTTTTGGCGGCCATTATGTAAGCGGCCATGTTGATACTACAGCCTGTCTCAAAGCCAAGTCGATTTTGGGCGATTATGTAGAGATGATCGTTAGTGATTTTGCGATGGCTGCCTCTTTATATCTTTTGCCAAAAGGCTCTATAAGTCTTGATGGCGTAAGTTTAACAATTAATGCGGTAAGTGATGGCGACATTAAACTGATGTTGGTTCCGCACACTTTGGCACAAACAACTTTAGGCCATCTAGAGATTGGCAAACGTTTAAATGTGGAATTTGATTATTTGACCCGTATTGTTGCCCATCAGCTTCAGGTAGCGGGACAATTGAATGAGGTTGAAACCTGATGACAAATCCTTTTGCAACCATTGAACAGGCAATTGCCGCGTTAAAGGTTGGCCGTATGATTATGCTGTTGGATGATGAAAATCGTGAAAACGAAGGTGATCTGGTGATTGCTGCCGAACATGCCACAGCGGACGCGATTAATTTTATGTCACGTTTTGGCCGAGGACTTATTTGCCTGCCTATGGCTGAAGAGCTTATCGATAAATTACAGTTACCTATGATGGTAGCTAAAAATCGTTCACCCTACGGGACTGCCTTTACCGTGTCCATAGAGGCAGCTAGCGGCGTATCAACCGGAATTTCTGCAAAAGATCGTTCGCGCACCATAGCGGTCGCTATTTCTTCAGAAGCCTCTCCTGAAGCGATTATTTCTCCCGGCCATATCTTTCCCTTGCGTGCCAAGGCTCGTGGTGTGTTAGAGCGACCCGGCCAAACAGAAGGGTCTGTCGATTTAGCGCGTTTGGCAGGCTTTAAATCCGCTGCTGTCATTTGTGAAATTATTAATGAAGATGGCACAATGAGTCGACGTGATGAATTAACGCTTTTCTCCAAGAAGCACGAGATCCCGATGGTGACAATTAAGGACCTGATCGAATACCGCATTCGTCATGAAACGTTGGTCGAAGAAACTGCCACCACCCGAATTCCCTTGTATGGACTTGGCGATTTTGCGATGACGGTATTTACTAATCAACTTGATTCAGCTGAACATTTTGCATTGGTTAAAACACCAGAATTCTCTAACCGGGTTCCTTTGGTGCGTATTCACTCCGAATGCATTACCGGTGATGTTTTTGGTTCTTGTAAATGTGATTGCGGTGCGCAATTGCGGCAATCGCTTGCTCAAATAGCCGAAGAAGGCGGTGTTCTTATTTATCTACGCCAGGAAGGGCGCGGAATTGGCTTGGCAAATAAGTTGAAGGCCTACGCGCTTCAGGAACAAGGCTATGATACCGTTGATGCGAATATAAAACTGGGTTTCCCTGCTGATAATCGTGATTATGCAGTTAGTTTTCAAATCTTGAAATATTTGGGATTGGAATCAATTAGATTGTTAACCAATAACCCTAAAAAAGTGGAAACCATTGAAAAATACGGATTAAAGGTATATGAACGACTTTCTTTAACAATAAAGCCTACTCCTGAAAATCGTGATTATTTGAAAACAAAACAAGAAAAACTTGGGCATTTGATGAGTATCGAATAGACCCGCAATTTGGGATTGCGCAAAGTTTAGCTAATGAAAGACGGTAAATTATGTAGATCCATGGAATTTAGGTGTTTTTTCTTTTCTTCTTTTGTTAAAATTAAGTCCCGTTTACATGCGTCTTTTTCTTGCCGCTTGTGCGGCTGTTTTAGCATTTCAAACGGGGTCAGCTATGACGAACTATATTTTTATCACTGGCGGAGTGGTTTCTTCTTTAGGTAAAGGGATCGCTTCTGCATCACTCGCAGCAATTTTAGAAGCGCGCGGATTAAGCGTTACCCTTATCAAACTCGATCCTTATATCAATGTGGATCCTGGGACAATGAGCCCCTTTCAGCATGGTGAAGTCTATGTAACTCATGATGGAGCAGAAACCGACCTCGATCTTGGACATTATGAGCGTTTTGTACGCACAACAATGACTAAACGTAATAATTTCACTTCCGGCAAAATTTATGAATCTGTTATAAAAAAAGAGCGCCGCGGCGATTATTTAGGCGGAACTGTGCAGGTAATTCCCCATATTACTAATGAAATAAAACGCTCAATCAAGCAAGGTGCAGAGGGTTACGATATAGCCATGATCGAAATTGGCGGAACGGTTGGGGATATTGAATCCTTGCCTTTTCTTGAAGCTATACGGCAAATGCGTATTGAGGTTGGTGCTCAGCGTTCCTTGTTTATCCATTTGACTCTAGTACCTTACATTGCAACAACAGGTGAAACTAAAACAAAGCCAACCCAACACTCAGTAAAAGAGTTGCGTTCTATAGGTATCCAGCCTGATCTTCTGATATGTCGCTCTGAAAAATCCTTATCTCTCGCAGATAGAGCTAAAATCGCTCTGTTTACAAATGTTGAAAAGGAAGGTGTGATTTCATTGGAGGATGCTAAATCCATTTATCAGATTCCCATGATTTTGCACGCGCAGGGCTTGGATGAAATCGTTGTTAAAAAAATGGGACTTGATTTAAAACCTGCTGATTTAAGCGAATGGCAGCGAGTTGTTGATGCCCAGGCTGTGCAAACAATGACGGTGAGAGTTTGCATGGTAGGTAAATATACCGAATTGAATGATGCCTATAAATCAATCAATGAGTCCTTATTACATGCCGGTATTCATACGCAAACAAAGGTGGAAATCAGCTATATCGATGCAGAGCTAATCGAAAAACATGGTGTTGAATTATTAGCAAATATCGATGCTTTATTGATTCCTGGCGGTTTTGGAGAACGGGGAATTGAAGGGAAAATCTGAGCCATACAATATGCGCGTGAAGAAAAAATTCCCTTCTTGGGTATTTGTTTAGGCCTGCAGACTGCAGTGATAGAATTTGCGCGCAATGTGTCCGGGCTAAAAGGTGCTAATTCCACAGAGTTTGATAAAAAAACGCCTTATCCTGTGATTGCCTTGATTACCGAATGGTTGGAAGAAGATGGCTCAATCAGTCTTCGCGATGAGACTACTGATTTAGGCGGAACTATGCGGTTAGGGGCCCAACTTTGTCAGGTCGAAAAGAATTCAAAGGCTTTTAAAATTTATGGTAAACCACAAATTATCGAACGGCATCGCCATCGCTATGAGGTAAATAATTATTTTCTTGATGCTTTGGTGGAAAGTGGTTTAGTCATTTCTGGACGTTCAGCAGATAATACTTTGGTTGAAATGATAGAACTTGAGAATCATCCCTGGTTTGTCGCTTGTCAATTCCATCCGGAATTTACTTCAACACCGCGGGATGGGCATCCACTTTTTAAACAATATATTTTAGCTACACGTGAATATCATCAAAAAAAGGATAAAGCATGAAATTATGTGGGTTTGAGGTAGGAATTGAGTCACCACTATTTTTAATAGCAGGTCCTTGTGTTATCGAAAGTGAAACTATGGCCGTAGAAACCGCGGGCTATCTTAAAGAAATTTGTGACCAACTGAAATTACCCTTTATTTATAAATCCTCTTTTGATAAAGCAAACCGCTCATCACTCGCTTCTTATCGGGGCCCTGGATTTGAAAAGGGGCTAATGATTTTAGAAAAAGTTAAAAAGCAGGTTGGCGTGCCTGTATTGACAGATGTACATGAGGATACCCCCTTACTAGAGGTGGCTTCAGTAGTAGATGTATTGCAAACGCCGGCGTTTTTATGTCGTCAGACTAATTTTATTCAAAAAGTTGCTGCAATGAATAAACCTGTCAACATTAAAAAAGGGCAGTTTTTATCACCTTGGGAAATGAAACATGTGGTTGCAAAGGCAAAGGCCTGTGCCAATGAACAAATCATGGTTTGTGAACGTGGCGCAAGTTTTGGCTATAATAACCTGGTGTCAGATATGCGTTCCTTACAGATAATGCGAGAAACCAATTGTCCGGTTGTCTACGACGCAACCCACTCCGTGCAACTACCAGGAGGCAATAACGGTGTGTCTGACGGCCAACGGGAATTTATACCTGCTTTAGCAAGAGCAGCAGTGGCTGCAGGAATAGCAGGTATTTTTATGGAAACGCACCCAGAACCGGAAAAAGCCTTAAGTGACGGCCCAAATAGCTGGCCTCTCGCTCAAATGAAACCATTATTAGAAAGTTTGATGGCTATTGATCAAGTTGTTAAAAGCGCTAAGTTTTTGTAATAAAGAGGCTTGGAAGAGGACAAAGAGGTTCTATTTTGCCCTCTCTGTGGGACCGGGCACATGGGTAACACTCCTGTTATAAAATTACCCATTTAA
>JACCSX010000314.1 GCA_013812775.1 Tatlockia sp. | reverse complement strand
CCCAAAATTCAAGCTAGAATGTTGAAATTACTTGAGTTAGTAGAAAAGCACGGAGCGAATTTAGGTTCACCTCACACTGAACCGATGGGAGATGGTTTATTTGAAATTAGAGCCAAAGCTCAAGAAGGAATAGGGCGTTCTCTTTATTGTTACATGAAGGGTCACCATATAATGGTATTGCATGCATTTATAAAAAAGTCGAATAAAACCCCTAAATCTGATTTGGAATTGGCGAGAAAAAGAAAATTGGAGGTAAAAAAATGAATCTTCAAAATTTAAAAAATAGAGCGTTGCAGAATCAAGAGGTAAAAACAGAATATGAAAAGCTTGATTCTGAATTTCAATTGATTGATTCGTTGCTTACCATACGAAAAAAAGCAGGACTTACTCAAGAAGAAGTCGCCAGCAAAATGGGTACTAAAAAAAGCAATATCTCGCGCCTGGAAAAGGGTGGTACAAATCCTAGCTGGAAGACCTTACAGAATTATGCGCATGCTTGTGGGTACGAAGTTACTATGAAATTTAAACATGCTTAATTTTAATAAGATCTGTCGCACTCCATCAAAGCCATAGAAATCCTATCGTACAGATTCAGAACATATGATATTACTCTATCAAAAATAAAAACCTATCCTAATGATCGAGAAAATAAGGGGTTATTTGAAATTCCACTACCTCTCACCAGAGTGTACTCTGTTGATAGTTTAATACTTAGTCCGTTTTTTTAAGGGCTGTTCAAGTCCCAAAATTCCAATGTAAAAGTTTTTTCAGTACATTATTCATTTGATTTAAAGAGATGGTATTTTGAATTGTATGCAGCAAACACACTTGTGTCTTGAATTAATAAGTAAATCTCTTAAGTAGGTTGGCTGTTCAGTTACTCCCCGAGGGCCGGCTTGGGGAGCACAGGGCGTTTAATAATAATTATAACCCAAATGATGAGAGGTTGCTTTTCTCAGGCAAGGTTTCTTCATCATTAAAGATTTCTTGAATAGGTTGGGTTCTATCAGCTTTTGAAATTGGCAAAATACTAGGGTAATTTATATCAGATTGAAGGCTGATATTTTGTGATTGAGTTTTATTCAAATCCGCTATCGCAAAATAATAAGAGCTGTAGCATGAACATCGAGTTCTATCGTCGCCCGAATTCCCTTCCAGCATTCGCTGTGCATCTTCTTTCATAGATTGGCGGTAAAGAGTATAAAGAATAGGAATTATTATTGTAAAAAAAGAAAAAAACAACACCAACCACCAGGCAGTATCATATAAAGGACGAGTTGCTTCTTCTACCAGCTCTTGGGGGTATTTATCATTATTATAATCGGTAAAGCCTATTACATATGCTTTTTTAGAAATTATATCTTTGGAGAACTCTAAAAACTGCGACTTAGGAACTGAAACTCCCCAATTCCTATTCGTTTGAATAGCATAATATGGACAGCGGTTACCATATTGTTCACATAATGTATCTGTTTTTTCTTCTTTTTGTTTAGCAAAGTTAATAGCGTCCTGTTCAATTGTAAATAAACGAATCTCCGGAGTGTATCTAGGGACGAAACCTCCACAACGCGCCCCGAATTCTCTATAGAGGGCATGTTCCAAAACTTCATCTTCTATTTTTTGGTAATTACTTGCAATTTTTCCAAAAGACCAAATTGGCCTAGTGCAATATAAACCACCGCCTACTGCGAAATATCTTGGCATACAAATTTCTCTAATCTAATGAAGTAAAGTATTGTATCAGTGTGCAAATTAAAGTCAACATATAAAAATATTACTCAGCTCTTTTAAGCAAAAAAAATCATTCGCCGAAAAACTCTTTGAGTGGCTCATAAAGCTGAGGGTCGGCCGGGATTCTGACGAAAAGGACCATACATAGGGGTTTGGAGTCCACACGACCGGAAACGTACGCTAAGCTAGAAATTAGTTAAATTTTAATAAATATTTGCTCAAAAAGTTTTATTGTTGATCTTTATTTTGTTAAATATTAAACTATAGATGAACTGCAATAAATTTTTATCCATTGAACGATAAGGGTTTTGTATCTTAGCGTACGTTTCCGGTCGTGTGGACTTCAAACCCCCTAAAGAGGGGAAAGATTTATGATCGAGTTAAGTATATCTTGAACTGTCCCTATGCTTAGACTCAGGATTATCAC
>JACCSX010000274.1 GCA_013812775.1 Tatlockia sp. | reverse complement strand
GTACTCTATCCAGCTGAGCTACGAGCGCATTGCGGGTGTTTCTATTGAATGGTGGGCCGTATAGGATTTGAACCTATGACACAGAGGTTAAAAGCCTCCTGCTCTACCAACTGAGCTAACGGCCCTTTTTGAGCTTATTATAATGTTATGCCACACATTTTCCCAAAGAACTGGGTAAAAATGGTGGGCCGTATAGGATTTGAACCTATGACACAGAGGTTAAAAGCCTCCTGCTCTACCAACTGAGCTAACGGCCCCAAAGAGGAGGGAATCATACCGGATTAAGGTGAAATTTCAAGTGTTTTATGGGGTTTATTTTTCATTAATGCACGGCCGGCGTACAAATCATTATTTGTTGCCAGCACTGTCCAGCCTTCGTCTGCAAGATTTTTTGCTTTAGATTTTAAACAATCAGACGGCACTATTAGTAATAGAACATCGGCACCTAAAGCGCCACAACCTTTGGCGGCAAGAACTTCAGGCTGGGAATTAAAAATGCGAACATGTTCCTGGCTGTGCGAAGCAACCAAGCCTAAACTCGCTAATTGCTGCTCGTAGCAAGATACCGCTTCTACTAATTTTTCGCTATCAGCCTGTTCAAAAGCCTGATGCGCAAGCTCCACGGTTGCTGACAATTGATTTATCGAATTAGGTAATCTCATATTTTGTAAATGATAATGGGTCGCCAATTTCTGACCGCTGTGCAAAAGTAAAAAAGAAATATCTTTAAAAGGCCATTCGTAAGCTTTGATTATTTTCTGTTCATGATTGATATAAACACATTGGTTTTGAGATTGTGCCAGTACATCATAGCCACTAGGCTTTAACCCTTCTCCGCGCCAGCTACATTGATAATACGCATCCAGCAGGGCTTTTTGATTTGGATCCAGATGGAGCAACTTACAACTGGCAAGATAAGCGCCGAGAAACTGAGCGCTAGAGGCGCCTAGTCCGCCAATACCCTGATAGGGATCTCGCCAGCTTAAACCCTGAGAGGATATGCGGTGATGCGCCCACCATTGACCTGCGGGAGAGTCCGGATGAATGCCGTGCATCTTATCATCCTCTGTAAAGGCTAATTCGAAACAGGGTATAGTTGTAAGGATAATAGCGGATGCGCCTGCAATTGCGGCATATTCACCTAATAAAAATGTTTTAGCAGGAATTTGAAACGTCATGTTGCTGCCTGCGCTTGTCTTAGTTCTGTTAAAAGCTCGTAGGCGTTATTTAAACTGACACGCTTGTTCGTATTTAACCAACTTTGCAAACGTTCTTTAAGCACTGGTATTTCACTGTCCGTAGCACCAGCTACTAATAATAAATTATCAATATGTAATTTCATATGCCCTTGAATAATGCCTTCTGTGCACAAAGCTTTCATGGCGCCTAAATTTTGCACCAGCCCTACTGCTGCTATTATCCTTGATAATTGATTTGCTGACTCGATGCCCATCATGCGCAAACAAAGTTTAGCGGTCGGATGTAAGGCAGTCACTCCACCGACCGTACCTACGATAATGGGTGCGGTTAATTGGCCTCGAAGTACCTTGTTTTGGTAGCGCCAACCTGTGATTGCCTGATAAATGCCATTTCGCGACGCATAGGCATGCACGCCCGCTTCAACAGCCCGCCAATCATTGCCTGTAGCGATTAAGACTGGATCAATGCCATTCATGACGCCTTTATTGTGCGTGGCCGCACGATAGGGGTCTGTTTCCGCGAATAATGAGGCTTCCTGTAAACGTTCACCAAGTACAGGATCAACATCATCAATAGTTACAATTGCCGTAGTAAGTTTTTGATCATTTAGGTTTGACAAGATACACATAGTAACTTGTTCATCAGTCAATTTTTCGATTGGTGCTTTTAAATATTCCAGTACCTGGTTAATTATGTTTGCTCCCATGGCATCACAACTATTCATCGTTAAATGAATAACTGCCATATCGCCGCCATCATCGCGAGCTAAGCGGCGCAGTTGCAGATCTACTACACCGCCTCCGCGTTTTACCATGTTAAATGCCACATCTTCATTTGCTTTTTCAATCAAAAATTGTTTGTTTTCGTGGAAAATCGCAGCAAATCGCTCCCAATTTACAACTTTTGCTAACTGTATCTGACCTATGATGCATTCACCATCAACTCGCGTTGTAATTTCACCCTGTTGTCTTATCCATTTTGCTGTTTTGGACAGGGCAGCAATAATCGACGTTTCTTCAACAGCCAAAGGGATAACATAGTTTTTGCCATCGATAAAAAAATTAGTCGCCACGCCTAAAGGGAGTTGAAAATAACCAATAACATTTTCGATTAATTTATCAGCAAGCACCGTATCCTGGACCGCCCCTGCCCGCAAATAGTCTATATCTTCTGCTGTCAAAGCACCCATCGCTACTAAGCGTTCAAAGCGTTCTTCACGAGCTAATTTAGAAAAACCTTGAAATAATTGATCAGCTTGATTATTTAACGGCATATCTTCTCCTTAAGCTCAGAGAGTACCCGGCTACCTGTACAAAACATGGCAACCTTCAATTCATATTCAATTGCCTGCATCAAGTCCTGCACTTGTTGTGCACCTTGCAAGGCTGCATCCAACATCGGTTTGGCAAAACCCACTGAGCTTGCCCCGAGTGCAAATAATTTAGCCGCATCTAAGCCGTTACGAACGCCACCAGAACCCCAAATTTCGAATCGAGGACTTAAGGAAGCAGCATTAATAACAGATTGAACAGTGTCGATACCCCAATTACGGAAACTGACCGCTGCCTTTTGCCGAATGGATCCCTCAGCAGCTCGATGTCCCTCAATCCGCCCCCAATGCGTGCCACCGAGGCCACTAACATCCACAGCGCTTACACCAATCTGATTTAAACGTTGCAGAGTGGTTAATGAAAAACCACAACCGGTTTCTTTGATAACAATTGGCAGATTCAAGGTCTCGACTAATTTAGCCAGAGCCATAAGACAACCTTTAAACTGGGGAGTTCCCTCTGGCTGGATTGCTTCTTGTAAGGGATTGCAATGAATAATTAAGGCTTCTGCTTCCAAGGCATCAATTAAATTTTGGATTTGAGCTAGCGGTCTATCGATAATCTGTGCAATTCCTAAATTACTGAATAGACTTACCTTGGGAAAATCCCGTCGCAAAGCACGCCATTCCAGTGCAGCTTTGTTATCGGTTAATTCACGACGCTGCGATCCCACTCCCATCCCCCAGCCACTTTCGGCACAAGCTTCGATGAGGTTACGATTGATACTGATAGAACCTCGATGACCAGCTGTCATCGAACTTACCAAAAAGGGTTTGGCAACCTCTCGCTTAAAACGCTGGGAACTAATCAGAATATCTTCGAAATCAAGATCAGGCAGTGCCTCATGGAGCAAAGACAAATTATCAAAAACATTAAGTTCGCTTGCCTGATTATCCTGCATCAGAGCAAGGTCTATATGATCCTGTTTGCGTTTTTCAAATTGATTAAAGTTGTCTTGCATGACCATTTATTGCCAAGAAAAATGGTCTGTATTTTATCACATCTTAGCCCTATCAACTAGGATTTTTAAAATCGAAGCTTAGGTTTATCCATTCGGCTCTTTTTGACGCTGCCTGATCGAAAAAATGACTCAAAAATATAGACCAAAAAGAACAATTAATATATAGTAAGCACAACTTATTATCATCAAAGAGAATTCCAATGCCCTTAAGCCCAAAACCTGCCCCTCATGAATATAATCCCGGCCTGCGGCCCTCAGAGTCTATATTCACAAAAAACAATCATTGGCTTCATATTATCGATAATAATTACGATAAAACAACTGATTGGGGTAAAAGTCATAATCAACATTTTAATAAAACTGGAAAATGGATGATTCGATTTCCCAAAGGGAGTGATTTAGTTGATAGTGCTTGGGAAAAAGTAAAAGAAGGCGTGAGTGATGGCGTGTTTTTTGAAGCGAAGGTAGCAACTATTAAGGAACAATTTGATAATCAAATTATCATTATTTATACCTATGATTATGAAGATATAGAGGACTTAGTTTGGATGCATAATCAGATCAAGGAAAGAAAGATAGATGAGGGTGCGCTAAGCCAGGTGCTTGACTATAAAACAGATCATGCCACTAGAGATGGTAAATATTCCAGGGATGCTATTCTATATACCTCCGATACACTTCCTGAAATAATCAAAATCTCTGATGAAATAACAACGGATGATGTTGATATTTTTTGGCTTAAAAAGGCTGCACTTTATTCAATTGCGCCATCCATGGCAGTTCATTCGTTTTTCTTTGCTCCAAAAAAAGACAATACCTACCCTACCTATCATCCTAGAGACAATCTTTTCTTAGAAGTCCCTTATTATCTCGCTGCAACTGCTATTATGTTGTTGACCTTACCTGTAGATTTGTTTATTGCATTGGTTGCTTTACCAGTGGCCGCCATACATGATTTATTTGTCGGTATAGCAAGTTGCTTTCCCGAAAATGATAATGAAGCGAGCGATGAGTGGCTACTCTTCCATTAGCGCCTTCGAAATGTATTGGATTTTTAGCACGGCAATGCTTTTTGGTCGTTGATTAGGCAGAGCCGTTGCGCAATTCTTAACTTTCACAATAGTCTATTTCATATTATGCTAGATTATTTCCTGGAAAAATCCCAATTATGGCTGAGCCAATAAGTTCTACAGATTTTAGTTTTGATAAAGAAAAGAATCACTATCTCTGTGAAGGTTCCTGGTCGGTCTTAACACTTAAGGATCTTCTCAACCGCCTTGATTTCAGCAAATTGCCTGAGGAAAAATCAATAAAAATCAGCGGCAAAGAGATTACGAGATTTGATAGCTCCGGTGCACTTGCCTTGATGGAATGTATTAGTCGTTTAAAATCCAAAGATAAAGAAGTTGAGTTAATTGATTTTAGCAAACAGCATTTAGCCATTCTTAATTTGGTAGAGGAAAAAAGAGAGTTCCTGGATTATGAAGCCCCTCCGGCCGACAAGCGAAGTATTTTAGAGAGAATTGGCCAAGAAACCGTCTATAAAATGCACCAGGCTGACGGCTTCATTATCCTCCTTGGTGATTTAAGCTCCAAATTTTTTGAAGCACTTGGCTATTGGCGGCGCTTCCAATTAACAAGCATTATTTCAAATATTTATTCCGCGGGTATTCAAGCGCTCCCAATTGTTTCTTTACTGTCTTTTTTGATTGGCGTCGTGCTCGCCTATCAAATGGGCTTACAATTACAAACCTATGGCGCTAATATTTTTATTGCCTACCTTTCCGGCATGGCCATCTTTCGTGAATTCGCACCACTAATTACTGCCATCATTGTGGCAGGGCGTACAAGCTCGGCCTTCACAGCACAACTGGGTTCGATGAAAATTAATGAAGAAATCGATGCCTTATCGACAATGGGGCTTTCACCAACTGAATTATTGGTGATGCCTAAGGTGATTGCCTTGCTCATTGTTTTTCCCCTTCTTATTTTTTGGGGTGATGCCTTTAGTATTATGGGTGCGCTAATTATGTCTAAATGGATGCTGAATGTAAGCTATCTTGATTATCTCGCCAGACTTAAAGAAACGGTCGGCCTCAGTCAAATGATGTTGGGACTTTATAAAGCACCCGCTTTTGCTATGGTTATTGCCCTCGTAGGATGCTTTCAGGGATTCAGGGTGGAAACTAATAGCGCAAGCATAGGTTCTCAAACAACCAAAGCTGTGGTACAGGCTTTATTTTTAATTATCGTCGTCGATGCTACTTTCTCTATTGTTTACAGCTGGATGGGGATTTGAATGAGTGAACCAGTCATTGAGATTTCAGGGTTAAAAAATTATCTTGGCGGTCAATGGGTACATTCTGACGTTAATTTGAAAGTCGAAAAGGGTGAAATTCTGGCTATAATAGGAGGTAGCGGCAGCGGTAAAACCACTATTTTAAGAAGCCTTCTAATGCTTTTAAAACCAACAGCTGGTTCGATAAAAATATTTGGTGAAGACATCACCTATTTGAGTGGTTCTATGGCAAATTCTATACGTCGTCGCTGGGGAATGATGTTTCAGCATAGCGCCCTTTTCTCAGCAATGACTGTTTTAGAAAACATTACTTTCCCCATGCGCGAATTTACCACTCTGGATCCCAAATTTATGGACGAGCTCGCCATGTTTAAGATATCCCTGGTAGGATTACCCAAAGACGCAGCAGGTAAATACCCTTCAGAATTGAGCGGCGGCATGCAAAGACGCGCTGCTGCTGCCCGCGCCCTGGCTATGGACCCTGAACTACTTTTTTTAGACGAGCCAACAACAGGTCTTGATCCGCGTAGCGCAAGACTCTTTGATGATTTAGTTGTTTTTTTACGAGATACCTTAAGTCTTACAGTTGTAATGATTAGCCATGATATTGAATCGCTAAAACGAAGCTCTGACAGAGTTGCTTTTGTTGGAGAAGGAAAAATATTAGCCATAGAATCGATTGAAGAATTAATGAGAAATCCAAATCCTTTAATTGCTGATTACTTCAGTAGTTTTAATGGAAAAAAAGGTACAAAGTAGCGGTTCTTTTTTTTTATGAAAACTGTAGTAGTAGCTCTAAGAGCTTTTTCCAGGTTAAACTAATTGCATTAAGTAAACAGGAGCAGCCTATTTGGAAGCAAAAACCAACCATACCCTGGTCGGCTTAGCAGTAGTAATTCTTGCAGGCGCTTTAATTGCTGCAGGGCTATGGCTATCGGTAGGTTTCGAGCAAAAAAAATATTACACCTATGCAGTCTATATGCGCGAAGCGGTATCAGGTCTAAATGAACAGGCACCGGTTAAATTTAATGGTGTTAAGGTTGGCTTTGTCTCGAAAATTGAGCTAAACCAACAGGATCCGCGTCAGGTTGTAATTCTTTTGAGTATCGAAGAAGGGACGCCCATTACTGCAGGAACTGCTGCTACTTTAATTTCCCAAGGCATTACTGGAAACTCTTTTGTTGGCCTTTCTACAAGTTCGTCTGATTTAACGCCCTTAACTGCAGCGCCCAATCAATCCTACCCCATAATCCCTGCCAAGCCTTCTATCTTCAATCAGCTTGATAGAGTCCTTAAGGAAGTATCGGAGAATGTAGGGCAGGTCAGCAAAAAATTAGACCAAGTATTCAGCACTGAAAATATACAAAACTTCAATGCTTCTCTTGCAAATATAAAAACCTTTACCCAGGCCCTTGCCGCTAACTCTAAACATCTTGATCACAGCTTAAAAAATGCGAATGTAATTCTGAAAAATATTAAAAAGGCAAGCCATCAATTTCCTGAGATGGTAACCAATCTGAACGCCGGCTTGATAAAATTTGAAAAAATGTCTACTTCAATTACCAAAGCTGGCAATAGAGTCTCCTCTACTATGGACTCAGGCAAAATCGCGATTGATAAAATATCACAGCAAACACTTCCTCCAGTGATCATCCTGCTGCGTCGCCTGGATAGAATAGCTGCAAATATTGAGAAAATTAGCGCTGAAATGCGGCAAAATCCTTCTGTGGTCATAAGGGGTACTGCCCCTGCTGCACCAGGACCTGGAGAATAATATGACGAAAAAATTGATTTTCTTGGCTCTGATTGGCGTTGAACTTTTATTAGCAGCTTGTTCACCGATTAAAACAGTTATTTCTAACAAGTATAAATTGGATAGCTATTCTAATCAGCGCTTAGGCCATGGTTTTTCCAAACATTCGATTTTAATTACTATGCCTGAAGCGATGGCTGGCTACCAGGACCCAGACATGTTGTTTGTAAGAAAACCCTTTGAGCTAACTTCTTTCGCAAAAAATGCCTGGGTTGATCAACCAGCTAGTATGCTCTTGCCTCTTATCGCCCAAAGTTTGCAAAGCAGCGGGTATTTTTACGCGGTGACTTCAAGTGCAAATTCAGATCATACAGATTATCGTTTGGATACTCAATTAATCGAATTAGAGCAAAATTTCTTGAAAAGACCAAGCCAGATTGACTTTGCTGCCAAGGTTGTATTAACTCACGTCTCTGACAATCGAGTAATTGCTTCTCGCTTAATTAAAGAACATATTAACTGCCCAGTAGATACCCCCTACGGCGGTGTAATTGCTGCCAATCGCGCTACAAAGCTATTTACAGCGCAGGTTTCAGATTTTGTTGTAACCCAAGTCAAACAGGACTCACATCAGCCAGAAAAAACCAAATACGAAGGGTAAAGACTGGGCAAAAATCAAAGATCTGACAAAGTGTGGATAATTCCAGGTATAAGCGATTATAGACAATAGCGAAATAGCCAAAACAATTGTACAATGACCCGCCATTGCGGCTGAATATACCATTTTAGTACAATAAGAAAAAAAGAAGGAGGTTAGAGGATGAAAGCTAGATCGTTTAAGCTAGGACTTGTTGCTGCAGGCATCGTGCTGCTAGTATCCTGTTCAAAGAAAGTTCCAGGTCATGCTGATGGTTTTAATGAGGGCGGCGCTTCGGCGCATGGCCTGGGTGGGTTTACACAGTTTGCAGGTCAGGCACCAGGTGAATCATATACTACTCAGGCCCCGCACAACCAAAGGTATCTATTCTCTTACGATGATAGTACTTTTGCTTCCAAATACAGACCCTCACTCATGGCTCAGGCAGACTATATGAAATCTCATCCAGGGGCCCAGGTTCTTTTAGCAGGTCACACTGATGAACGCGGTAGCCGTGAATACAACGTTGCCCTCGGTGAACGCCGTGCCAATACTGTATCTGAGTTATTAAGAATAGCGGGTGTAAGCAGAAATCAGATACGTGTTGTTAGTTATGGTAAAGAACGTCCCTTATACACAGGTCACGATGCTGAAGCTCATAAGATGAATCGTCGTGTCGAGTTAACTTATGAGGCAACGCGATGATTAAATTCCATCGACTTCTACTTAGCCTGAGTTTCACCTGTTTATTACCTCTACAGGTCTTTGCTGAAGCACCAGTAGTTGATGACAGTGAAAATTTTGCGATTCTCGATGAACAACAGGCGGCCATTGTGCAGCCTGTTGCCAAGGCGCAGCTGGATGAAGATGCCGATGAAGAAATAGCTCTGGCGCGTGATAATCACGACTCCGGTTCAGTTTCCAATACCGCCGAATTAGTAAACAAAATACAAGGACTTCAACAAGATATACAGGAACTGCGTGGCCAATTGGAAGTACAGACCCACGATTTAAAATTACTCCAGCAACAACAATTGGCATTTTACAAAGATTTGGACACGCGTGTACGCGGGGGCTCAGTCCAATCGGCACAATTGTCACCCACAATGCAACCCAAGCAAGAGGTTGCGATTGGTGCTCTTGGCCCACAAATAGCTGCAACAGTAGCAAAAACACACCCAGAGCTAGCTGGCTCAGACGATAAACCCATTAATGCTGCGTTAGTTAATACCGCCCGCGGCAACCCGGCTGATGAACAAATTTCCTATCTCGCCGCTTATGAGCTGGTAAAAAACAAGCACTTTGATGATGCCTTAACTGCCATGCAGAACTTTATTAACAAATATCCGCACGGTGGTTACACAGCTAATGCGCAATATTGGCTAGGCGAGCTTTATATGGTTAAACATAATTTTCCAAAAGCAATTGACCATTTTGAACTCGTTTTAAAACAATACCCAGGCTCTTCCAAAGCGGCAGCCAGCACTCTTAAAATCGGTTATGCGCTTGCTGCTTCAGGTAAAGATAACGAAGCGAGAAGTCGGCTACAGCAGGTATTAAAAAACTATCCTGATACCCCTACTGCCCAATTAGCTGCTATAAAGTTGGAGTCCTTAAGCGTCTCATGAAGCAAGTTTCCAAGCAATTACGCATTACCGAAATTTTTTATTCACTACAAGGCGAATCGACAACTGTCGGTTTGCCCACTGTTTTTGTCCGCCTGACAGGTTGCCCACTGCGCTGTCTCTATTGTGATACCACCTATGCTTTCAATGGCGGAGAGCTTCTAACACTTACCACCATAATTGAGCAGATAGCTTCCTATGAATGCCAATTTATCTGTATTACCGGCGGCGAACCTTTAGCTCAACCTGAATGCATTACCCTCTTGAAAGAACTTTGTAACGCCGGCTATAAAGTGTCCTTGGAAACAAGTGGCGCTCGCGATATCTCTCAGGTTGATAGGCGAGTAATGATTGTTATGGATTTGAAAACACCTGGCTCAGGTGAAGATTCTAAAAATTTATTTACTAATTTAGAATATTTAAAACAAAGTGATCAGATCAAATTTGTACTATGCAATCGTGGTGATTATGACTGGGCCTATCAAACGATGATGGAATATTGCTTGTCAGATCGGGCAGAGATTCTTTTTTCCCCTAGTTGGAATGAATTAAACCCCACAACACTTGCTGATTGGATTGTGCAAGACAAATTACCGGTACGATTTCAATTACAGTTACATAAGATCCTTTGGAATGATGCTCCGGGCCATTAAATATTAACGTTGGAGAACTCAGCTATGCAATGGTTCGCTCAAGCGCCTGCTAACATTGCTCTAATAAAATACATGGGTAAAAAAGACAACGAAACAAATAGACCCGAAAATCCCTCCTTATCTTATACTCTGCCTAATCTTTTAAGCTCTGTCGAACTTGAAAATTACGCAGGAAAAAAAGATTTATGGGAACCTCTGGAAACACCGGGAGCCGATCCTTTTAATCTTTCGCCGCAAGGCCAGCAACGTTTTTTGCTACATTTAGCGCGTATAAAAGCCCACTTTCAGTTCTCCGGTTCCTTTATTGTTCGCTCAACTAACAATTTTCCGACAAGTTCTGGTATGGCAAGCTCTGCATCGAGCTTTGCAGCACTCACCAAATGCGCAGCACTTGCAATCTCTGAAATTAGTGCCAAGCCTTTGCCATCAATAGAAGAGCAAGCCCTCCTATCTATGCAAGGTTCGGGTTCTTCTTGCCGTTCTTTTTTTTCTCCTTGGGCACTTTGGCAAGATAAAAAAGTTGCAGCAATTGACTTACCTTATTCACATCTACTCCACCAGGTCATAGTCATCAGTCATGATGAAAAACAAATTTCCTCAAGTGAAGCACATTTGCGAGTTAAAAGTTCACACTCCTATGCCACTCGCAGTCAACGGGCCAATGATAATTTAAAAACCTTACTCAGCGCACTAAGAGAAAAGGATTGGCCATCTATTTATCATATTTGCTGGCTTGAATTTCAGGATATGCATAACTTATTTAGTACCAGCACT
This sequence comes from Tatlockia sp., assembly GCA_013812775.1. Lineage (GTDB taxonomy): Bacteria > Pseudomonadota > Gammaproteobacteria > Legionellales > Legionellaceae > Tatlockia. Next base: position 20,802 of record JACCSX010000274.1, on the reverse strand, counting down.
TCACCGTTTCATTATATAACCGAACAAACCAATGAGGCCTTAAAATTGTTACAGGACTTATGGAAAGACAAAGGTGATGGCCCTATCGTAACAATGGATGCTGGTCCCAATATCCACCTGCTCTATCGGCCCGACCAGGCCAATTTAGCACTGCATTTTAAACAAGATTTTTTAGTTGGCAATTACGATGTCCTATGATTTTCAAACAACAACACATGGCAAATGGATTCTCTCAGGCGAGCACTCAGTTCTACGTGGACATAGCGCTCTAGTTTTTCCAATTAAAGAAAAAGAATTGTGCCTTAGCTATAGTAAAACTGGTGCGGAACTCTCTGCGAATTACGAAGGTTCAAGCGGCTCAGAGATGCATTTATTATTTTGGTCTGTGTTAGAGCAAGGACAGCAATTACTTGGCAGATCGCTTAACAATCTTAATGGTCATTTTCATTTATACTCTGATATACCTGTTGGAGTAGGAATGGGCGCTTCCGCCGCTCTTTGTGTTGCCACCGCAAGGTGGTTTGCCGCGCAAAATTTATTAAGCGAGGAATCTGTTTTTTCCTTTGCAAAAAATTTGGAGGATCTGTTTCATGGCAAAAGCAGCGGACTTGATATTGCTGGTGTTGCTGCCAATACGGGCATTCTCTTCCAGCAGGGCGAAATTAGACCAATAACGCAAAATTGGCAACCCCATTGGTTCTTATCATCCTGCGGGCAAATTGGTATAACCTCCCACTGTATCAACCAAGTTCAAGCCTTATGGCAATCCGATGCAAACAGAGCATCCCTCATAGATAAAAAAATGTCTGATAGCGTTATAAAAGCAAGCGCGGCTCTGGATAATTATTCAGCACTTTCGCTAAACAATTTAGCAGAAGCGATTCAACAAGCCGCTGATTGCTTTAACCAGTGGGGACTTGTTAGTGAAACCTTACAGCAGCATATGCAAATGTTAATGAATGCAGGCGCCTTGGCAGTCAAACCAACTGGTTCAGGCGGCGGAGGTTATGTAGTGAGCCTGTGGGATCGCATACCTACAGCAATGAATATCGATTTTATTGCGGTGTAAACGATTCATCCTTCACTCGCTCATCGATAGCAGGCATTACATGCTTTCAAGATTAAACTGGCTGGTATTTATTCCGCCACAGACAATGACCAAAATTCTGTTGTATTTTTTTATAATAGGATGATTGTTATAAACCAAGGAAAGGGCTGCGCCACTAGCAAGCTCAACAAGTTGACGTTGATCTTTGGCTAATGAAAAACATCCCTTTTCAGCATCCATATCGCTGACCACAATATTTTTAATGGGATGCTCTTTGATCCATTGTAACAATCGAGGAGCGACATAGGTCGCACCTAGGCTGGTTGCTTTAGATGTAATGGATGATAAATTGACAGGATGATTCGCTGTTAGAGATTGCGCAAATACATCAGCACCAATAGTTTCAACGGCGATGAAAGGAATATCGTTCCAACTATGGTGATGCATTCCTTCTAGTACGCCACAAGCCAATCCACCGCCCCCCACCGATACAATCACAGCATCGGGTGGTGTTGGATGTTGTGCAACAACTTCATCGATAATAGTTGAATGACCTTTCCATATTGCAGGATGATCAAAGGGATGAATATAGTCCGCGTCATGCTCTTTTGCAAAAGCCATGGCCGCAAGCTGTGCTTCACCCGCATTGTTACCGGCAATAATAACCTCCGCGCCAAAGGATTTAATCGCTTCTATATAGATAGAATGGCTGCTATTTGGAATAAAAACTGTCGTTGGTTTATTTAATTTCATGCCACTATAGGCTACGGCCACACCTGCATTACCACCTGATGAGGCTACAAAAGATAGCGCCCCATGCGCACATTTCTGCTGACATAAATACCCAATCCCCCGCAGTTTAAATGAACCTGATGGTTGCAGGGACTCGAGTTTGAAATAAACATTTTTACCAAAGGTATTTTTTAGGTATTGCGATGAAATCAGCGGGGTTTGAATGTGTAAAGGTAACATATGAAACCCTCCTTCAGGGTTATTAGAAAACCAATTGTGAAACTTAGGTTGCCCATCTTGAATCATAGCCCATAATACAATATTTGATTATATTAACATGCAATGCTAATATATAGCAAACTATATATATAGGGAATAAATTAAATGTATGTATCTACACAGATTAAAAAAGCCGCACGACTTTTAGAGAAAAAAGCCAATATTTTGTTAAAGCCGCACAATATTATGCATGGTTTCACTTATTTTCTAATGGCTCTTTATGAACAAGATGGTCAGACGCAAACAGAGTTACAGAAAATCATCGGTATTGAACAACCGACTGTGGTTCGAACCTTAGATCGCATGGAACGGGATGGGTTGATTTTGAGAAGGCAAAGTCCTATAGATAGACGAGTGTTTAATATTTATCTGACTGACAAAGGACTTTCATCGAAGGCTGCTGTGTTATCCAGTGCCGAAAATCTGAATAAATTATTATTACAACCCTTTTCTGAAAATGAACAGGAGATCATACAATCCTATTTGCAGCGATTAATTGATAATTTGGAATCAAATTAACTTTTGGTTGTTCGTAGGTAAGCACCACTTAGGTAATTACTTTGTAAAGTCTTTGCAAAAGGTCTTTAGTCATCGGACGGGTTGGTTTGGCTGGGCTTTTATTTGCTGGGACCGCGGGATTGCATGATACACCCAAAATTAATCTAGCCTGACAAAATCTTGAAGAGAACAGCTAAAACGCCGTCTTTCTCTGATACCTTTCGAACAAGGCTGTCGCACCGAACACTGTCTTTTTTGACGAAAAATTTGTTCTATGTCATAACTATCTTTTAGCTAAAAAAAAGCAGGGACTTTTAAAATTAAAGGGATTATTTAATGAAAGTTAGAATACGCTTATTGTCTTTCCTTCTCTATTTTTCAATCCACGCATCTCCTCTTTATGCATCGATCAAAATTGGTACGGAATTTTTTTTTCCACCCTTCGTAATGTCACCCACTAATGGCTTTGATATTGGTTTAATGCAGACGCTTTGCCAGCGATTAGAAGAGAACTGTCAGTTTGTGTATATGAATTTTCACGAGCTATTTCAAGCTCTTGATAAGGGGCAGATTGATCTTGCCGTTGGCGGAATTGCTATCACCCTATCGCGATTAGATAAATATATTTTTAGTCTGCCCTATAAAGATAGCCAGGGACAATTTTTAATTTTAGCCCAGTCCAATATTAAATCGATAGCTGATTTAAACGGTGAAAAAGTGGGTGTTATCAAGGAAGAAGAAGAGGATGGTGGTTTGGCCCGTCAGTATTTAGTTCAGAATTACAACAAAAATTTTAATATTATTAAGTACAATAATATGGAGGATTTAATCGCAGCTTTAAGTTCAGGTGATATTCCAGCGGCCTTTTTACATCGCTCTACTAATGTCTATTGGATGCAACACAGTGCTAATAAATTTCGGACTTTGGGTGGGAAGATAGTAATAGGTGAGGGGTTTGGTATTATGGCCTTGCCTAAAAATGCCGCACTAATCCAACATCTGAATCAATTAATAATTGGAATGGAAAAAGATAATTCTTATTTAACTTTATACAAAACTTACTTTGTTAATGAATAGGGGCCTAAGTTTGATTAATCAATAAATTGGTAGTAAATCTCATCCTTTCTCACCATGCCTAATTCATAGCGGGCCTGCTCTTCCAGAGCCTGATCGCCAGATTTTAGTTCAAGAATATCGGCATCAATAGCAAGATTACGGCTCATAAGTTTAGAGTTTTCACTTTCCTGCAGAGCTAATTTATCTTCAAGGGTAACCCATTGGTTTGACCCGCCATCACCAAGCCACAATTTATATTGCAATCCGATAAGTGCCAAGATCAAGATAATGAAGATAGATCGCATAGTTAACCATTGAAAGATATAATTTTTCCCATTATAGAGGGTCTGTTAATAATTCGCTAGTTAAGGCTTTTCCAGCATAGGGCAAGGTTGAGGATTCATTTATGCGCAGCAACTGATTGTATTTTGCTATCCTGTCTGTTCGGCACAAAGAACCAGTTTTAATCTGGCCACAGCCTGTTGCGACGGCCAGATCTGCAATAAAAGAATCTTCAGTTTCACCAGAGCGATGCGACATAACGCAGCGATATCCGTTTTCCTGAGCCAGGAGCATAGCCTGTCTTGTTTCTGTTAACGTTCCAATCTGGTTTAGTTTTATCAATATAGCATTGGCCATCTTCTGAGTAATCCCTTCCTGCAAAATGCGGGTATTGGTAACAAATAAATCATCACCGACCAACTGCAGTTTCCTATTAAAATGGGCGGTTAGTTCCTGCCATCCCTGCCAATCGTGTTCATCTAAACCATCTTCAATACTGACAATAGGATAATTAGCGACTAAATCACCATAATAATTTATTAATTCCCGACTGGTCAGTTTTTTATTTTCCGAGGCAAGATGGTATAAGCCATCGTGAAAAAGCTCGGAAGCAGCTACGTCCAAGGCAAAGACTATATCTTGCCCTAATTTATAACCTGCCCACTCTACTGCTTGCACTAACATATCCAGGGCCTGTCGATTTGATTTTAAATTCGGGGCAAAGCCACCCTCATCGCCAACAGCGGTATTTAAGCCCTGTTTTTTTAAAACTGATTTTAATACATGAAAAATCTCAGTGCCCATTTGCAGGGCTGCTGCAAAATTGGTTGCGCCTAGAGGCATGAGCATGAATTCCTGAATATCCACATTATTATCAGCATGAGCACCGCCGTTGAGAACATTCATCATCGGCACAGGCATAGACATCTTTTCACCTTGGTTCAAAGCCAGGTATAAAGGTTGCTTGCTAGTGTTGGCATAGGCTCGAGCACAGGCAAGTGAAACTGCGAGAATTGCATTTGCACCTAAACGTGATTTGTTGTCACTACCATCCAGAGTGCAGAGCTGTTCATCAATCTTCTTTTGCTCATTAACATTGAAGCCTTTAAGTGAGTGATTTATTTCCTTATTAATATGATCAACAGCAAGAAGAACTCCTTTTCCAGCATAGCGTGACATGTCAGCGTCACGAAGTTCACAGGCTTCGCGGCTCCCTGTCGATGCTCCAGAGGGTACACTTGCTCGCCCCATTTCGCCATTTTCTAAAATAACATCAGCTTCTACGGTGGGATTCCCTCGTGAATCAAGAATTTCGCGGCCTTTAATACTGGCTATTTGCATTATATATACCCTTAAGGATTCTTTTTGCTGCAAGAAATGCAACTAAGTATTCTAATTTAGTGGGCTATTGTTTTGCGATATAGAAACAATGTCAAGACTAAATTTAGTTTAGAGCTCAGCTTAAGATGAGGTAGCAAATCACAAGAAATCAGAGTTTTTCGAGCGAGACAGTAGAAATATCAGCAGACCCTCGTTATAATCGCCCATTCCTCTCCTAAGATCTCTATGATTATGGGTAGCATATTCAATATGTTCGGGCCATCACCTATACGGCCTATTGAACTACATATGCGCAAAGTACATCAATGCGCCAAACAACTGCATCCTTTTTTTGAAGCCGTACTCATTCAGGATTGGGAAACTGCAGATAGTTTAAAAGACAGAATATCTTCTCTTGAAACAGAAGCTGACATGATCAAGCGCGATCTGCGCTTACATTTACCAACTGGTCTCTTTCTTCCTGTATCTCGTACGGACTTGCTGGAATTATTGAGTGCACAAGATCGAATCGCTAACAAAGCTGAAGATATAGCAAGGCTTATTGTTAGCAGACGAATGATTATTCCTGAAGTACTTGCTCCTGACTTTATGCCTTTTTTAGATTGTTCCCTGGATGCATCGAAGCAGGCTTGCAAAGCAATTAATGAGCTTGACGAGTTGCTGGAAAGCGGTTTTCGGGGTAGCGAAGTTAAAATCGTTGAAGAAATGATTATGACACTTGATGGGATTGAACATGATAGTGATGAAAAATTAGCCGATATCAGGCACCGAATTTTTGAGCTGGAAAAGGATTTGCCTGCGATCGATCTAGTCTTCCTTTACAAATTGGTTCAATGGATTGGTGACTTAGCCGACCATGCCCAAACTGTGGGTGGTCGGCTTCAAATACTAATTGCCAGGTAATTAAATCCTATGGATTATTCTTTTCTGTTGCTGTCTATCGCCGTTGTTTTTTGCTTCCTTATGACCTGGGGCGTTGGTGCTAATGATCTCGCCAATGTTATGTCTACTACCATGGGTTCCAAGGCAATTACTGTTCCTCAGGCAATGCTTATCGCCATAGTCTTTGAATTTGCCGGTGCTTTTCTTGGAGGGAGCGGCGTCACCGAAACCATGCGTGATGGCATCATCAATAGTAGCGAACTCTCTAATCAACCCTTAATTATGATAGAAGGTATGCTCTCTGTTTTATTAGCCTGCACGGTGTGGATGAATCTCGCATCTTATCTTGGAGTTCCGGTCTCAATTACAAATGCCCTTGTTGGCTCGATGGTAGGCTTTGGCACGATAGTTCTTGGAACTGGGGCCATTCATTGGAATCAAGTGTCTCATATTGCAATAGGTTGGGTTACTTCTCCCTTTATTGCTGGAATTACTGGTTACGTACTTTTCGTCAGCATTCAACAAACTATATTTATTAAAAGCGATCCCTTGGAAAGAGCAAAACTCTATATCCCCATCTATCTTTTTCTGGTAGGAACCGTGCTCTCTTTTATAACTGTTTTCAAAGGACTGAAACACTTTGATATACACTTAAATCTCAAACAAGATTTGTTAGTAACATTGATAACAAGTATTGTAATTACCGCCATTGGCATGGTTTTCATTAAACGCATTCCTGAAATGCCCAAAATCCGGCGGCGAGAGCGCTTTATTCAGGTGGAAAAATACTTTGCTGTCCTAATGGCTTTGACCGCCTGCGCCATGGTTTTTGCGCATGGATCAAACGATGTTGCATTAGCCGTAGGGCCTTTAACTATTATTCATAGTCTGGTTATTCATGCTTCAATTGGCGCCGATAATTATCCATCATGGATTATTTTGCTTGGCTGTGTTGGTGTATTAACTGGTTTTCTAATGTATGGCAGAAAGGTAATTGAAACAGTGGGTAGCTCCATTACCGCCCTGACACCCAGCCGTGCGTTTGCAGCAACCCTTGCTGCAGCCACCACTGTGGTAGTCGCAACGAGCACGGGTATTCCTGTATCCGCTACTCAAACCCTGGTGGGTGCCGTGCTTGGTGTTGGACTAGCACGTGGTATCGGTGCTCTGAACCTAAGAGTTATCCGTAATATTTTCATGTCATGGGTACTTACCCTACCTGCAGCTTCCTTGTTGACCATATTTGCTTATAAATTGTTGCATAGCTATATCGGTTAAATCAGCATCAATTCTTAAGAGAGGTAGGATTTATTTAAGTTGTACTAACCTCCATTGATTGATGCATTTTAATACGAACAACCAAAATAGCGTGTAGAACATCGCATAAAAAAGCGAAGCATTTTGTAGTCTAAAATTTCCAAACAATAAATCGGTGATGTATAGGCGCAGATTTATTAAGTCCCCATGATTATTATGAATCAGGATAATTCCTTGAATCTTTAAGAACAAAACGTGAAGAACATAAACCAGCATTGCATTTTTACCAAAAAGATTGAAGGGTTTTGACCAAGAGCGCCATTGTTTTATTTCAATAAGCGCAAAGCAGAAAGCAAAGACCAGCAACGCTAACCCGCCTGTCCATAATACATAAGAGCTAGACCAGAGTGATTTATTTATTGGAAAGATAAAGCCCCAAACCCAACCTAAGATCGATAAAATTAGCCCAGCAGCAATCATCCCTTGCAGTTTTTGTTTTTTTGTTCGCGAAGAAATGAGAAAAATGCCAATAATATTTCCAATCAACGCAGAAGCAATAGCTGGTAAGGTACTTAAAATTCCTTCTGGATCAAAGGTTGGAGTATATAAATGATGAGCCGAAAGTATCATGCCATCCAAATAACCCACTAAATTATTAGAGATTGTTAGGGGATGAATTGCAGCAAAACAGGTCATTAAAAGCCAATAGCCTATAAGCAAAGCAGTTGTAATGATAACTTGTACTCGTATTGTTGTGGTTAAAAACAATATGGAGGAACAAAGATAGCAGAGAGCTATTCGCTGAAGTACCCCTAAAACCCTAATAGTATAAAAATCAAAATGGTTCGGGAAGGCATTGAGTAGTAAACCCATCATAAATATAAAAGCGCTACGTTTGATAATTTTTGAAAATAATTGCTTATTAGATTTACCTTTTATTTTTAAAGTTGATATTGCTAATACGGATGACATGCCCACAATTACAATAAAAAAGGGAAAAACCAAATCAGCTACGGTACAACCATTCCAGGTAGAGTGCGCAAGCCAGGTATAAGCGTTACGATTACCTGGACTGTTAACAAGTATCATTAGAGCGATGGTTATCCCGCGAAATACGTCCAAGGATAACCATCTGCTGTTTTTTTGCTCTATGCTCATTAATTCGACTTCGGATTAGCAGTTACAATGGATTGCTTTAAAGCAACAATATGTTGATATGCTTCATTTATTCTTTTTTGACTAATCTCACCAGAGTGAACTTTTGCTTCAATGATATCGATAAGTTGTTTTGGATCCTGTGGTTCAACAGATAAATTGTTGCCAAAAATCAACATATCTGCCCCTGCGTTTATTGTTAGCATTAGAGCTTGTTCAAGTCCATAGTGGTCGCTTATGGCTTTCATTTGCATATCATCAGTAATAATAACGCCTTCAAAATGTAATTTATGACGTAGGAGGCCAGTTAATATTTTGTAAGATAAGGTAGCAGGCAGCCCTGTCTCATCTAATTGGCGGTTCACTATGTGTGCGGTCATCACCACGCCACAAGATTCATTTGAGTTCAACAACTGCTGGTAAGGTTCTAATTCATAACTTTGCCAAGTGTCAGTAACATCAACAAAACCTAAATGTGAATCTTTGGTAGAACTACCATGGCCTGGAAAATGTTTATAAACGCATTGAATTTTTTGATTTAAAAAAGAATGTGTATAAATACCGGCATAACTAGTCACCATTGTTGCATCAGCAGAAAAACTACGGTCTTTTTTTCCAATAACTGGGTTATCAGGATTCACATTTAAATCAAGCACTGGGGCAAAATCTAAATTAAAGCCAGCTTTCTTTAATACCTGAGCCATAGAATCTGCAGTCGATTTTGCTTCCTCAAAGCTTCTTTTTCCAACTTCGGCAGCTGAAATTGTTGGAGGAAATCCATATTGCTCACCCAGTCGATTCACTTTTCCTCCTTCATAATCTACAGAAATTAAGAGAGGTAATTTTGACCTATGATGTTTTAAATTACCTTGTTCCGTAAAATATTGTAAATCACTATTCAGCTGTTTAACTTGGCCTGGGCTTTCAATATTTCTTTCATAATTTTTGTTGCGGTAATCAAAATCAAATAATATGACCCCGCCGATGTTATTTTTTTCAATCGTTTTTATTATTGCGGATTTGGCGTTTACTTTCTTTCCATCAAAACCAATTAGAAGCATTTGACCTATTTTATTTCGTAGGCTCACCTCAGGTTTGACATCTGCCATTGTACTAAAGGAAAGACACAACGAGATTAAGGAGAAAATAAAATAACGCATGAGATAGCCTCAAATAATTACAAAAAGAAACGAATTATATCATAAAGAACTATAAATGCACAATTACAGTCGATTAGTTAACGAATCATTGTTTTTTAAAGGATGATAATTTGACGACCAAATTACCTTTCCCTGCTTATCTGTGGTCAGAATTCTTTTATCTGTGGGATAAATCATTTCAAGGCAGATATCTCGAATCGGGTCCTCAATGCCCCCTATTTTGCGCTCTGATAATAAAAAATTGTTAGAGCTTACTGCTCCAGCTTGACGCAAAGCCTGCAAAGAAGGGATATTGGGAATGGGTAGGCCGCGCACAAAGGTCATAAATACATCTATTTTTGCATCGTTGCCTATTTGTTTCATGCGTGTAAGTATTTGCTTGGCATAGCCTTTTTTTTGGAAAATTGGATCAACAACAATCATATCTGTATAACCTACCCGACCCAGATGACGATAATTATCTAATCTTGCTTGCAAGGAAGGCGGGTTTTCAAGGCAATAAAAAATCATATAACTAATCAATTGATCCCTTTCCAAGCCAAGCAAAATATCGGTGGTTCCTGTTTCTAGCGCCTTTGAGATAGCATTATCACAGGTTGATTGAAGACAGCCGCCCTTAAAAAGATTTTGGTTGTATAAAGAGTCTGTAATGATTTTTTGATTTAGAATTCTAACTCGTTCCCATTCTGCTGCGCTGAGGGCAGCAGCTTTTTTATGAATGATTTCCAAAGGACTTTCCTTATTCAACTTCCTAGAAATCACCCCAAATTTCGCCTTCCGCATCTTTTTTTACAGGATTATCGCGCAGAATGAATATACGCTCATACTTTTTGATTTCTTTTAATTGCGAAAGTGATTTTTCGTGCTTAGCGTCAAATTCAAATAGAAATCTGTCATAAGGGCTTACATAAGCCTTATCGATATCATTTTTATTCATAAGTTATCCTAATAGCGTATACTAAAAACAGTGAGTTTATCGGGTTTTAAATAAAGATGCCATAAGGAAGAACAGTTCATGACAGTGAAAAAAGCTGAGTTACACGTGCATCTTGAAGGCACTATTACGCCCGCTCTGGCAGAAAAACTTGCTCGGCGCAATAAGCTAACACTACCAGCAAACCTGATAGCACCTGACAAGCAAAGTTATTCCTACCTTGATTTTCCTGGTTTCCTCAACGCCTATGATGAAGTTGCCGCCGTTATAAAACAACCTCAGGATTATTACGATATTACTTTCGATTATCTAAAGGCTAATGCGCAGGAAAATACAATTTATACGGAAATGATGTACTCGCCAGATCACGCAGAACGGTCGAGTGGAATCCCTTCAAGTGAACATTTACAAGCTATCCAGCAAGCTATTAATGACGCTGAGGTACAATTCAATATTATAGGACGTATTATCATCGTTGCTGTACGCCATTTTGGAGTTGATGCGGTAACTAAAGTTGCTCAACAAGCCTTAAAAGAAACCGTTCCTTGCATTGTTGGCTTTGGTCTTGGTGGTGATGAAATAAATTTCCCACCCAGATTATTCACTAAAGCCTATAAAATTGCTTTTGAGGGCGGACTTTATTGTACAGTCCATGCAGGGGAATTCGCTCCAGCGAGCAGCATGCTTGAAGCAATGGAGTATTTGCCAATTCAACGTATTGGTCACGGTGTCCAGGCGATGCACTCTGTAGAAGTGCTTGCCCAACTTAAAGAACGAAATATCGCCTTGGAAATTTGCCCGTCCAGCAATATTGCACTTGGTTTATTTGCAGATATGATTTGTCATCCATTAACGCAACTGATGGCAGCAGGGATTCAGCTTAGCCTTGGCTCTGATGATCCGCCCTTTTTTCGTACTAATTTAGCTAAAGAATATCAACGAGTCCAACAAAGCTATCAATACTCTGATAAAGAGATGTCTAACTTTACTGCAATGGCTATAAAATCATCTTTTGCCGATGAGCAAACTAAAATGAAATTAACCAAGTTGTTGGTTAATTAAGGGGCTGTTGACATTAGGCTAGACTGAGTGCCCAAGCCTCTATTTTCGAGCACCCTTTGCGCAGCATACATTTAGTATGTGAGTAACGAAGTGCAGTAAATAAAGCTTGGGCACCAGCCTCTAGGAATGTATACAGCCCTTAAACTTCTTCAATATACTGACGAAGCTTCTTCATAGCATTTTTTTCTAACTGCCGCACTCGTTCAGCTGAAACACCATATTTATCGGCCAATTCATGTAGGGTAGCCTTCTCATCCGCTAACCAACGTTGCTGTAAAATATCCTGGCTGCGCTCATCAAGGCGTTCCAAGGCGAGCAATAAATGTTCGCGACCGCGTTCTTCATTCATATCCCGTTCAATTAAATAAGCTGGATCAGAGTTCAGATCATGCAAATAATTGGCCGGAGCTTTGAAGTTATCCTCATCATCATCAGAGAGGGGCGCATCATAGGAAGTATCCATTGCATTTAAGCGCTGTTCCATAACCAGAACTTCTTCAGGACTTACTCCCAAATCATTGGCAACAGCTTTGACTTCTTCGTTATTTAACCACCCCAAACGGGTTTTCATCTGACGAAGATTAAAAAATAATTTGCGTTGTGCCTTAGTAGTAGCGATTTTGACAATACGCCAGTTGCGAAGAACAAACTCGTGAATTTCTGATTTTATCCAATGTACTGCGAAAGACACCAACCGAACACCCATTTTAGGATCAAAACGCTTAACGGCCTTCATCAAACCAATATTTCCCTCTTGAATCAAATCATTTAAGGGCAAACCATAACCTAAATAGCCCCGAGCTACACGTACAACATAGCGCAGGTGAGCAAGTACCAAACGGCGTGCGCCTTCAAGGTCTCCCTCATTATGAAAACGCTCGGCACAGTCAGATTCTTCTTCAGCTGTAAGCATCGGGATCTGATTAACTCGATGAATATACGCGTCAAGGCTGCCAATAGGCAAATTCAATGAGGCTAGCTGAAACTGCTGAGTCATGTTCTTTCCTCCAAATAAATCAAAACATCGCGCTTTTCTAAAATCTCCTTATCGCGATGACTTTCGCAGAGGAGCTGGGCGCTTAAAACGCTTCGCCACTTATAAGGAGCGAAGAAATTCTGCCATTATACATCATTTATAGGGTTCAATAGAAGCAAGCTGTCTATTTACTGACAATTTAGCTCCCAACCAACCTAATATTATCGATAACACTAACAGTAAATAAGCCTGTTTTACCGATAATCCGGCTACAGGGTAATGCATTTGATAGACCGATGCCAATTGCTTCAGCACGGCAGCAAGACTTAGCATAAAAATATTAACAAAAAATACAGCCAGTATGGCCCCTCCCAGACTGTACCAAATTCCTGAATATAAAAAGGGGCGAGCTATATAGGGATCTGTAGCTCCTATCAATTTTAATATTTGAATTTCCTCATGGCGATTATGCATGGCTAAACGCAGGGTATTGCCAATGACCAATACAACTGCCGAAGCTAACAAAGCCATTAAAGCATGAGCCGTTTTGCTCACAAAACTTAAGATGGCATCTAATCTGTTTATCCATTCCATGTCGATCTTTGCCTGCTCTACTTGCGGGTAAGCTTTGAGGCGGGTGTACAATTGTTCCATTTGAAAAGGTGTATTTATCGTATGAACCGGGACTACATCAAGTACTGCTGGCAAAGGGTTTTCCGGTAGATAACGCATAATGTCATGCATCCCCTCTTGCTGTTGCAATTCCAAAAGGCCATCAGCTGCAGATTTTAAGCTAACATTCCCTACCCCTTCCGTGGCACGTACTTTTTCTATAAAAGCCCCTTCCTCAGCAGCAGAGAGAGGTGTTTTAAGATACAGCGAAATATGACTATGACGTTGCCAGTTCATAGTTAATTCATCCAGATTATCAGTAAATACCCAAAAAAGTGCTGGCAAAGTTAGCGAAATCGCAATGACGACTATGGTCATCATAGTCGCTAAGGGTGTACGAGAGAGATGAGAGAGGCTATTGCTCGCTGCTTGTAAATGATGAGATAACACAGCCTGTAATTTTTTTAACATACGCGGCCTCCTTTTAGCATAACGATGCGATGTTTCATCTTGGCAATTAGAGTAAGATCGTGAGTAGCAATCAGAATATTTACCCCCACCTGATTAAATTGCTCAAAAAGCTTCATAATCTCAGCAGAAAGAATCGGATCAAGGTTCCCTGTGGGCTCATCAGCAAGGAGTAAAGCCGGTTTATGAACTACAGCGCGCGCAATTCCCACACGCTGCTGCTCACCAGCTGATAAATGCAGGGGCAGCATTTTTTCCTTCGACAGCAAACCAACCATATCAAGGGCCGCATGAACGCGTTTGGCAATCATGATTGGGGTCATGCCTTGAATTTGCAAGGGCAGGGCTACATTTTCAAAAACCGTTCTTTCATTTAATAAATGCGGAGACTGAAAAGTAATTCCTAAGCTGGAACGATAGGCAGCAATATCTTTTTTCTTTAAAAGACTCAGGCGAAAGTCATTGACAATAATCTGACCCGATGAAGGTGTTTCAAGCATGGAAATTAATTTAAGCAAAGTACTTTTCCCAGCACCAGAATGGCCCGTGATAAAAACCATCTCACTTTTTTCTAAAGAAAAGTTAATCTGGCTTAGGGCTTCAAAACCACCGGGATAACGTTTACTCACCTGTTCAAATTTGATCATCATTGAAGATTGCTCGGACGAATTGCTGTGCATCGAAAGGGCGTAAGTCATCAATTCCCTCACCAATACCAATATAACGAAATGGTATCCCTAATTCATTTGCAATGGCAAACAAAATACCGCCTTTGGCACTGCCATCAAGCTTAGTCATAATAATACCTGACAAACCAATAGCCTGGTTAAACTGCCGCGCCTGATTGAGCGCATTTTGACCAATGCTTGCATCCAGAACCAGGATTGTTTCATGAGGTGCATTCGCATCTATTTTTTGTATAACCCGTTTAACTTTTTTCAATTCCTCCATCAGGTTACCTTGCGTATGCAAGCGGCCTGCTGTGTCCGCTATGAGAATATCCATTCCCCGCGCCTTGGCTGCTTGAAAAGCATCATATATAACTGATGCACTATCTGCTCCGGTCTGTTGAGCAATTACTGGTATAAGATTACGCTCGCCCCAGACTTGCAGTTGTTCAACTGCAGCAGCGCGAAAGGTATCGCCGGCTGCCAACATTACTTTTTTACCCTGCTGTTGAAATTGTTTGGCTAATTTGCCGATGGACGTTGTTTTACCTGCACCATTAACACCCACAGTTAAAATCACAAAGGGAGACTTGTCTGGAGTTTCTAAGGTAAGTGGCTTGGCATTTATTGACAAAATCGTTTCCAATCGATGCTTTAACTCATGAAAAACAGCATCGCCATCCGCCAACTGTTTTCTTGCCAATCCATCACTCAGTTGCTTCAAAATAGCTTGGGTCGTCTCTACACCAAGATCTGCACTAAGCAGCAAGATTTCCAACTCGTCTAGCAGAGCTGCGTCTATTTCCTTTTTACCTAAAAGTAAACGCCCGATTCCATCACCAAATTGCAATCGAGTTTTAGTAAGACCACGTTTGATGCGGGCAAAAAAACCTGGTTTTTGCTGTTCCTCACCAATTACAGGAGGCTCAATAACGACTGCAGTCTCTGCTGGTTTGTCATCCTGAGGTAGCTCTTCTGGAGACAAAGGCAAGGCTTCGGCAGCAGGCGATGTAGGGTTAGTTTCACCCTGATTTCTTTTAAACCATTTAATCATAAGTATACAAAGCCAAGGAAATGTGGAATTCTATCACTTTTTTGGCTTGGGGGTTAATCCATGCGTATAGCTTTATTATTTTTATTAACCGCATTATCTTGCCAATCCTTTTGCCAAGTCCATCAATACACCCTGTCTAATGGCCTGAAAGTACTAGTAAAAGAAGATCACAGAGCACCGGTGGCTGTCTCGATGGTGTGGTACAACGTAGGCTCAGCCGATGAACCGGGTGGTATAACGGGGATTGCCCATGCATTAGAACATATAATGTTTAAGGGAACCATCAAATACCCTTTAGGCGTTTTTTCGCAAACGATTGCCGCGGCCGGTGGCCAGGAAAATGCCTTTACTAATTATGACTATACCGCCTATTTTGAAAAAGTCGCGGCTGACCAATTACCAATCAGCTTTGAACTTGAAGCCGATCGCATGCAAAATTTGTTGCTGGATGAAAAAGAGTTTGCCAAAGAAATTAACGTTATCCGTGAAGAGCGGCGTTTAAGAACTGATGACAATCCACAAGCACTAGCCTTTGAACGTTATCTCGCAACTGCTCATTTAAGCGCACCTTACCATCATCCGGTTATTGGTTGGATGACTGACATCGAACAAATAACTATTCAGGAATTGAAGGCTTGGTATGAACGGTTTTACGCGCCTGATAATGCCACGCTTGTTGTTGTTGGTGATGTAAATCCGGAAAAGGTGCATGGATTGGCCGAGAAATATTTCGGTAAAATTAATAAAAAAGCAAACTACCAGCGCAAACCTCAAGCTGAACCGCCAAGTTTGGGACCGAAATTCACAGAAATTTATGCACCGGCACAGTTGCCTTTATTGATGTTTGGCTATCCTGCTCCAAGTGTAAAAACAGCTAACACTGTCTGGGAACCTTATGCCTTGGAAGTCATAGCTGCCATCCTTGACGCTGGTGAAAGCGCCCGCTTTGCTAAAAATCTTGTTCGTGGCTCGCATGTCGCAAGCGGCGCTAATGTCTTTTACAATTTATACACACGCTACCCAACACAATTTATATTCTTGGGCCTCCCCTCGCAATCGCATACAGTTGAGGAAGTTAAAGCCGCTATACTCAAGGAAATTAAATTGTTACAGACAGAACTTGTAAGCCCCGCTGAATTAAAACGGGTTAAAACACAAATCATTGCCCAAAAAACCTATGAAAAAGATTCAATTTTTGGACAAGCAATGGAGATAGGTTTATTGGAAACCATCGGTTTAGGTACGAAAATGGCAGACTCTTACCTTGATAATATAAACAGCATCACAGCTTCGCAAATTCAAGAAGCAGCCAAGCGCTATTTCCAGGACAAAGCATTAACCGAAGCCCGATTAATTCCGTCTCTATCCGGGAGAAAACCATGAGATCATTTTGTCAGCTAATACGTTTTAGCCTGGCGCTAGCCCTGTTTTTTATTGTTACGGAACGTGCCTCGGCCAATACTTTTAAAACCGAACAATGGCAAACAACAAACGGTGCACGTGTCATGTTTTATCGGGCTATGGAAGTACCAATGCTCGATATCAGCGTGGCCTTTGCTGCTGGCTCTGCCTATGATGGTGAAAAATTTGGGCTGAGCTCTTTAACAACCAATATGATAAATCAAGGCTCTATTGCGATGGATGCCTCGCAAATTGCGGAAAAACTGGCTGATGCTGGCGCCCAGTTTGGGGCAGAAAGCAGTCGAGATATGGCAGTTTTGACCTTGAAAACACTAACTAAAGCAGAGGCAATGAAGGAAGCTATAGAAACCTTTGCCACGATAATTAACAAACCCGTTTTTCCCGAAGACGCTTTTAATAGAGAAAAACACCAGCAACTGCTCGGCATTGATCAAACCCAGGAATCACCAGAAGATGTTGCCAACCAGATTCTTTTCAAACAACTGTATTTGAATCACCCTTATTCACATCCCATAAACGGTAAAAAAGAAACCGTCAACGCCTTGACAACGAAAGACCTGAATAATTTTTATAAGCAATATTTTGTTGGTGCTAACGCAGTCCTTGTTATGGTTGGTGCAATAGATTCGGTGCAGGCGCATCAATTAGCTGAACAACTTACCGATGGTTTGGGAAAAGGACTACCCGCTGCAACTATTCCTAAAGCCCCTCCTTTGGCAGTTGGCAAAAGGATAGCAGTCGATTTCCCTTCCTCACAGACCATTCTTCGACTTGCGCAAATTGGGATAAATCATCATGATCCGGATTATTTTCCTCTTACCGTAGGTAATTATATTTTAGGTGGCGGCGCTCTCGTTTCACTGTTGTCTCATGAAGTACGTGAAAAACGTGGTTTAACCTATGGCGTTAGCAGCCAATTTATGCCAATGCCGGGCAATGGTCCGTTTTTAATAAGTCTTTCAACACAAAATAAAACAGCTAATACTGCATTACAAATTACTGAAGAAACCTTAGCTGGCTATCTTAAAAATGGTCCAAGCGAAGCAGAGCTCAAAGCTGCGAAACAATATCTCATTGGTTCTTTCCCTCTGTCCCTGGCATCTAATTCGAGTATTGCCAACATCTTACTGCGTAGCTCCTTTTATAATTTACCAGCGGATTATGTAGATACTTATACTATGCGTATTAATAAGGTAACAACGGCAGAGATAAAAAAGGCTTTTCAAAAACAGATTCATCCTAACAAGATGCTAATTATTGCAGTGGGAAACCGGTGAAACAAACTGTTCGAATTATTGGCGGTCGTTTTCGGGGAAAAAAACTCCATTTTCCAGATCTTGAAGGCTTAAGGCCAACGCCTGATAGAATCAAAGAGACGCTCTTTAACTGGATAATGAATGAAATCCGCGGAGCCCTCTGCCTTGACGCTTTTGCCGGTAGTGGAGCGCTTGGATTTGAAGCCTTTTCTCGGGGCGCAAAACAGGTAGTTCTGGTTGAAGCATCAAAGCCAGCCTATAGCAATTTGAGACAAATTGCTGCTTCCTTTAACTCGGCTGATTTAGAAGTTGTGAATGCCAAGGCTGAAGATTATTTTGCACAAACAAAAGCAAGCTTTGATATCATTTTTCTCGACCCGCCTTTTACCCAAGATTACCTGCCCCAGTGCCTGGCTTTTTTAGCCAATTCAAATTTGTTGGTTAAAGGCGGTTTAATTTATATTGAATCCGCAACCAGGCAGGAAGTTGATCCTTTGCATTGGCAGGAAAGAAAATTTAAACAAGCTGGGCAGGTTTGTTATGGTCTTTATGAAAAAATTACGATTTGATTTATACAGTCGCAGAGTACAGAGATTTGTCAATCTAATGACTTAGGTTAAAATGACGATTTTCTCAAAGGAAGAGATTGAGGACAGTTTGACGGAAAAATGCCTAAAAAAGAGCAGAAAAGATGACTATCTGAGCATTTTTTTAGGGCGCTTTTCTCTCAGCCGTTGCCAAAAATGGCCGTTCCCTTTGTGAAGCTATGAAGCTCGTCTACTTTATTCCACTTGACAAGGACTCATGCTCCTGTTTCAATCTGAGGAGTACTTATCGAATCCAAGTCAAAAGATGCTCAACAAGATTTTCATTCTTATTCTTACCTCAATCCTCCTTTTAGGATGTGCTAAGATTTTTAGAAAACCTCCGGTTAATGATCCTAGCGACGATGCAACAATCAAACTTGCTGAGGCAGCTACTTCAGTCAGCGATTCGATGTTAGAAATGGCGCGTGTTGAAAAAATAATATGCCCACCTAACAAAGACAATATACTCACCATACCAAATGCCTACAATTTGCAGGCACGCGCCTCAGTCGATTGGTCTGGACCAGTTGAAGAATTGGCTTTTCGAATTTCCAAAGCAGCGCATTTCCGTTTAAGGGTCCTGGGTAAAGAACCAGCTGTTCCTGTTTTAATCAGTCTTAATGTCAAGGATGAAAGTTTAGCCGAAATCTTGCGTAACATTGATTACCAGGCAGGTAAAAAGGCTTACATCCACGTTTATCCTAACAGTCAGGTTGTTGAATTACGCTATGCGAAAATTTATTCTTAGTTTGCTAATTATATGTTTAGCCTTATTGATTTCTTGTACCCACAACACGAACAAGCTTCCTGGTGATACTAGTTCGCTTGAGGGTCTTAAGGCTATGTCAAACCATGTTGGCACCAAAGCTGCCAGAAAGCGAAGCCGTGGTAAAATCAGGGAAATGGCTCTTAGAGAAACTGCTTTAAGCGTTGGAGCCCAATCCGGTCTTGCCTGGCGTGCCTGCGCCATTGATGAGCAGCTAACTAAGCTCGCACGTCGACTTGACACTATTTACGACTTTAATTCTCTTATTCTTGAACATAATGTATTACCGCCTGTGCTTCTTGAAGGCCGGAATGCCTTGAATTTAGCTGATAATATGACCATTCGTGTTTCAGACCGGGTCTATAAAATTGCTAAACAAGCTCGTTTCGTAACAACGCCACCGAACTGGCGACAATATCTATGGATGGATTACAAAAGACCTGAACCTCCAAATGCCTTTCTCTTACCAAAAACCCGAAGAGAACGTCAGGTTTGGAGTTTTCACGTCGAAAAGGGCTGGAAAAATGGCATTGATCAGGCAAATATAATTCTTGAAGAAAGTGTTGCCCGTATCAAAGAAGATTATATGGGCATGATTTTGTATCGGAAGTTATTAGCTATGAATATGGTTTCGCCACCCTTTGTCTCTCATACTGACTTAGGTATAACGGGTGATGAATCAGAACTGCATATAGACGATAGAATCTTACGTATCACTGCCCTGCCTGTTCTCAATACCAATTCCAAGGAATGGATTGCTGCCGTTTCCAAAGATGAAAATGCTCTCGAACATTTTAAAAATATGGAAAAATTGGCGCAAAATACTAAAATTGAAATAACAAGCAAAGCATGGCAGCCCGTCATTGCTCCGGTAAATTGAAAAATTATGTCAACAAATATTAATTTCATGCCCGATGAGCCAACGCGTTTTTCACCCCTGTTTATGGATAAAATGCTGTTGCATGCAGAAATTATGGGGGCATCTGATATAACCATTCAAACTGCATCCCCAATTTTTGCTGAAGTCTATGGCAGATTGATAAGAATCACTAACCGTTCCCTTTCTAATACAGAACTTGGTGATTTGATTAATTCAATTTATGGACCCAATGCGACAACTCAGTTGCTCTCAGGTAAAGATATCGATACCCATTATGAATTCCGCCCAAATCGCGGGGTACGTTATCGTTATCGTGTCAATGCAACCTCTTGTTTAGTTGAAGGTCATGACGGCATTCAAATTACTTTAAGAACAATTCCCACTACACCGCCTCGTCTTGAAACTATGAACCTGCCGCAAAATATCC
>JACCSX010000264.1 GCA_013812775.1 Tatlockia sp. | reverse complement strand
TCCAAAGCCTTTACCCAATTAGTCATTCGTACTTATGCCTCTCCCTTGGCTGAATTTACAGATGAAACCATAAAGTTTATGCCAATCAGGGGTTCATTAGACAGCCGCTTTATTCGGGTAAACAGTATTATTATCCGTTCCAAGGGCAAAAATATTCCTCTAAGTTATAGTCTTGTATCTAACTCCGGGAATTGGAAAATCTATGATTTAAGCGTAGAGGGGGTGTCTTTGCTGCAAAGTTTCCGCTCACAATTTGCTGAGGTCCTACAAAATTCCACGATGCAAGAGCTGATTAAGCAAATGCGTCATCATAATATTAAAAGAGCAGCCTAAGTGGAAGAACAAATATTTAAACCATCAGAGGATATGACCTTTGAAACAGTGCAAGCCGACTGCAAGCGCTTGCACAAATTCTGTAACGATAGCAAAGAACCTGTTTTGATTTTAGATTTATCCAAGCTAAACCATTGTGATAGTGCTGGCCTTGCCTTATTAATTGAAGCAAGAAGGCTTAGTAGCCTTCAAGATAAAACTTGTAAAATTATTGGAATGCCAAAGTCTGTTCGAGCCTTAGCTGAGTTTTGCGGTGTAGATGAAATGTTAGGCTTACAAGAGACTGTTGTATGATTTCTAATGAAGAATTAGAACGTAAGCTTAGTGAGTCTGATGAGGTTGAGTTCGTTGAAGTTAGTGGTGATGGTTATCATTATCAATTAACTATTGTGTCTAATGCCTTCCAGGGTAAATCCAAAGTTGCAAGACAGCAATGGGTTTACGCGAAACTGAAAGATTATATTACTAGTGGAAGTCTTCATGCTCTGAGTATGAAAACTTTGACCAAAGATGAATGGGGGAAGAATCATGGATAAGTTAATTATAAATGGTGGCGCGCCATTGAATGGCGAGGTTGTTATCTCTGGAGCAAAAAATGCTGCCTTACCAATAATGGCTGCAACATTGCTCGCTACAGACAATGTAACTATTTCAAATGTTCCCCATCTGAAAGATGTAACCACCATGATGGAACTTCTCGGTCAGTTAGGAGCTCAATTAACTGTTGATGAAAAAATAAATGTGCAGGTTGATGCCTCACATGTTAATGAGTTTGTAGCACCTTATGAGCTTGTAAAAACCATGCGTGCCTCCATTTTAGTATTAGGTCCCTTGCTTGCTCGCTTTGGCCAGGCGGATGTATCGCTTCCTGGTGGCTGCGCTATTGGTACACGCCCAGTCGATTTGCATCTTAAAGCACTTAAAATGATGGGCGCTGAGATCTCGGTTAAAAATGGCTTTATTAAAGCACGTTGTAAAAAAGGACGTCTACAAGGCAAAACACTAGTGTTTGATACGGTTACAGTTACCGGTACCGAAAATATACTTATGGCAGCAACAATTGCTGAAGGTACAACAATTATTAAAAATGCAGCTCGCGAGCCTGAAGTGGTTGATTTAGCCAATTTTCTAACTCAAATGGGAGCAAAAATTTCTGGTGCAGGTACATCAACTATCGAAATCATCGGAGTCGAATCACTTTCCGGTGGATCTTACTCTGTTATGCCTGATCGAATTGAAGCGGGAACTTATCTTACTGCTGGTGCTATAACTCGGGGCAAGGTGACAGTGCGCCGTGTTAAACCTGATAATTTATTATCAATGCTATGTAAATTTGAAGAGGCTGGTGCTGAACTGGCAATTGGTGAAGATTGGGTTACATTAAATATGCATGGTTTGCGCCCGCAGGCGGTTAATATATCTACAGCACCTTATCCGGCATTTCCTACTGACATGCAAGCCCAATTCATGGCATTGAACGCAATTGCTGAGGGTTCTTCCACAGTAATTGAAAATATTTTTGAAAACCGTTTTATGCATATTCAGGAATTACAGCGAATGGGCGCGCAAATCAGTCTAAATGGTAATACAGCTGTTATAAATGGTATCCCCAAATTAACAGGTGCTCCTGTTATGGCGACCGATTTACGTGCATCTGCAAGCCTCATTTTGGCAGGTTTGACTGCTGACGGGGAAACGACAGTTGAGCGTGTTTATCATGTGGACAGAGGCTATGAGCGTATTGAAGAAAAACTCTCAATCTTAGGTGCTGATATCAAGCGAGTATCTCGTGATAAGGCGCGATGAATTAGCCACTTATCTGCATGAGCTATTGGCCTGTGCTGATTTCGATGATTATGCGCCTAATGGTATTCAAATTGAGGGCAGCAAGGAGATTCAGCGAATTTGTACAGCGGTGACGGCATCTTTGGATGCCGTCAATCAGGCTGTTGCCATGCAAGCTGATGCCTTAATTGTTCATCATGGCTATTTTTGGAAAGGCGAGACACCTGTTCTAACCGGGATGAAACGCCAGCGTATTGCGAAGTTAATTGAGCATAATATTTCACTCTTTGCCTATCATCTGCCTTTGGACTGCCATGCGGAATTGGGTAATAATGCCTGCCTTGGCCGTATATTCGAGCTGAATTCCATTAAGACACATAAAAAAGGTAAAACCAGAGATTTATTGTGATCAGGTTCCTTGCCAAAATCGATGACAGCAATGAACTTCACAAAGCATTTAAAAGAGAAATTAGAGCGGGCTCCTTTATATATACAGGGTACTGATAAGCCTATACATCGGCTTGCAT
>JACCSX010000243.1 GCA_013812775.1 Tatlockia sp. | reverse complement strand
TGTTTCGTAGGGGTTCCACCAAGCCCGATTAACATCGCTCCGGTTACTTTGATTGATGGTGGGAAATCAGTCAGTGGCAGCTACATAGGTAATCGTCAAAGAATGAGAGAGATGTTATCTTTTGCTGCCTTGCATGGCATTGAGGCTCAAGTGGAAGTGGTTCCTTTAAGCGAAGTGAACGCTGCTATTGAAAAAGTAAGATCAAATCAGGCGCGATATCGTATGGTTGTGGAGATGGATCAAGGTTGAAGTGTTTCAATGTGAATAGAAAAGCTTTCAGTGAATAAGTCCGTTTCAAATGACTTTTCTATACATTCCAAGGCAACGTTACAGGATAGTTCGACTTGTAGCAATCAGACTATGAGAAACCACACTGTGGGCAAGATACAAAATCTGGAGGTGACATGATTGCCTTATTTCTCCCCAAACACCGAACCTCTAAATCATCATTTTTAGTCCAATTAATATCAAGAAACTGGTAAAAAGTATTTTCAAAGCTTTAGGAGGAAATGTATGTGTAAATTTTGCGCCAATACGCGCTGAAATAATACTTGGAATGCCAATTCCTGCAAGAATAGGTAAATAAATATAACCAAAACTATACGCTGGTAAATTAGTTTGATGGTATCCCATAATAATAAAACCAATTGCAGCGAATAGCACTATTACCCCACCTACGAATGTTGCAATAGCAATTGATGTGGACATTAGGAAGCCGTATTTTTTTAGCATTGGCACACAAATCGGTCCCAAGCCAACACCAAAGCAGGTAGCAATAATACTCATCGGTATACTAATTGCAAAAAACTTCTTTTTATCAGGCAGTGCGGTTTGTGTGTTATTAAAACGATAATCAAAAATCATATAAAACGCGATACTAATAATCACAATACCAAATAAAATTTTAAATAGGTAACCGACAAGGTACCCAGCTAGCAGGGTTCCAACTACTGCTCCAATAATTCCACCTGGTAATAATTGAACTACTATTCCCTTAACTTCCGATAAATGTTTCCGTTGTACATGCATCGAAGCCAACATAGAAAGCACTGCAATACCAAGTGCTGTACCTATAGCCTGGCGCATTACTAGATCAGATGGAACATCTTGGTAAATCAGCAAAGCAGTAAGTATTGGGATTAGTATAGGTCCACTACCACCACCCAGAAGCCCTGTCAATAGCCCAGTAAATATACCAATAATAAGATATAACCCTATTAGGGACATAAAGTCGCCTTTACTGATTCTCGTTCTTTTAGTGTTGTATATTCATTGGTGATGGTATTTGCTGAAAAATTTAGAGCCTTTTCTTCCTCTTGACTTAAGTCGTAATGTAAATTAGTAGGAATAATTCCTGCTTCTGATATATATACTTCAGTACCTAGATATGAATGATAAACCTGATTCCAACAACATAAAGTAATTTTAGTCTGAGATTTGGATACCCAGCTTTTTAAACAATTTACCGTGGCTTGAGCAACAGCAATATGAGGGGGAATGCATCCATTTGCTTCCATCATTAAGGTACCTTTCTGAATTGAGTAGATTTTTATTTTTTCAATTGTATCATTATCCAATAGGTCAAAAATATTTCGCTGATTAATTTTGATTTGAGTTAAAATAGGCACTGCTGAGGGGCCATGCTCGCCTAAAATATTTAGGTGTTCAATGGATAAATAATCAAAGCCAGATATTTCTCTTATTGCTTGTGCAAGTCGGGCAATATCAATTTGACTTGAAATTCCCACAACTTGCTCAACAGGTAAATTTGTTAGCTGTTGTAATCTCCATGTAACAATATCTAAAGGATTTGCAATATTAATAATCCGGCATTGAGGTGGAACAAATTTAGATAATTGAAACGCTATTTCCTGCGTAATAAGATCGTTAGAAAATAGTAAGTCAGATCGATTTTTAATAGACTTATCTATAGGTACACTATATGCCGTGATTACATAATCACAATCCTTTAACAGCTCAAAACTGGTGCTATAATAGAGATTGTCAATTATCTGACAAATAGATTTTTTATCAAATTGTGATTCTAAAATTAATAAGGACTGAATAAGATCAGATATTTTTGATTTTAATCTATTTAAGTTAGGCTCAATACAAACAATCTTGGAAACATGTAGATTGTTATTTAATATTCCAAAACATATTTTTGAAAGTACCCATTCCCCTATATTCCCGAAACCTACTATGGCGATATTTATATCTTTAATCATAGTAGCCACCGTCAAAATTTAAATCTCTAAGCAATTGATTCATTTGATTTATGAAAATCAAAATATTATTTGTTTCGGTAGCACAAGATACACGAATAAATCCTTTACTAGTCTCAATACCAAATGCTGAACCTGGTAAACAAGCTATATCATAGCAATTCATTAATAGATCAATAATTTCCATATCAGTTTTTATGACAAGATTAGATGGAAAAAAATTATTATTTTTTTTCAATACCTTGTCTGATAAAACTTTATTTATTAATGCACCGCAATTTAATAAAACAAAAAATCCAGCATCCGGCTTATTTTGTATTGTTATTGGACCAGTTGAGAACGCATTGCATAATGTATCAATGCTTTTTTGGTATTCGGATTTGGAAATATTTTCCCATACTATATGCTCACTTTGCCCTGATAGTTTTGAGTTTAGGACTGAGGTAAGAGCAACCTGACTTAGCACAGATACCTCAGCGGTAACTGCCATTTGTTGGTGTACTAATTTATTAATTAGGTTCTTATGCGCAAATATCATTCCAGCTCTTAGATCCGGGGCACCTGCCAAAGCTTTGGCGCATGAAAAAATTGTTATAATTCTTGGAAATAAATCAGGTGCAATGTCTAATAATGAGTAAAATTTTGAGTAGCTTAAATCGCGATATACTTCATCTTGAATAATTGTTATCTGCTTGTGTTTTCTTAAGCAGTCTGCCAGTTTGATTAACTCATCCTTGTGCCATACCACCCCGCTAGGATTAACGGGATTATTTAAAATTAAACATTTAATTTCCGGGTGATGTAATAACAAGTTCTCCAAATCAGTTATATTAGGTCTAAAATCTGTTTTTAGTGTATCAATCGTAATTAATTTCGCTCCAATTTCTCTTATTTGTAAGGCGTATTGGCTAAAATATGGAGAAAAAACTACCGCGCTATCAACAGGTTTCAAAGTAGAGCTAAAAGCATTCCATAAACCCTGATTTGCTCCATTGGTACACATTACATTATTTATATTGCATTCAAGATCCGGGTAATAATAAGACATTAAGTCTACAATGGCACTTCGGGTTTGAATTCTACCCGGACCTGGTGAATATCCGAATTGTAAAGAGCACTTTGGAGAAGATAAAAAATTATTTAAACCTTCAATTAATACCGGATTTACGGGCAAATGAGGTTGACCTAAAGTTAAATCGATAATACATGGTTCTTTATTAATTACTCTTGAATCGTTAATAAGAGTCATCTCGTTGAAAATTTTTCGAATCGGGCTTATTTGTGTCATTTTAATCTTCCAAAATTAGGGTTTTTATTTAACAACAATTGCTACCAAAGAAAGTTCGGTTTTTATTTCAAATTCGATTTCAAGAGGAACTGTAGTTGCTTTATAAATCCAACGAACTAGGCATGTAGTTGTAATTACAGCGAGAAAGATTGAATAAGTGGATAAGCTTTCGGGTAACAATCGAAGAACCTCGGGGTTCCGATACCAGGCAAAAATACCGGCTAATACAACTTGCATTAAAGCCGCGCCACAGAGTAAGCCACTCGCTATCAGAAACCCAGATTGATGCTGTTCTTCTTTTTGTGTTGTTGTTAAATTTTTATTTACATTTAGATGACGTTTAATAACTTCAGATAATAAACTTCCAATAAATAAAGGAACTGTTGTAGTTAGTGGCAAATACATACCTGTCGCAATTGCTATGATTGAAAGTTTAAAATGATTTTTATAAAAATAATGAAAAATAATAAAGCCAAAAATAATAGCAGCCCCGATCTCAAGTAGTATCCATGGAACACTATCATTAAATACTGATTCTATAACTGAAGCTATCATCGCAGCAGGAGGAGCTGATAGCGTTTGGGTCTGATCTATTCCTACCCGGTTGGATGCCCCTGCAATACCATATGTTTCAAAAAGTAGTTGCATAACTATAGGGATCACAGCTGCAGCAAAGAGTATGCCCAACAATAGCATTGCCTGCTGTTTCCATGGGGTGGCGCCAATAATATGACCTACTTTAAGATCCTGAATGTTGTCACAGGCAATGGCAGAGATACACGCAATAATGGAGGTGACTAATATTATTATTCCCTCAGCTTGCAATGTCGTCGAGTGTGTAAAATTTATACCTATATTCGATCCTAAATAAGCATTAAATAGAACGGCAACTATTAGTGCTCCGGCAATAATAACACCTGAGCCGGGACTTCCTGAGACGCCAAGCAAGCCAGAAAAATAACCACACATTGATGCAAATATGAAACCAATAAGTAAAATATATAAAATAAAAAAACAGATTATTGTAATTGATTGAAAATCAGTTAGATTAAACTGACTTAAATCAAATTCATTATGAAATAAAATAAATAATGCCATTAATGTAAACATCAAACAGGGTAAAATAAAGGAATTGGGTAAATCGCGTTCTGTACGGAGTATTGTAGAACCTGTTTTCTTTCTGGAAAAAAGTAATGACTTAGAGTTTATAAGACTTTTAGTAATCGAAGGTTTAAGTGTAGCAATTAATGAAAATAGGCCAGCAAATAACATTGCACCAATACTAATATAACGTAGATTGAGATTCCAAAAGTTCATCGCAGTTTGTGCCGCACTGCCACCATCAGAAAAGCCTAACATAGCAGATAGTAAAGGCATTCCTATTATCCATCCTAAAATCCCACCTACTAATAGACTTATTCCAATGTTAAATCCAACCAAATATCCTGTGCCAATCATGGCTGCTGAAAAACCAGTACTAACTCCAAAAATAGCTTTATTACTAATAAACCAATATTGGAAATTTTCGGCAATAACTTTAAATCCTGATTGAAATAAATCAAATAAAGCACCTACTGCTCCACCAGATATAATTTTACGCATATTAATATTTTTATTGTTAGCCACCTGCAAAACTGCGGCAATTGCTTTGGCCTCGGGAAATGGAAGTTGGGGATCTCGCATTAATTTTTTCCGCAAGGGGATTGAAAATAAAACACCCAAAACTCCTCCTAAAAATCCTATAACAACGCATTTCCAGTATGGAAAATCTAGCCAATAATGGATAATAATTAGGCTTGGAGCAGTGTATACAATGCCACCTACTACGGCTTGTCCGGCAGAGGCTGCGGTTTGAATTAGGTTATTTTCAAGAATGCTGTAATTTTTGAAAAATCGAAGAATGCTCATTGAAATTATGGCAGCAGGTATTGACGCTGACGGTAAAATTCCTATTTTTAGAGCCAAATAGGTATTGGTTGCTGCTAAAATTACTGTCAGCAGAATAGATATTAGAATCCCTCGCATAGTTATTTCTTTTTTTTCTTTAAGCATGTTTATTTATCCTTTAAGATTTTTTTTTGTGCGAGTTTTGTAAGAAAGGAGAATTACCTAACAATCGTAATTCATCTGCTGTCATGGACAATTTCGTTTCATTAGAGAGGTACTGCATGCGACACTTGTCTCTGTAAATATCGGGACGAAGATAGTGAGCCAATAATGTAAGCCTTTCATTAGTGCTTTTGTTACTACCACCACAATGCCAACAATGCCCATTTAAAACGCAAACATCTCCGGCTTTACCTGTTATGACAATTTCATTTGATAGTTTGGCTGTGGGATCAGATAATAAATCTTGTGGTAAAGAATGAGATAAATGGCTTCCAGGAATGATACTTGTAGCTCCATTCTCAATAGTTGAGTCTGTCAAAAAAAGAATT
Source organism: Tatlockia sp. (assembly GCA_013812775.1). Classification (GTDB taxonomy): domain Bacteria; phylum Pseudomonadota; class Gammaproteobacteria; order Legionellales; family Legionellaceae; genus Tatlockia. Next base: position 987 of record JACCSX010000243.1, on the reverse strand, counting down.
GCGGTACATGAAAAATAACCTTTCTTGTCTGGTATTCCTTTATTTTGATTTATATCAGTATCAGTATGAAAAGCCTGCCTTTGGTTTCCTTCATAATTTGGTAATGTTTTTCGTGCGTTTAGCATTACTAAATGGAAGTCACTAAGCACTGAAGAAATTGCTTGAAGTACTATAGGATGAGCATAAAATTCACTAAATATTCGTCCTTTGTCTGCTAAGTTCGCCAAACGCACCACACCAGGCTCGAAACATGGATTTTCCATTCCCGCACGATCGCCTTCCATAAAGAAAATAGATTCCACATGTGAATTTATTTGGGTTATTAATTCATAAGGTAACAACTCCTTAAACAAAACAACCCCATTTTCTTTTAAGCTATTGCTATATTTATCATAATGGTCAAAATCAAGCTTTGATAATTCCATAATCCTTATTCCTTGGCGATTAGTTCAAAAATAATTAACTAAAATAATTTTCCATAGAGCCTGCGCGTACTGTATCTAGAGTAAAACAGTGAAACCCACCTCCAAACAGTCTTCGATGGCGATGACGTACCGGTATTGGTGTCATTTTATGTTTTTCTAAGGTTTGAATTAATTCCGGAAATAACGAATTAACGATTACTGTATTCTCGTCAACTGATAAAACATTAAGGTCAATGTATTTACTGGTTAATACCAAATTATCATCTTCATAATTTGGAAAGTTATTTTTTTTCGGCTCAGGAGGATAAATGATGTCCCATTTTTGGAGGGCTTCAGGTAAAAATTTTAGGAACGCAGGAGATCGTAAAAGTAATAAACCGGGACGTAGCGGCAATATAATACTGTCTATATGATTGTCTGTCATACGATATGCACGATGTATATTAAATTTTCCATCCAAATGACGTTCTAGCCATTGCAGGCCAAGTTCATGATTTTTATTTGCCACATTAACTAAAATATCTTTACCAAATCGGACGCATTGTGCTGCATCAATCATAAT
>JACCSX010000237.1 GCA_013812775.1 Tatlockia sp. | reverse complement strand
ATATCTCGTCTATGTATTCCAGCTGCTCCCGCACTGGAATAGATCTTAAACGATGTATTGGCGATGGGCAGCATAACTTTGGCCATCAAACTTATAGTTTCTGTTTTTGTAACCAGTGTTACCAAATCATCGTGCTCGAAGCTAAAGAGACTCATCGGATCGAATAAAATTTTAGCATCTGGGTAGTTCATATAGTTCAACTCTACTGCAAAAGCTGGCATGAACTCAACGCCTGTCAAAAAACCCCAAACCGTGCCGCCTTCTGCAACCCTGATTGGGGTTGACAAATTCAGGGCGGAATTTTGGTTATTTTTGGTTGGCACCAGCCCTTCCCAAGTCGTCGAACCATATCCACCAAGAAAACCAATATAGAAAGGTTGATTTATTGTAAAAGATTTTCCTTCAGAGCCGCTGAAACAAAACAACGAATATAGAAAAAATGGTAGAAAACTACATCTTGCTAATTTTTTTATTATCACAATAAGGAACTCTTTATCTCAATCAAATTATATTTTAAGAACATCTGATACCAGTTGAACTACAAACCCTGTTACGAGAATCTATGCCACCATTAAGATAACAATTCCAATTATCCATGCAATCCACTGGGGTCGTAAATTTTTGAGCCCTGCAAGCATTTTCAAGGGAACCATATACAGCTTTTAAACGTGAAACGAGTTGATTCATATCGCCGCACATGCCGATAGGCAGAGATGTTGAGCAATAACATTGAGCAACACCTTTAAATGATGCACAGAAACTGGGGTCATTTGTAGCTACTGCAACTCCACAAGAAAAGGCAAAGGTAGAAAAACCATACATTAATGCGGCAAGGTAAATTTTTTTTAACATCGTAACTCCAAGTATTATTCAAGCCTGTGACTCTATCAAATTATTGGCAAAGAAAAAATATAGATTTTAATTTTCTTGTTAATTATTGTAGTGATTTGCATACTTTTAATATTTCTTTATTAAGCAAGTCATGAAACTCAGGCGTTAAATTGGCTGAAACGACCATATATGGTTTTTGATCGGTCGCACACAAAAAACACACATCAAACAAATTGTCTATTGATAATAAATCAGGAAAATTATGTGGTGGGTAGACTTCCGTCAATCCGAACTGTGATATTTTTTCATTTCCTGCTTTTAAAAAAGTACTCTGCACATTGATATTAATGAGGAAATTATTAGCTTTAGCTCTGTTCAAGCGGACTGAGCTATTCACGATTTTTTTATTTAACTTATGAACGGAAAATAAAGAGTTATAGATTGATATCAACAGGTTAATTGATAACTCTTTAAATCGATTGGACTTTCGAAAATGACTTATGCTGGCAAGCTTTACCAAATTTGAACATTTTTGATAGGGAGAGGTTGTTATCATCGACGAAAAAATTTGTTGGCACAGAGAATCTAAATTCTGCTGAGAATTAATAGTTAATTTAACGGGTTCCAGATTTAGAAAACAGCCAATAGTGTTATCATATTTACTATTGTCCCGCCCAGATTTAACTTTATTAAAACAGATTGGCACATTGGTATTCAATCCCCCGCAACAATTAGACAAAGCCAACAATAGTATCCCGGATATGCCATTATCAATACTTATATGGTTCCTTGTACAATATTGTCGCAACCTATCTAAAGTTTCTTTCGGGACTTCCGTGTATTTAGAATAAGGGAGCTGGCTTTTTTTCATATTAGTTACGACATATTTCGCAGGAAAAGAAAATAAAATTGCATCCTGCAAATAGCGATTCCAAAAAATAAAATCATTCTCCAAATGCTCATCAATATAGGCCTGTTCTGCATATAAATATTCACGATAAGATTCATCCTTTTTCAAGCTTTTTACCTGGGCAGAAAGATAAAAATTGGATAACTCTGAAAACAGAATTTCAAGAGAAATATCATCGGCAAGTATATGCGGCATACATAGTTGTAATTCGGATTTGCCATCTTTTAAATAAAACAAGCGGGCCGTTAAGCGAGCACAGTTTTTAGGCCAGATATAATAGTTTAATTCATCCATAGATCGCTTTAGTATATTCTCGCTTTCTTCGGAGGGTAATTGATCCATTTTTTTTATTTGGAGCTTAAACTTTAAATCTTTTTTAGATCGTTGTGTCGGGCTAAAAGTCGCTACTTTATAGGTGAGTACTTCATGCTTTTTTAATAGCAAATTAAAAGCTACTTTAAGCTTTTTTTCATCTAAAGTACCTTCAAAACGTTTACGATCAGAGATATTTAATTTTTTTGCCTTAGGCTCAAAAAGAGTGGCTAGCCAGAGCGTAAATTGAAAATCACTCAGGGGCAAGACTTTGTTATTTTTAACTAATTTTTTAGGAAATTCGCCGCGTTGGTGACTAATTGATTGCTGTTGTTCTAGCAACTTGGCTAGGTTGAATATAGTGGGATTTTCATAAAAAAGTTGTAAACTTAGTTCCTTACCTAAAACTTGGGTTAGGGTCGAGATAATTCTCGCTGCCGATAATGAATGCCCGCCTATTTCAAAAAAATTATCATTCACACCGATTGGCCTGAAGTTCAATTCATTAGCCCAAATTTCCGCAAGCGTTTTTTCTAAAGGATTATCAGGTAATTTATGTTCCGAATTGGGTCGAAAAAAGGGTAGAGGCATGGCTTTTCGATCAATTTTTTCATTGGCTGTCAGCGGAAAAGAATCCATTTTTATAAAAAAAGCAGGAATCATAAAATCGGCTAAATAACGTCTTAAGAACTGACTTAGCTCCTCTTCATTAATGTTCTGCTTAGATTTCAGAATATAATAAGCTATTAAAATTTTCTCTTGCGAGCTGCCTATAACAGCATTTACCACTACAGATTTTATAGCAGGATGCAAAGCCAAAAGAATTTCAATTTCTGCAGGTTCAATACGAAAACCTCGAATTTTTACCTGATCATCAATTCTCCCTATGCATTCTAATTCTCCCTTCGGAAGACGCCTGCAAAGATCGCCAGTTTTATAAAGACGCCCATCCTTTTCAAGACTAAAAGGGTCTTTAACAAAGCTTTTTTCCGTTATTTTTTTATCATTTAAATAGCCTCGGGCCAGGCAAAGCCCGCCAAGATAAAGCTCACCAATTTTATTATCTTTAACTGGCTTATTTTGTTCATCAAGAATATAGGATTTACAATTTGGTAGTAGTTTTCCGATGGGTACATTGCCATCTAAATCAGCTAGGTTATTTCTATCAATACGCTTCACACAGACAGCCACCGAAGCTTCAGTTGGACCATATTCATTAAACAAAACGTGGTTTGGAAAGAGGGCCAGCCATGATGCACAATCAGGCATTAACAAATTTTCTCCGCCCAAAATAATTTTTTTAATAAACTTGAGAGAAAGGCGCTTAAATTTGGCCTGATATAATAAAACGTTAAAATATCCAGGCGTTATTTTGATATATTGTATTTTATTTGATTCAAGATGCTCTAAATAAAGTTTAGGATCTTTTTTAACTTTATCTTCACAAATCACTATAGTTAAGCCAAAAAGCAGGGGAATTACCGTTGTAGTTAATGCAAAATCAAAGGCATGATTTGATGAAAAATCTATGCGCTCCTGGGGTTTCACGCCACTATAATTCGCAAACCATTTAGCGTAATTAACGATACCTCTATGTTCAATCAGAACACCTTTTGGCTTCCCGGTTGAGCCGGAAGTGTAAATAATATAAGCAAGTTGATGCGGTTTAATTAAAACCCTAGGGCTTTTGTCTTTTGGCTCACACTCAGATTTTTGCTTAAAAACCACGACCTTGCCATTAAACCGTTTAAACTGTTTTTCTTTTTCACTGCTTGTAATAAGAATCGGAATGCAACCCTCGTTTAAAATAAGTAACAAACGTTCTTCCGGATAGCTTCTATCTAAGGGGACATAGGCTCCGCCTGCTTTTAAAATACCAAGGATAACGATAAGAAGTTCGATTGATCTATCCATATAGATAGCAATCGGCGTATCCTCTCCTAGGCCTATCTCGCATAAATAATGAGCAAATTGATTTGCTTGTTGATTTAATTCTGCATAACTAAGGGTTTGTTTTCCAAAAATAAGCGCAGGATCCTGAGGCCTTAATTCAACCTGGCGATCAAACATCGATACCAAGGTATTGGAATCATCTATGCTCAATTTTTTCACCATACCTTATTTATCCTGCCTCGTGCATAGGTTTATACGATTATAGCTCAGGTATAATTTTATCCATCCATTTAGGTAGATACCAACACCATTTTCCTAAAAGAGCCATTATTGAGGGAACTAAAAAAGTACGTATTAAAAAGGCATCTACAAAAATTGCCACTGCAATGCCCAGACCAAAGGCCTTAACCATTAATACATCGGCCACCAGAAATGAACCGCAAATTACAATCACTATTAAAGCCGCAGATGTAATAATTCTGCTGCTTTTTTCAATACCAAAGACAATGGATTTTTTATTGTCTTTTACAGCTAAGTATTCCTCTTTTATTCGCGATAAAAGAAAAACTTCATAGTCCATTGAAAAACCAAATAAGGCGCAGAAAATGATCACTAATAAACTGATATCAAGAATACCCTGTGGCTCAAAATTGAGATATTTTGCTAAATATCCATCCTGAAATACCAGCACCAAAGCACCATAACAGGCGCATAAGCTTAATAAATTCACAAAGATAGCTTTTAGGGGTAAAACTAAAGAACGTAATAAGAGGAGTAAAATGAGATAAGTAAATATCATTATCCATAAAATTGCATAGGGTAAAGTCTTATAAATTTGCTTTAATACATCGGCGTTAACAACAGGAGTTCCAGTTAATTCTGTTTTGAATTTCGAAGAAAATTTTGTGTTCTGAAGCTTCTTTACCAACGCTGCTGTTTTTACTGAGTTTACATCGTATTTGCTAGTGACATTTAAGATAGTAAATGAATCTCTGGTGCTAGTTGATAGTAATTTCTTGATGTTATCAGGCATCTGACTTTTCGGAAGTGTATAGAGTTGGTGATATTCATTAGCGCTTAGTTTGGATTTGGAGGGAATTATACCTTTGATAGAGCTAATGGAGGTATTTTTCTCCAGCTTATTCACAGCCTCATCCAATTTTGTAAGATTGTTCTTTGACAAAATATAATTATGAGGCGACTGGACTAAAAGAATTAAGGGCGTTAAATCTCTAATATTAAAATGCTCTTCATAACTATCAAAAAATTGTCTGCTCTCCGAGTTTTTTGGAGTTACACGATAATCGGATACGCCAAATTTAGCTGATAGAAAGGGATAGCCAAGCACTAGCAAAAATCCAAGTATGGGTAAGAAAAATAACATCGGTTTGTTAACAATTTTTTCTGCCAGCCAATGCCAAAATATAAAACGTCTTTCTTTATCTTTTCTGGGTAAATGGATAGCTAAAAAATCTACGCGCTTTTTAAGAACGCCAAGTACTGCTGGCAAGACAATAACAGCATTTAAAACCGCAACGAAGACAGCAATAATGCCACCTACAGCCATAGAAAATAGAATATTTATAGGGAATAAAAATAAGGCACTTAAGCTAACTAAAACCGCCAGCCCACTAAAGAAAATAGCCTTTCCCGCAGTGGCAACAGTAATCCCCACTACTGCATCAATGGGTTTGCCATTGCCAAGTTCTTCTCGAAAGCGATTAATGATAAACAGTGAATAATCCAGACTTAGACATAGCCCTAATAACAGGGCAATGTTCAGGGTATAAACAGAAAGAGTTAAACTATGTCCAATTATAATAAGCGAGGTCAATATTACAACGGCACACCCCCCCCCTAAAACGATAGGAAGTAAGGCCGAAACCAAGGATCCAAAAACAATAAATAAGGTAACCAATGCTACTGGCGCTGCGATAATATCGGCTCTATAAAGGTCAACCTCGGTCTGTTTGTTGATTTCATTGATAAAAATAGCCTGTCCACCAATTTCCATAGTCATATTGGCGGGTTTTTTTATTAATGATTGTAATTGAGCTAACTTTTCCTCATTAAGTGCTTCTTTGCTTTTAATAATCAGGGCCACATAGGCCGTATGTTTATCTTTAGATATTTGTTTTTTATTTTCTGAAGGAAGAATAATTTGATGTTTAATCGGAAATTGTTTCAATTTAGAGAGTGATTTTTTAATTTTTTTCTCAAAAAGAGGATCTGTAGCCAAAAGTGTGGGGCTATGATAAATAATTAAGAATTTATTGGCGTCGTTGTACCCCAATTTCTTGTTAATAAATACCTGAGCCTTAACGCTTTTAGAGTTTTCATCGCTAAACCCTGTGCTTTTAAACGGGGCCGCAGTATTTATCAATACAAGGAGAGAAGCTAAAATAACTAAACTCCAGATTACTATGAGATACCAACGCAGCGAATAAATAATTTTTCCCAATTTATAAAATATATTTTTTTCCATACAGACCCATTTCCTCAAACTCAAATAATAGCTCACCGATTTCACAAAAATAGGTGATAACAACAGTAAGAAACATAGTCTACCCTACTCTGCGCTCCAATTACCAAAAAAACAAATAGATTCAAGGTCTAATTTTCAGATTTGCATTGACTTTAGTTTGCTTTTGTTTTGAAGTAGTAAATACCAGTTAGATCAATTAGGGAGAAGTTGTTTATGGAACGAATGACAGCCGTTGTTACTGGAGGGACGGGAGGAATAGGCACAGCAATTTGTCAGCGTCTTGCCACAGACTATCAAGTGATTGCCTGTTATTTCAAACAAGGAAACCATGAAGAAGCAAAGGTCTGGCAAAAAAAACAAAAAGACGCCGGCTACGATATCGATATTATCTATGCGAATATTGCAAAGTTTGATGATTGCGAGAAATTAGTCTCCTTGATCATGGAGCGCTATGGGCAGGTCGATATTTTGGTTAATAATGCGGGAATTACCGATGATGCCAGTTTAAAAAGAATGACTCCGCAGCAATGGCAGCAAGTCATTGATGCCAATTTAACCAGCGTGTTTAATGTGACTAGAAACATTCTGCCGGCAATGCTAAACAAAGAATATGGTCGAATTATAAGCATTTCATCAATTAATGGGCGCAAAGGTCAATTTGGTCAATGTAATTATGCCGCCACTAAAGCTGCTCTTTTTGGGTTTTCTAAAAGCCTTGCCCTGGAGGTTGCATCCAAAGGTATCACTGTAAATACCATTTCCCCAGGTTACATTGATACGCCGATGCTAGCTGATATAAAACCCGAGGTAATGACTAAGATTATCGCTGATATACCGGTCGGGCGTTTAGGAAAATCAGAGGAAATCGCTGAGGTAGTCGCCTTTCTTGCCGCTAAAGAAACAGGATTCATTACTGGTGCAAATATTGATGTAAATGGCGGCCAATATATGTAGTTCAGAAATTAGGAAACAAAGAGGATAAAATGCAAAACCACAAAGTAGCCTTAATTACCGGCGGCACCGGCGATATTGGTACCGCTATTGCCAAACAATTGGATCCTCTTTTTAGCAAAGTGATAGCCCTTGATGTGATTTCCCTTGAAAAAGCTGATCTATGGCAGACAGCATTACACCAACAGGGTTTTACTAATGTTTTTTTTCGAAAAATGGATGTAACCAATTTTGACCAATGTCAAAAAGTTATCGATGGCATCCTCAATGAGTTTGGCCGGATTGATGCATTAATTAATAACGCCGGTATCACTCGTGATGCCGTTTTTAGTAAAATGACTAAACAACAATGGGATGAGGTGTTAGCTGTCAACCTAGATGGCATGTTCAACGTAACCCGACAAGTTGTTGAATCAATGAAAAATCATGAAGAAGGTCGCATAATCAATATTTCCTCAGTTAATGCCCAAAAAGGTCAATTTTCTCAAGCTAACTATGCAGCCTCGAAAGCAGGTGTATATGGTTTTACCAAAAGCTTGGCGCAGGAGCTGATGTCAAAAAACATTACGGTGAATAGTATTTCCCCGGGTTATGTTAATACACGTCTAATGCAAAGCATTCGCCCGGATATTTTGAAGGCGATTATCCAATTAATTCCGGCCAAACGTCTGGCTGAGCCTGAGGATGTAGCCTGGGTAGTAGAATTTCTCATTAATGAGAAAAGCCGTTATATAACGGGCACCAATTTATCCGTGAATGGTGGTTTACACATGTATTAAGGTTTAAAATGTCCAGATTAATTAAAAAATACAAAAATCGCCGACTTTATGATACTGAAAAAAGTCAATACATTACAGTTGAAGAATTACAGCGCTATGTAATTGAAGGCATCGAGTTCCATGTTCAAGACTCCACAAAGGGTAAGGACATCACTAATGCGACTTTATTACAAATCTTTGTGGAAATGGAGAGCGGCACTACGCAGTTTTTATCCTCAGACATGCTGCGTCAATTAATAACGCTTGCTCATCACCCCCTGAATAAATCTTTTAAAGATATGGTAGGCCAGATGTTTGCTGGTATGGAAAAAACAATGGAAGCGAACCCCTTGCTCACGGATTACCAGAAGGCAACTGATTCAATGAATCAGCAAATGCAGCAATTTATGAAGCAATGGCAGGGATTTTTTAAATTCTAAGCTAAATTGCTGCAGTGCAAAAAAAATATTGCTGATCCCTTGACAGTTATATTAAAAGAGTTCTATTCTAATATTGTGCAATGCAACATATTAAGGAGATTAAAATGAACCAACCCTATGAAAATTGGTCTGAGATGACTAAAAAGATGCAAGCCCCCTTCCAGGCAATTGCTGAACTAAATGTAAAAACTCTACAAGGCTTAACTTATCTGAAACCAGATGAGATAGCACAGATCAAAAAACCAGAAGAATTGGTAGAAAAACAAATTAGTCTGGCAGTTGAAAATGGCCACAAAACATTGGACTACATGCAAAAATCCTTTGAAATTTTGGAAAAGGCGATGCTTTCTTTTGTTCAAGAAGTTAAAAAATCTGAAAATAAACACGTTTGAAAACCCCCTTTATCCCTTTTCTCCGCAATTGGGGGAGAAGGGATAAAGGTTGGAAGCTTCCTGATCTAGCTCATCAAAAAGCTAAGCTGGCTGTTGTTCAGTTTCATGATGCTCTTTGTGTACCTTAAATACATAGGAGCCGGGAGCATCCATTAAACCCGAATAAGGTAGTTTCGCCATATCAGGGGCTTTAATCAGTCGACCTGATTCATCGTTTAACCACTTAAGCCATTCCGGCCACCAGGAGCCTGGGTATTCTTTCGCTGACTTAAGCCATTCTTCTGTGGTCTGAGTCGTACTAGTATTGCGATAAAAACCATATTTTCCTGATTCGGGGGGATTAATAATCCCGGCAATATGCCCAGAGCCACCTAATAAAAAACGCTTTTTACCGCTCATTTGCTGGAAACCGAGGTAAGTAGTTTGCCAGGGAGCAATATGATCTTTTTTGGTGGAAAGAAAAAAAGTAGGCACATCGATTTTGCTTACATCCAGAGGAATATTATTCAGCTTTATTTTTCCAGGTTTAATCAAATCATTATGAAGATACATCCAGCGCAGATATTGTGAGTGCATTTTGGCAGGCATGTTCGTCACATCGGCATTCCAGTATAAAATATCAAAGGGCACGGGATTTTGTCCCTGCAAATAATTTTTAATAAAGAAAGACCAAACCAGGTCATTAGCTCTTAAAGAATTAAAGGTACTAGCCATGAAGCGCCCGTCTAAAAAGCCTTTGGAATGCATTTCTTCCTCAATATGAAGAATCTGCTGTTCATCAATGAAGACCGAGATATCACCGGGATCGCTAAAATCAATCATCGAAGCTAAAAAGGTTGCTGAATTTATCGGCTCTTCATTACGCGCTTTTAGATAAGCAAGTGCGCAGGCAAGCAAGGTTCCGCCGATACAAAAACCGAGAGTATTCACTGTTTTCACTTTTAGCTGTTTTTGGATAACCTCGATAGCAGCTAAGGGCCCATCATTAAGGTACTCAAACAAGCCTTTATCTTTATAACTCTTATCAGGGTTAACCCAGGAAATGACAAAGACAGTAATTCCCTGTTTAACCAGCCAGCCTATAAAAGAATTATTCTTCGATAAATCGAGGATATAATACTTATTGATCCAGGGTGGAATCATTAAAAGCGGCACCGATTTTACTTTTTCGGTTTGCGGCGTGAATTGTATTAATTCCATCATGTCATTGCGATAAATAACCTTTCCTGGCGTTGTCGCAAGATTTTCTCCTACTTTGAAGGCTTCATTATCAGTCATTTTAATAATCAGGCGTGATGGACCCGCTTCTATATCTGTTAGCAAATTCTGCAAACCAAGCAATAAATTTTTACCATGACTTTGAACTGTTTCTGCCATTAATTGCGGATTGGTATGTAAAAAATTGGCGGGTGATAAGCCATCCAAATATTGACGGGTAAAAAATTGCACTCGCTTGGCCAGTTGTTTATCGCCATATTCAATGTGCTCAAGCAGGGAATTCATATGTTCGCTGGCAAGCAGGTAATGTTGGCTCATGAAATTAAAAAACGGATTATTGACCCATTCTTCGCTGCTAAAGCGACGGTCGGGAATGGGCATAGACTTTCCTTCCATCCAGTGATTCATTTGATCCTGGGCTAAACTGAGGGCGTCCTGCCAATAAGCTAATTGCATCCGCCAGACTTCTTCAGGATTTCTCAAGATGACAGTCACGAGAGACTGAAAGTCTTTGGTCAGAGCGATATATTGTTTCAAAAGTTTGGATACCTGCTCCGGCTGATTTTTATATCCAGCAATAATGCGCATGCTTTTTTCGGCAACTGATTGCATGATTTGATTAAGTTCTGCGTCCTGGGTCATCCGAGCTCCTGAAGGGTTAGATTTCCATTCTCCCGTGGTTTATAGGTCTTAGTCAATTCTGGATTGTTTATAAATCAAACTGTTCTCTTTTTACCGTAATTGAACTACAATCAGCAAATTCAAATAGCAGGAGTTTATTGTGGCTTATGATTTACAAGAGGTGGCAGATTATGCCGACAAGATTGCTAATGAATGCTCTAGCGTCAATCTTTCTTTAAAAGAAAAGTGGGAAGATACCGCCCGCGCACTCAATCCACACGAAAGAAATTTTAGATCTGAAAGAACTAAATTCACTCTGAAATACTTTGCAGTTGCCCTTAGAAATGCATCCACTCACTTCATCAACAAGGGCATCGACGAAGGGCAGCAAAAAGCCATTGATACCAACCTGATTCATTTAAAAGATGCTTATCACCTTATTTTTCCGCAGGGTAAACTAAAAATGCCACTGCCGGCTTTAACACCAACCTCAAGAAAAACAACCCTCGGGCTGGTGACTTCATGGCTATCAAATTCTAAAATTGAGCCCAAAGTTACAGAATTCCTAAATTCGCCGGGATTTAAAAACTTGGAAGATTATCTTCATCAGGTCTTGAATGAAGACGAGCGCGATCATAGTTTTTTATGCTTTGGCGATTTTAGTGAACCGAAGAAACTAAATGTTTTGAACCTGTTCATTACCGATCTTAAAAGTATGCGGACTAAGAAAGAGCTGACAGATTTTTTAGAAGAGTTTTATAGTCAGAAAGGTCAAACGCAGCCCTTTACAAAAGAGACTGGAAGCAGATCGCGCTATGACATTTTAAATACCGGCCAAAATATAACCACCCGATTTTTCTCATGCTTTGGCTTGCAGACAACAACGATTGATCTAATCGATAGTTTAAGAAAATCCATTATGCAGAAGGCGGATAATCAAGAATCAATATTATCTACCTTTAATGTATTGTAGAAATAATAAACATTTTGGTTGATTATTATTTTTACTGCGTTATAATAGAGGCCTTAAAATCGACTGATAAGTGATAGGAGCAGTTATAATGACATTTAACTTAAGAAAAGTAGCAGATTACGCACAATTTATTGGTAACGGAGTACATATTTCCCCGCCAGATAATTGGGAATCGAACATTAAAATGGTACATGTGTTGTTGAATATCCTTAAGTGTAAGAAAGATACCACTAGCCTTCAAAACTATGCCCAAGCACTTTATAATGCCACTGCTTATCTCATTTCCAAACGTATTCAGAACATTGAAGTAGCTGTTGATAGGCAAATTTTTATTGATAATCATCTTAACTTTTTAAAACAGCATTATCGTGAAGTTGAACCTCAAGGTAAAATAAAACCGCCGCTCCCGCTTTTAGAACCCAGTGATAGTCAAAACCTTTCTGGGGCGGGTTTTGGTTTTAGAGCTAAAGCTCTCATAAGACAGCAAAAACTACAACAGCTTAGAAAAGAGGGGAGGGAGAATGCGCCGGAGCTTGACGAATTTGTTAATTCCCAAGCCTTTAGAGCTCTAGACAATCATCTTAATCTTGTTCTGAATGAAGATGAGCGCGACCATAGTTTCTTTTGTTTTGGTGATTTTCGCGAAGAAAGAAAGGTTAATGTTTTGAATCAATTTCTCACAGATCTAAAAAGTCGAAGTAATATGGTTGAGGTTAAAGAATTTTTAGTTGATTTCTATAGTAAAAAAGGGAAAATAATTTCTAACGACAGTAAAACCTGGGATCTTTCTCCCTTTGAAATCTTAAATACTGGCCAAAATATTACAACCCGATTTTTTTCAATATTTGGCATGGAAACCACTACGATTGATTTAATTAAAAAATTAGCTACATCCATTGGCTATAATCCCGATGTAACTGAAGAAATGAATTCCCGTCCAACTGTATCTAAAATATAGTAGCTCATCAGGATCTGCACCCTTATTCCCAAGGGTGTGGATTCTATCAGAAAGGCAGATCTGCCTTCTCCTCCAGCCTTTTTATAGGTTATACTCTTTCTTTTTCATTTCCCTTGTCGGCTAATGCATCTGAAACAGCTAAAATTGGCAGGGTTTAAATCCTTTGTCGACCCAACCCTTATACCTTTTCCTAGCCAGTTAGTCGCTGTGGTCGGGCCTAATGGCTGTGGCAAATCCAATATTATCGATGCTGTCCGTTGGGTAATGGGTGAAAGTTCAGCGAAAAATCTGCGCGGCGAATCGATGAGTGATGTGATTTTCAACGGGTCTTCGCAGCGTAAGGCTGTTGGCCAGGCTTCCATCGAATTAACCTTTGATAACAGCCTCGGAAAGCTGGCAGGCCAATATGCCAGTTATCAGGAAATTGCCGTCAAACGTGTGGTAACCCGTGATGGCGAATCCGCTTATTTTCTCAATGGCAGCCGCTGCCGGCGCCGCGATATCACTGATATTTTTTTAGGCACAGGCGCCGGCGCACGGGGCTATTCAATTATTGGTCAGGGAACTATATCCCGAATCATTGAAGCCCGCCCTGAGGAATTAAGAACTTTTTTTGAAGAAGCCTCCGGTATATCAAAATATAAGGAACGTCGACGTGAAACACAGACACGTATCGCACATACCCGCGAAAATTTGGCGCGCGTCGCTGATATTCGTGAGGAATTGGCAAAGGTTCTGCAGCGGCTTGAACGTCAGGCAAAAGCTGCTGAACGTTATAAGACTTTAAAAGCAGAAGAGCGATTATATAAGAGTGAAATCCTGGCCCTTAAATGGCAGGCTTTAACTGAAGAGCAACAAAAAAAACAAACAGAGTTAAACCATTTATTGCTGGCTTATGAGAAACATCAGGCTAATGCAACTGATGCTTATAAACAAAGTACGACTCACCGTGAAAAACTTCATGATTATAATGAGGATTTTCAGCAGAGACAGGCGAGCTTCTATCAATTGGCTACCGAAATTGCCCGTCTTGAAGAAGGTATCCAACAACATCAACGCGAAAAACTACGCTTAAAAAATGATCAGCAGCAAATGCAAATCGATTGGCAAAATCTAAATGATCAACTTCAACAGGACCAAAAAACTTTGCTAGGATCTGAGAATTTATTAATTGAATTAGAAACCCAACTACAAACAGAGCAAACTAAATTTAACTTGAAGCAACAGGATTTAGCGCAAACACAGGAACAACAGAAGAACTGGTCTAGCAAAACTCAAGAGATACAAATCGCCTTATCGAAAGCCTTAGGTAAAACTCAGGTTGAGGAGCTGCGCTTACAACATATTGGCGAGCGCCGCCAACAGATTTTCGCGCGTCTGGAAAAAATCCATGATGAATTACAGTTAATAGCCACAGATAGTTTGAACGCCGGCCTGGAAAGCCAGCAGGCTTTACGAGAAGTTCTAAAAACCCAGCTGCAAAAAGATGAGGATAACTATAAGCAAATGAATGGGTCTGCTACAGAGCTGCGTCAGCAATTAAGCGAAACCGAAAAATTTCTGCATCAAGCGCAAGATAGGCTTCATCGCTTACATACTCAGCAAGCCGCCTTATTCGCAGCCCAACAGGCAGCGCTGGGGCGAAATAGCAACGAATCGGCAAATCTTGCTCACTGGTCTGATAAACCACGCTTGGTTGAAACCATAAAGATTGAACCAGAGTGGCAATTGGCTTGTGAGTTTGTCTTAGCAGAAGGTTTACAAGCAATAGTCCTGGACTCGCTGGATAACTTATGGCCAGATATTCTTAATCTTAAAGATAGCTCTGCTTTTTTTATGAGTTATTCAGACTTTCCTGAAAATGAAAGAATTTTTCCATCCTTGGCCGACAAAATTACAGGTCAAAAACCAAGCTGGCTTCATAAAATTTATACTGCTACCTCTCTTGTTGAAGCACTAGATTTTCTGACAACGCTCGATGTTGATGAATCAGTCATCACTCAGGATGGTTACTGGATGGCCAAAGATTGGGTGAAAATTGCAGGTAGTGACAGGCAGGATGAATTAAGTTTGATAGTTCGACAAGAAGAACTCACGAAACTTAAAGAAACGCTGCTTAGAGCGGAAGAGGACTTAGCCCTCTTAAAAGACAAGCGCGATAATTTACACCTGCACACCAAGGAAAATGACTCGGCCTGTGAACTGGCCAGACAAAAATTAGCAGAAAGTCGCGATGGCTTGCGCGAAAACGAAGCCCACCTTAATCAAAAAGAAAGGGATACTCAGCAAGCTAAAATCCGTAAATCTGCTTTAAATGATGAATCAGAGCTGCTTCGTATCAAGCTTGAAGAGCTGGCCAGTCAACAGCAAGAAACTGAGCGACTCCTCCTTAGTGCTAGCGAAGAGGCTAAAAAATATGAGCAGGAGCACTGCCGGTTGGCTAGCGAAAAAGCAAGCTGGGATCAATCTCTAGATCAGAGCCGTTTAGGGCTGGATGAGTCTCGAATAGCCTTTCATAAGAGTCAATTAGAATTTGATCGGGAAAATCTGAAAATACAACAAGTTAAGAGTAATTTAGAGCGCGAATGCTTAGCTTTGCAACGACTGACTGAGCGTTTAGAAATCCTCGCCAAGCAATTATATGAGCTCGATAAACCTAATTTAGATCGAAAAGAAATTTTAGATAAAAAAATTTCGCAACATTCTAAATTAGAAAAAGAGCTAAGCCAACAGCGTGAACAGCTCAATAATTTAACTGCTCAAGTAGAATCCTGGGAATCCCTGGTCAGGTCTGAAGAAAAATTTGCGAAAACAGTGCAGGAAAAAATTCAACAAGAACAAATGAAAGAACAGGCCTTGGCCCTTCGAGCCGGAGGAATACTGGAAGCCTTGACCGACTTAGATGCCCAGGTTGAAACGATTCTAATAGCAATTCCTGCTGAGGTAAATCAGGAGATCCGCGAACAAGAGCTAGAGGAAATCGTACATAAAATTAAACAATTAGGCGCAATAAATTTAGCCGCAATTGATGAATATGACGGTGAGTTTCAACGTAAACAGCATTTGGATGAGCAATATCAAGACTTGACGGAGGCCTTGATTACTTTGGATTCTGCTATAGAAAAAATGGATAAAGAGACGCATCAACGTTTGCAAACAACGTTTGATGAAGTAAATACAGCATTTCAAGCACTTTTTCCTCGCCTTTTTGGTGGCGGACGTGCAATGCTAGAGTTAACTTGTGATAACCTGTTAGAAGCTGGGGTTGTAGTAATGGCTCAACCTCCGGGAAAACGAAACTCTAGCATCCATTTGTTATCAGGAGGAGAAAAGGCAATGACGGCGGTTGCGCTGGTTTTTGCAATTTTTCAACTAAATCCATCCCCCTTTTGCATGTTGGATGAGGTAGATGCCCCCTTAGATGATGTGAATGTGGGACGATTTTGCAATTTAGTAAGAGAAATGTCGCAATTTGTACAATTTCTATTTATTACCCATAACAAGGTAACGATGGAATTAGCCGACCATTTAATTGGAGTAACAATGCGTGAACCAGGCGTATCACGGATTGTTGCAGTTGATGTAGAAGAAGCCTTAGCGCTGGCGGAAGCTTAGCCCCATAACAGGAGTAAATCATGCAGGCAAATTGGAGTCTTATCCTTAATGTACTCTTACTCATTGGAGTCATAGTTGCTATTGACCGATTAATGAGAGCAAGACGTCGCAGTTTAACTCCTGACAATGTTCAACCCGCTTTAGGGCAAACGGAAAATAAACCTTTCGATGACATAATTGCTGTGCGAAAAATCAATTATGATTTGCAGACGGATGAAAAGTCCCCCGACAATATCACCATAAAAACAACAGCCAGCAAAATTCCGCGCATTAATGCAAAAGTTGAAACAAAAACATCTGAGTTCTCGGATAACAAGGGTAAATCCTTGATGATGTTCTTATTAGCGAAAGAAAACCGACAGCTGGCTGGTTATGAATTGTTACAAACCATACTCGCAGCAGGTTTACGTTTTGGAGAGTCAAATTTGTTTCATAGACATCAACATGCGAATGGTCAAGGGCCGGTCCTTTGCAGCCTTGCGGCGGCCACTGCAAGCGGTGTCTTTGATTTACATAATATAGGCGCTTTTTCTGTCCGCGGACTATGCCTGTTCATGCAAGCGTCTGGTAATTCTACAATAGATGCCGAGCGCTTTCATATTATGTATGAAACCGCAAAACAACTTAGCGATGGTTTGGATACCTATTTACTTGATGAGAATCGGAAACCATTAACTGAAGCAAGTTTGGAGCATTATCGCAAATTGCTAAACATAGAAGAGAATGAACCTGCTCTCGCTTAAGCCGCTCATTCTTAAGATTAATAGGCCCCAATTCCTATCTATTCTCTCTTCCGCGGCTTGTCCGCGGAAGCCAGGATACTAATCCCAGTAATAACCACTTACCCCAGAACCTGCCGTTGGATCTAAGGTTTGGAAGTAAAATTCAGGGTTTAGTATATTAGATTAAGCTAAGGCTGGTGGGATTCTTGAATAATCAGTAAACTATTCTTTTAACAATAACTATTACCTATGAATCTAACTAATATCGCCAAACTATTTAACTGCACTTTCCCTAACGATAGCTTAATTACAGGCATTTGCATCGATAGCCGCAAGATGAAGCCCGGAAATTTATTTATTGCTCTGTCTGGCGAGAATTTTGATGGCTACGATTTTATAGATGATGCCATTGCAAAAGGTACCGTTGCTGTTATTTCTAATCGGGCCAATAAGCAAATAGACATTCCGCAAATTGTTGTAAAAGATACTGTGAAGGCACTGGCAAAACTTGCAAGCTATCATCGCAAATCGATTCACTGCCCGGTAATAGCATTAACGGGGAGTAATGGTAAAACTACTGTGAAGGAAATGATTGCTTCCATTTTACCTAAACCGGCCCATGCTACGCCTGGAAATTTAAATAACCATATAGGCGTTCCTTTATCGGTACTTCAATTGCAACCAGAACACCGTTATGCCGTGTTTGAGCTGGGCGCTAATCATCCTGGAGAAATTGCTTACACAGTTGCCGTAGTTAAACCGCAGGTAGCCTTAATTAATAATATCGCGCCGGCGCATATTGAAGGTTTTGGTTCCATTGACGGGGTTGCCAGGACCAAGGGAGAAATATATCAGGGACTCTCTGATGATGGCTTGGCTGTAGTCAATGCCGATGACAATTACACCCATTTTTGGGATGGTATTTTAACTAACAAAAAGGTGTTGCGTTACTCCTTAACCAAACCCGCCGATGTTTACGCCCGTGATCTTTCATTTGATCCCCAAGGTTTCGCTCATTTTGAACTGGTATTACCCATCGGCCATGCAAAGCTAGTACTGCGAATACCGGGTGAGCATACAGTGCGCAACGCACTGGCTGCGGCTGCCTGTTGTTTTGCGGTGGGAATTTCTTTGGATGATATTGTTGAAGGACTAAAGCAGTTTCGCGGTGTTGCCGGGCGCATGACCTTTCTAAACGGCAAAAACGAGTCCATTATTATTGATGATACTTATAATGCAAATCTGCATTCGGTTTTAACTGCCGTTGATGTTCTTGCCGCACGCCAGGGACGACGAATTCTGGTCTTGGGTGATTTAGGAGAGCTTGGGGCATGGACTCAGCAGCATCATGAGGAAATAGGACATGCTGCCTACCAACGAGGTATCGATTTACTGCTGACCTGCGGCAATCATAGTGAATATAGCTCGCATGCCTTTGGTACCACAGCGAAACACTACAAAAATCAGGACGAGTTGGCCCAAGATTTGCTCGCTAAACTTGATAAAGATACAACAGTATTGGTAAAAGGCTCACGCTCGGCATCAATGGAAAAAATTGTACAGCAATTGCTGTGCTGAATTGATGGGAGTGGTCTAAGTTTAGGATAATTTTCATTTCCCAGCGATGTTGAATAATTTTGTCGAATGAGCGGATAAATTTAGATTAGGAGGATTTACTCCAGTCACTTCATTTCCAATGGGTATATGCTATTATTGGCGGCTTTTTGGGCGGCTTGAAAATAAAGGCTTTATTGATTTATTTAGGCATGCACTACTTTTTTCTTTTTAGAGGTGAAGAAAATATGCTTTATTGGTTAACGCAGCTATTACAAGGACAGTATCATGCGTTCAGAGTGTTCCAGTATTTAACTTTTCGTTCTATTTTGGCTGCATTAACGGCGCTTCTTGTGGGCTTGTTTTGCGGTCCACTTATGATAAATTGGTTACGAAATTTGCAAATTGGACAAATGGTTCGTGATGATGGACCCAAAAGTCATTTATCAAAAGCCGGAACCCCTACAATGGGCGGCGTGTTAATATTGTTAGCTGTTTTGGTAAGCTGCCTTCTTTGGGGCGATCTGCGTCAACCTGCTCTCTGGTTGGTGATGTTAGTGACTACCGCCTTTGGTCTGGTTGGCTGGATTGATGATTATCGCAAAGTAGTCGGTAAAAACTCGAAAGGCTTGCCGGGACGTTGGAAATATTTCTGGCAATCGCTAATTGCAATGGCTGCCGTCACCTATCTCTATTTCTGTAACGATATCCCTGTTAATTCGCAGCTTACGATACCCTTTTTTAAGAATTTGATTATCAATCTTGGCCCTTTATTTTTTGTTCTCGCATATTTTGTCATAGTCGGCGCATCTAATGCGGTTAATTTAACTGACGGCCTTGATGGTTTGGCAATAATGCCCATTGTAATGGTTGCTGGTGCTTTGGGCGTTTTTGCCTATGCTAGTTCCAATGCTTTATATGCGCATTATTTGAGCATACCCTATGTACCGAATACCGGTGAGCTGACAATTTTTTGCTCGGCACTGGTAGGCGCAGGTCTTGGTTTCCTTTGGTATAATTCTTATCCAGCTCAGGTTTTCATGGGTGATGTCGGTTCTTTATCTTTAGGAGCTGCTCTGGGCATAGTAGCTATTGTAGTTAGACAGGAATTAGTACTGTTAATCATGGGTGGTTTGTTTGTGATTGAGACTTTGTCTGTGATCTTGCAGGTAGGCTATTTCAAATATACTGGTGGTAAACGTTTATTTCTAATGGCGCCCTTACACCATCATTTTGAGTTAAAAGGGTGGTCAGAGCCTAAGGTAATCGTGCGATTTTGGATTATTACCGTTGTCTTCGTGCTCTGTGGATTAGCAACTTTAAAATTACGATAAGGGAAGCGTTCATGAGCAAATCACTCTATCTGGTCGCAGGTTTAGGAAAAACAGGCCATTCGATTGCTGGTTATCTGCATCGACGCAACAAGCCGTTTGTTGTATTCGATACTCGCCATACTGTCCCTAATTTAGAGGATTTCAAGAAGGAATTTCCAGGGGTAGACGTGTTTTTGGGTGATTTACCTTCGGCAATCTATGACCAATTAGCGGCAATTATAACTAGCCCTGGAGTAGCTCTCGATGAGCCCTTTTTGCAACAAGCTTCTAAACTGAAAATTCCTGTTTATGGGGATATTGAATGCCTTGCTCGAGAATTGAAAACAGCAGTCATAGCTATTACTGGCACCAATGGCAAATCAACAGTAACCACTTTAGTTGGCGAGATGGCGCAAGAAGCGGGTCTGTCAGTTGCAATTGCCGGTAATATTGGTTTACCAGTTCTCGATCTTTTGGATGACGAGAAAAACTATGATCTCTGGGTTTTAGAATTGTCCAGTTTCCAACTGGATTTAACAGACTCTTTAAAACCTGTTGCAGCTACTATCCTTAATATTTCTCCAGATCATTTAGACAGACACCATAGCTATGCCGCCTATGTTGCGGCCAAACAACGTATTTATAATCAGGCCAGCTTTCTTTTGTATAACCGTGAAGATCAGCAGACAAGACCTAAGGTCAAAAATGAAGAAAACCAAGCCATTCTGACCAGTTACGGTCTGGATTTACCCAGAGATGAAGGACAATGGGGAATTAGCGAGAAAAATGGTCTTAGTTATCTTGCCAAAGGAAATGAGCTTTTATTGTCAATTGACAGTATTCGCCTTAAAGGTAAACATAATTGGCAAAATGCACTTGCTGCCTGCGCCCTGGCCGAAGCTGCTGGCATTCCTCGCCAAGCTATGGTTAAAGTATTAGAATCTTTTACAGGTTTGCCACATCGTTCTCAGTGGGTTAGAAATTTAGGCGGGGTTGATTGGATTAACGACTCCAAAGGAACAAATATAGGCGCAGCTATCTCTGCCATTTCTGGAATAGGAGGTTCCATGCAAGGAAAGATTGTTTTGATTGCTGGTGGGATAGGCAAAGGAGCAGATTTTACAGAACTGCGAACGCCTGTAGCTGATTATGTCCGCTCCGTCGTTTTGATTGGTGAAGATGCGGATAAAATTCAAGACGCCTTATCTGATGTCGTGCCGATTCTGCATGCGTCCTCGTTGGCAAATGCCGTCTCCCTTGCAAAATCACAGGCCAAGCCTGGAGATGTGGTATTACTCTCGCCAGCCTGCGCAAGTTTTGACATGTTCCGTGATTTTAATCACCGTGGCGAATCCTTTGCAAATTTGGTGAATAACTTGTGAGCACAATGCAACCTCGACATTATAATCAACGTGGCAAACCCACGAATAAACCCATTGCTCTTTATGACAAATGGTTAATGGGGGCAGTACTTGGTTTATTGATTATTGGTTTAATGATGGTCGCCTCAAGCTCGATCATGATTTCAGCAAAATACTATCACCAACCTTTTCATTTTCTAATTCGTCAATCCTGTTATTTATTTGCAGGGTTTATGGCCGCAATTGTGATAATGCGTATAGATAGTTCAGTCTGGGAACGATTGAGCATGCCATTGTTACTGATTTGTTTTGTTATGCTCCTGCTTGTTTTGGTGCCGGGTATTGGACGTTCGGTGAATGGCAGCAGGCGTTGGCTTGCTTTTGGTCCCATAGGAATTCAAGTTTCTGAATTGACTAAAATGACGATGATTTTCTATGTCTCAGGTTATTTGGTGCGTCAGCAAACAGCTGTACGTCAGTCTATCCTGGGCTTTATCAAACCCATGATTATCCTTGCAATGGTATCAGTTTTGCTATTAATGGAGCCCGATTTTGGCGCGACTGTGGTGATAACCGGGACAATTATGGCCATGCTATTTTTAGCCGGAGTAAGACTGCGCTATTACCTGGGCTTGATGTTTGTTGTTTGCTGTAGTCTTGCAATGCTCGCCCTCTCCTCTCCCTATCGTGTGGCGCGTCTGACTGCATTTCTTGATCCCTGGGCGGACCAATTTAATTCAGGTTATCAGCTGACCCAATCGCTTATTGCTTTCGGACGTGGAGGTTGGCTAGGTGTTGGGCTTGGTGACTCTGTGCAAAAATTATTTTATTTGCCTGAAGCACACACGGATTTTTTATTTGCTGTACTGGCAGAAGAGTTAGGATTGATTGGTGTTTCGCTAGTCCTGATTTTGTATTGTATACTTGTTGTTCGAGGTTTGATGATTGGCTTTACAGCCTACAGCCAGGAACGGTTATTTCCCGCATTTACTGCCTATGGTTTAACGTTTTGGCTGGGCTTGCAAGCTGCTATTAACATGGGGGTCAATTCAGGGTTGTTGCCAACCAAAGGTTTAACATTACCGATGTTAAGTTATGGCGGTGCCTCTATGGTTATTAATTGTGTGGTTATAGCGCTGCTGTTGCGCATTGATCATGAA
This sequence comes from Tatlockia sp., assembly GCA_013812775.1. Classification (GTDB taxonomy): domain Bacteria; phylum Pseudomonadota; class Gammaproteobacteria; order Legionellales; family Legionellaceae; genus Tatlockia. The sequence continues at coordinate 181 of JACCSX010000237.1, read as the reverse complement.
AATCGTTGGCAGGCGCTAGGATTGCGGACGCCAACATCATAATAAAGGGGAACTCTATGGATAACATAGATCAGTTTTTGTCACCAAGGATGGGAAGAGTAGAACAAATTCATTTTATAGGCATTGGTGGTGTCGGTATGTGCGGCATTGCAGAAGTATTACACAATCAAGGATACCGTAT
>JACCSX010000230.1 GCA_013812775.1 Tatlockia sp. | reverse complement strand
CTTATCCTCAGCAAACAGGTACACTGCAATTTAAAAGCGATAAATTATAGTGTTGTCTATATAATTCCAGAAAAAGCGTTTTACTTTTTCCAGGATAAATTTCTAGTCAAGCCCAAGGACCTTTAATTTAAAGAGTCACTGGATCTGGTTTTTCATTATTAATGCTGTAACGCTTCATCGCATCGTTAAGACTTGATTTTGGCATCTCACCTTTTTTTACCAGATCTTCCAAGGCAGCAAGAACGATAAATTTAGCGTCCACCTCAAAGAAATGGCGCAAACGTTCTCGTGTATCGCTGCGGCCATAACCATCAGTGCCAAGCACGGTGAAAGGCGCTGTAACAAAGGGTCGAATCTGATCAGCATAAAGTCGCATGTAATCTGTTGCTGCAATAATGGGACCCCTACGTTCAGCGAGAAGTTTGGTTACATAAGCCTCTCGTGGGGTAGCATCAGGATGCATACGATTATAGCGCTCAACTGCTAACCCATCACGTCTCAACTCTGTAAAACTGGTCACAGACCAGATATCAGCGCTTACTCCAAAATCCTGCTCCAGCATTTTTGCAGCTTTAATGACTTCCCTTAAAATAGTGCCACTACCTAGAAGTTGTACATGTTTTTTAGTATTTTTTGCACCTTCTTCTAAAAGATACATTCCCTTGATGATACCTTCTTCAACGTCTTTCGGCATATCGGGATGAGTATAGTTTTCATTCATCAACGTAATGTAATAAAACATATTTTCCTGTTTTTCATACATTCGATGGAGTCCATCCTGAATGATCACCGCAAGCTCATAAGCAAAGGTAGGATCATAGGCTTTGCAATTGGGAATTGTTGCGGCCATCAGGTGACTATGACCATCCTGATGTTGTAAACCTTCGCCAGCCAGTGTTGTTCGTCCGGCGGTAGCGCCTAACAAAAATCCACGTGCTTGCATATCACCGGCAGCCCAGGCCAAATCCCCAACGCGTTGAAATCCAAACATAGAGTAATAGATATAAAAAGGAATCATTGCTAATTTGTTTGAACTATAGGAAGTAGCCGCGGCAATCCAGGAACAAAAAGCGCCGGCTTCATTAATTCCTTCTTCAAGGATTTGACCGTCTTTTGCTTCGCGATAATACATTACCTGTTCATGATCAACTGGTGTATACAATTGGCCAACGGGTGAATAAATACCTATCTGACGGAACAACCCTTCCATACCAAAGGTACGACACTCATCTGGAACAATAGGAACAATTCTTGACCCGAGTTCTTTGTCCTTTAATAACATTGAAAGAATACGTACAAAAGCCATGGTAGTTGAAATTTCCCGATCACCTGAACTTTTGGTAAGAGCAGAATAGGCTGACAAATCCGGTACTTTTAAAGGGGTGAAATCAGAGCTGCGTGCCGGTAAAAAACCGCCTAAGGCTTCGCGTTGCTTGTGTAGATAGCGGACTTCTGGACTATCTGGATCTGGGCGATAAAAAGGAATATCTGTAATTTTATCATCGCTGACGGGGATGCTAAAACGATCACGAAAAGCCCGTAACTGTTCAATAGTCATCTTTTTTTGCTGGTGAGTTATATTTTGCCCTTCACCAGCAGCACCCATTCCATAGCCCTTGATTGTTTTAGCTAAAATAATCGTCGGACTACCCTTATGTTCTACAGCTTGAGCATAGGCTGCATAGACTTTTTGTGGATCATGACCGCCACGATTTAAACGCCAGATATCTTCATCGGACATATTTTCAACAAGCTTATTCAGCTCGGGGTATTGGCTGAAGAAATGTTCTCGGACATACTTCCCATCTTTTGCTTTATAAGCTTGATAATCACCATCAACGCATTCTTCCATACGTTTCTGCATAATACCGGTTTTATCCCGAGCAAATAATGGGTCCCATCGTCCGCCCCAGATTACTTTAATAACATTCCAACCTGCGCCTCGGAAAAGACTCTCTAATTCCTGAATAATTTTGCTATTACCGCGTACAGGACCATCAAGTCTTTGCAGATTACAGTTCACGACAAAAATCAGGTTATCCAGCTTTTCGCGGGCGGCAATGGATAAAGCCCCTACTGATTCTGTCTCATCCATTTCGCCATCGCCGAGGAAAGCCCAAACCTTGCGACCTTCGGCCTTAATCAGACCACGATTTTCAAGGTATTTAAGGAAACGAGCCTGGTAAATAGCTTGCAGGGGACCAAGACCCATTGAGACAGTGGGAAATTGCCAAAAATCACCCATTAGCCAAGGATGTGGATAAGAAGAAAGACCATCTACTTCAACTTCTTGACGGAACTTATCCAACTGCTGTTCAGACAAACGTCCTTCCAAGAAAGCTCTTGCATAGATGCCTGGTGATGAATGACCTTGAATGTAGATTAAATCACCGCCATTGCTGCCATTAGGGCCCTTGAAAAAATGATTAAAACCGGTTTCATATAGCGTTGAGGAGGATGCATAAGAGGCAATGTGGCCACCAAGTTCAGGCGCATATTTTCCTGCGCGCAAAACCATGGCAACTGCATTCCAGCGAATTAACGCGTTGATGCGCCTGCCTATTCCTTCATCAGGAGGTAATTGTTTTTCTTCATGTGTTTTTATCGTATTCCGATAAGGAGTATTTGTTGTAGTAGATAGATTTATTCCTTCAGCATTTGCCTTATTTATAAGTTCCTGAATCAGGAAGGCTGCCCGTTCGCTACCATCATTATCATAAACAGCTTTTAAGGCCTCCAGCCATTCACGTGTTTCTGTTGGGTCCATATCTTTACTATGTTCTTGTGCCATGAATGTTTTCCTCTTTAAACTCTTTCAGGTTGCCCTAACCGTAAACGGCTTTACCGAAAAGCAAATCCTCTATTCTAACGCAGGTTATAGAGTAGAGCTACTAAGTGGTACATGTTGTAAACGTTGGATTACCGGCCCACCACAAGACTGCAGACAAACCTCGTAATCAGCCGGGCAATTACAGGTAATTTTTCGGCATTGTAGTGGATCACGGAAGGAATTCAACTGAAGTGCGATAATTTGGCCTTTAATACATTGTTCACGTACATATTTATCATAATTTCTGGCAGTTTTCTTATTCGAAGCGACAATACATTGTGGGCAATCATTACGACATACCTTGGTACAAGTCGTTAATCGGTTTACACATGTCGCTGCACAGCTTGCATTAGTTGTCGGTGGACGATTATGCAAACAGGATACCATAATAAGGAAACAGCACCCTATTACAATTCGATTTACCAGGTTTTTCATGATTCGCTCATTTCGTCATAAAATCAACAACTTCTACTATAACTCTTATCCGGTCTAAGAGCATCTTTCACAATCTACATCCAGGAACCCAAGGTAAATAGCGCAAGAATGACTACACACACGATTATTGCATGCTCCACCAGACTTTCAGCGTAAGGGAGCTGTACTGGCTCGCTTTCATTAGTGCGTGCTGCTAAAAGCCCTCCCTCCGATAAAAATTGGCTATTATACTCTGGAGAGGTGAGGAATTTTTGCACGTAAAAATGAAATCCTTTTTGAAAATTGCCAACTAGCAAATAAAGAAGCAGGGTAAGTCTTGCAGGAATCCAATCAAGGAAATTAGTAATTTGTGTAGCTAAAGTAGCTGTTAATTCCTGCTCCCGGCATAAAGAAATAAGCCTATAAACCAGGACACCTACAACACCTGAAACTACATACCAAAAGATAACTGAAAATAACTGCCCATTTACCTGAGAAAAATAGTATCCCGCAGCTACTTCGGTATTGTCACTTTCAACCTCTGTTCGAACCGGATAAAAAGGATTAACAGGACCTAAACAATAATAGAATATCAGCAAATTAAGCAGAAAAGTAAACAGGCCAAAAAACAGGTAATCAGCTATATAAAAGGCTATTCCTGCCAGAACTAATAAAGGCACTACAATAATAACCAACAAGATTTTGGGGTTTTGTAATAAGGGGCTATGGCCAACATATTGATAAATTTTATTACAATAAGAAGAAAACCAAGTGAAGCGCAGATATGACAAAGCATGTACAAGATAACGCTCACTTAACAAACAAATTAAAATAACTAGCAATTTCATTTTAATCCTTACGCATTTTGTCAGACAAAGCTATAGGAGTAGGATACTTTAAAACCACCAAGTAA
>JACCSX010000229.1 GCA_013812775.1 Tatlockia sp. | reverse complement strand
CGGTTTGAAATTGACTGAAATCAAAATTAGCTAAATCTATTTCTTTATTATTCATGCTACAGCTCTCCTATTTGTAAAAATTATAACAATTCTTAAAGAGCTGACACACTTATTTGAACACTACCTTCTGATTATTCACAGTTTCCTGTAAATTTTCTTGCAAATCCTGAAGGGAATCTAAAGTCTTCGCAACATCAGATACCATCTTTTGTTCAAGCGCTGATGGCCAAAATTGCGGTTTATAGGACGATTTTTTATAATTCTTTGTATCTAAATTCTCAGCTATAAATGATTTAATAGATTCTATTATTGAATCCATTACGTTAATAAAATCCACAAAAATATTTGATGTTGTATCAGTCAATTTTTGTAATACCTTTTCTTTTAAAACGGTATTCATTGTAGATATAAAATCATCAATGAATACTAGCTGGCTAGTACTGATATCTTCCACATTTAGATAGCTGTCTCTTTTACCAATAAGTAGACTACTCAAAGTATTAAGAATTTTTATTATTGGATCATCCGGGATTTCATTTGCTTTGATTTCATTTGTTCTAAGGACCTTTGCCTTATCCATTTCATCCAAAAGTTTTTGCAGATAGTCAATTTCAGGAGAGCTCGCTCTTTCCTTTATTATTAATTCGTAAGACTTCGCCTTTTTAATTTCTATTTGTATTGCAGAGTTTAACTCTTTTATTTCATTCAAATCCAGGTTAAATAACTCATAGCTATCTTCCATTTTAGAACTTAATTTCTCTAATGCTTCAAGCCTGGTTTCAAGATTACCAAGGCCAAATTGTGCAACATTCTTGAGAAGATCTGACTTTTTCACTTTTAAATCGTCAAGATTTATTCGCATTTGTGTTACAACGGAGTAAATGCTGTTATTTACCTCTTTAAGAGCTTCATTGGGTGATAAATTATTCAACAAAAGGTTTGCCTCTTTTTGCGCAGAATCTATATTTTTCAAGGAATAATCTTTGAATTGAGAAGCCCCTGTTTTAATAGTCTCAAGTTTTTCATTAAATTCTTTCAAATTAATAATTGAAGAGTAAATCGGGTTTTTAGCAATTTTTTCATTAAAGCTAACCAGCGCGTCAATTTTGTCATTTATCTCTTTTAGAGCTAATTGCCCTGCATCTTGTCTATTTTTTTCTTCTGCTGTGGTGATAGCATCCTGTAAATTTTTTAGATTGGCAACCAATGCCGTTTTGAATTCTTCCAGATCCTTAATCTCCTGTGGGTTCTCTGGAAACCCTTTATTAAGAATCTTCCCAGCTATTAATTTTTGCCCGTCCTCATAAAATGTACGCACCCTGGAATCAGCTTTTATCTCTGAGTTATTCTCTAAATTTGGGTAGGAAAGGATTGTCTCCTCAACTATATTAAGAGTTAAAATATATTTATTGAGTTCTTCACTAGCTTGTTGACTCTTGGCCCTGGCCTCTTCTACTTTTAACTCTTGTTCTTTAGCTAGCTCTTTCTGAGATCTCAAATTATTTAAAACTTTTGTAGTTTTAGTTATTATTTCAATTGTAGGAGTTGTTGTTGCTCTATTCGTATCTATAATTTTATTAATCGCCTCCAATCTTAGGCTCAATTTCTCTTTAATTTCTTCTAATTTGTTTATTGCTTCATTAATAGTCTCTAATTGGTGGTTTAAATCTTGCAGGCTTTGACTTTGTGGATTCACTATAGTTTCTGAGGTAATTCTATTTTTTCGTAGCTCTAGGCTGGTGAAATCATTATCTAACCGCTTTACTTCAGGTCTATCATTGATGGCTATGAGGTTTACTTTATAGTTTTGATCATATTCGTCGATAAAAGTCTCAATCATCGAAACCAGGAGATAATATTTTCCTGCGGATGTTTTTAATTTTTGACTAAGTTGCTGCTTCTCCTCCATCGCCTCTATTTGTTGTTGATAAATCGAGCTTAGTTTATTTATTGCTTTGGAACTTAAATTCTCAGCGTTCTCATTTTCTTTAAGGGTGCTTAACATTCTGTTGAGTAGAGAGATAAAATCATCTTTAGTTTCAATCTTGTCGAGATCATCAGAAAATATATCAGTAGATTCACCCCAGATGTTGGATATGCTGAACAATATTTGCGAGAATGAAAAGCCCTCACCTGTAGGACTTCCACCCAATTCCTCGATCATTCGAGTAAGTAGTTGAATGTAGAGCTTATTTTTCTCAACAGGATTTTTAATATTTTGAGCATTTTTGAGTTTTTGTGGAAGATTCTCATTTTTTTCCCACATAATCTCTCCAACATGCCTAAGTTATATACATTTAAGTATAGCTAAACTTTAAACATCGACTAATTTCTTTGATTTCGCCAGAGGATAAAATTATAAAGCCTGATAGCCAGCTAATATGGCCATGGTTTTAAAAATAACAAATCGTTTATTTTCCATCATTGTCTTAACTTAATTTAAAATCGCTTCCACCTTGGCCACATAACGCCCAACAGCGCCTTTATTTGCTTCAAGGACAGAAGTCGCGTTTGAGACAAGGCTTTTCTTTTTGTCTTTATTTTGGTGCAAAGCAATTATTCTATCGGCCAAATCGTCAGCATTTTCTGTAAGCTCTATTGCTTGAGCTTCCTGTAAATCCCGGCAGATTGTCTTAAAATTATGAACATGCGGTCCGCTAAACACCGGAACCTTCATTGCAATGGGTTCGAGGACATTATGACCACCCACTGGAACAAAACTTCCACCTACAAAGGCATAATCAGCAATTTGGTAAAAACCCATAAGCTCGCCCAAAGAATCAAGAACTACAACCTCATTGTCCGGTGTCAAGGTCTCTACCTTCGAACGTAAGCCGGTGTTAAAACCCAGCTCCTTACTTAATTGATATACTTTTTGAAATCGCTCCGGATGGCGTGGTGCGATGAGCAAAATCATATTAGTCAAGCCTGCCTGTAATTTTTTCAGCGGCGATAGCAGTTGCGATTCCTCATCATCATGTGTGCTGGCGGCCATGACAACCGGGCGTTGATTTCCCCAACGGTCCTGTAATTTTAAAAATATTTCAGCATTGATGTTCTGTGTTTGTAAATCGAATTTCATATTTCCTAATACATTCACTCTGGAATCATCTGCACCTAAGGCCTTAAACCGTTTCGCATCATCCTCAGATTGAGCAAAAATAGCGTTAAACTGATTGAGTAAGGGTTTAAATAGAAAATCTACTTTTTTATAACCTTGATAAGAGCGCTCTGCTAAGCGAGCATTGATGAGAAAAAGAGGTACCTTAGCTTTCCTGGCAAAATGGATTAAATTAGGCCACAGTTCTGTCTCAACTATGAGGCCTAAGCGCGGTTGCACCTTATTAAAAAAGCGGCGCAAAACCCAGGGCAAATCATAAGGAACATAACGATGACTCACTTTGTCACCAAAACGAGCCTTTACCCGCTCAGCCCCGGTCGGCGTCATTGTAGTGATTAGAATCCGCCATTGTTTATTAAGCAATTCATCAATCAAAGGAGTGACTGCTATGACCTCGCCGAGAGAAACGGCATGCACCCAGATATCAACTTTCTCAGCTGGTCTTTTATCAAGAGAGAAACGTTCAGCAATGCGCGTTCGATAAGCAGGTAAACTTCGTCCTTTAAACCAGAGACGTAATAAAAGATAGGGAGTTAACAAAACCATTAAAGCAGAATAAAACCGGCGCATAAACGTCTCTTTTCAAAAAGGATAGGGTCTGTTTACAATGCAAGGCTTGGCGCTAGTAAATATAAACAGCCCTTAATTATCCTGTAAAAAGCAGTTTCAGTCTACTAGGAGCCAATGCTACTTGTTTCCAATGTAAAAGAGGTTTGAGCCTGATTGAATTAAAGTGACGCCGATAAGGTTTTAGAGCTAAAATTAGCCTTAGACTACTGGAAATATGATTTGATGAATCTTCGTGACTTCTTTACTAGCAATCGTTGGTGGGGGAAAATAATTGGTGCCGTTCTTGGTTATTTGGTGGAAGGCTCTGCTGGTGCGCTCTTTGGAATCCTTATAGGGAATCTTATTGATCGCTCTATGCTTGATCATTACAGCCGTCCTTATTGGTTCTTTCATGTGGAAAAACGCCAACATATTCAGCGCGTCTTTTTTGAGGCAACTTTCTCAGTGATAGGTCATATTGCTAAAGCAGATGGGCGTGTTTCTCAGCAGGAAATAAATATGGCAACTACGCTCATGCAGGACATGGGCTTAAATCGCGACCAAAAAAAGGCTGCACAGAATTTTTTTAACGAGGGAAAGGCTGCTGATTTTGATTTGGATAGAATGCTGGGTACTTTAAAAGAAAACTGCCACGATAATCCTGAATTATTAAAATTATTTATGGATATTCAGTACCGTGCCGCTCAGACAGATGGTTTTTCCGAGAAAAAAATACATACCCTTGATATTATTTTTCGACGCATGGGATTTGCCCCCTTGCATGAGCAATACCGCTTTTATGAGGATTTTGGACAGCATAGATCTTCTCAACGGCAGGAAAACTATCAAAATTCTCACAATCATAATCGCAGTCGTGGCAATCAAGGGGGCCAGCAAAGCAGATATAATTCCTTAGCTCATGCCTATGCAATTCTGGAATTAGATCCAAATGCTAATAAACAAGAAACCAAAAAGGCTTACAGGCGATTAATCAGTCGCAATCACCCTGATAAGTTAATTGCTCAGGGCTTGCCCGAAGAAATGATCAAAATCGCCAATGATAAAACTCAAAAAATTACCAAGGCCTATGAACAGATCTGCACGTCTAAGGGATGGTAGGAGTTTGTAGATTCTAAGACCGTTCGCGCTATCCTTCGAGGGCCTCAGGGGCTCGGGTTTAATGAATTCCTAAAATACCGTTTGCGCTGTCCTTCGAGGGCCTCAGGGGCTCGGGTTTAATGAATGCCTAAAATAACCATTCGCGCTGTCCTTCGAGGGCCTCAGGGGCTCGGGGTTAATGAATGCCTAAAATACCGTTCGCGGTGAGGAGGAGCGAGTAGCGACGTCTCGAACCGTCAGCCTCGATCTTCCTCATTAGAAGAGCTAAATGCTTTTTTTTTGGAAGAGGCCGCAAGCGTCTTATCAAATTATAAAAATAAAATAAGCGGGTTGAAAATGTTTTGGGTATATATTCTGTAATAGTGATAAAAGTTATTTCACGGGACGAAGAAGCACTCAATGCAGTGAGACAAATAAACGGAGGACTCGTGGAAAGAAGCGCTGATAAATAAAGATTGGCAAGGTTTATCTACTTATGCAAAGTGCAAAAAAAACATTTCATAATTTTCTTGACCTGCCTCCCTTCTAAATACATTTTTTTAGCTCCTTGCCGAATTAAGATCGAGGCTGACGGTTCGAG
>JACCSX010000220.1 GCA_013812775.1 Tatlockia sp. | reverse complement strand
GTACCCTATGGTTTTCATGGTTGCTGGGTAAATAAAGGGATATAAAAAATGAAAATTGCAGTGGTCAGTGATGAGCTTTTTCCAGTCAATGAGTTTGTAGTACAGGAACTAAAGCAGCTAGGGCATGAAGTTGTTTTATTTGGCGCAATTAACTCAGGCAACAATGAGTCCTGGATAGCAGCAGGCCGAGCTGCTGCTGAATCTATAAGCCAAGGACTCTGTGAAGAAGGTATTTTCTTCTGTTGGACTGGTACTGGAATCTCTATTGTTGCTAATAAAATTCCAGGAATAAGAGCAGCTTTATGCACAGATGAGCAAACCGCAGCTGGTGCAAGACTCTGGAACAGAGCCAATGTTTTAGCTTTATCAAATCGTCTTCTTACCCAGGATTTAGCGAAAAAGATCCTGGCAGCCTGGTTTAATACCGCCATGGATGATGGGTCTGAGTTGGCTGCTAAAGAAATTGAGGCTATTGAAATAGCCTATGCCTCTGGATTAACTGCTTAATAGGAGCATTATTGACTGAGAACCCAGATGAACGCATGCAGCATCCACAGGGAAAGTTCAAACCACTTTCCCTGTGGCCTTAGCAGCGAATGATACACTTTGGTTCATCAGCGCTTTTCGCACTATTTTCAATTATTTCTTTCATGAGCATCTTGCAGAATAATTCTAAACAAGGACGCTGCTTTGCAATTAAACTTTGGGCGCAAAGGAAAAATGTTTTAACAGAAGGAAATAACTCAAAAAATTGCTGGTGGGCTGGATGATTTGTAAGCTCTTTATTTAAAAACCAACCAAAGGAAAAAACATCCTGACTTGTATCTGGTTTTAACGTTTTATCGCGGAAGAGCTCAGGGGCATACCAGAGAGTACCTCTAGGACCCACGGCCATAGAATTCATGCTTTTTTCATTTAGAAAATAGGACCGTCCAAAGTCTATAATACGGACAGAAAAATCAGATTGGATCAAAATATTTTTTTTGTGTAAATCGCCATGCAAGATACCAATTTCATGAATTCGATTGATCTCAATAGCCAGTTGCAGCACAATTTTGGCTAATTGGAATGTACAAGAAATTTTGGATATAAATTTATCGGCCTCTTCTCCTTCTATGAAAGGCATTATAAATCGATTTGTATAAATTTCTTCATTACCTATTTTAAATAACCTCGATAGCTCATTATCATCTGGATAAGCGAGTTTATAAAAATTGAATTCCCTTTTCATTCTTCCATGTAATAGTTTAATTTGAAAAGCATTCAACCCAAGATAATCATTTATAGGGGATTTTACTGCAATTTTTTGGCCCTCAGCATTTTCAAAGAGCCGTACCCCACCAGATTTTCCTTCGGCAAGCTTTTTAACCTGCGTAAATCGGTAGGAAGATTCTTCAAATTTATCTACGGAGGCAAAAAAGGATAGTCGCTTGCCAGTAGACGGCATATACCATTCCATTGGCTGAATTTTAGTGTCGCAAGATCCTTCCTCATTAATTAACTTGACTATCCTGGAATTTTTTAACAGCGTTTTGATAAAGCGGGGCTCTTCCAGCATTAGTTCCAAGGCTTGCTCCCCATTTTTAATCATTGAAAGAACTGCGCTTTCTTCTTCCTTGGTTATCTTTAAAATTAAAGAGTTTGCTGTTTTATAATGGCAACCAGACTTTGCCAATTGCAGGGCTGTCTTATTATTATCTTCTGAGTCTGGACGCTTGGTTCTAACGGTAAAATCCGCACCTTGGGAGAGAAGGTATTTCACAACCTCGTTTTGTCCTTCCCTGGATGCTAATAATAGTGGGGTTTGGCTGTAGCAATCTTTAAATTCAAGCAAAGCAGGGTTTTGTTTTATTAAGGTTTTAACTATTTCAAGCTGACCATAAAGTGCTGCAATATGAATATAATGATACTTATTTTTACCTAACAGGTAATTAGAGGAATAAAGAGGAACTAAATAGTTAAAAATGTCCAGGCAGCCCTGTTTAATAGCAGAATGAATTGCAAAAAATCCATCTTCCTCGCATTGAGGATTATTAAATACTAACGTGAAATCTGCGCCATGTTTAAGTAAACATTTAACTGTATCAAGGTGATTGTTTTCAATAGCCCAAAACAGCGGGGTTTTATCATGTTCCGCAGTATCTGGACAATCGGTTGCGTAATTCAAATTAGCGCCCTTTTGAGCTAAACAGTCCACTATATCTGTATATCCCTTGGCCGCGGCCCAAAGAATCGGAGTGTGCCCCAAGCCAGAAATGGAATTTATTAAGGCTGGATTCTTAGCAAGTAACAAGTTAACTATTTCAAGCTTTCCATGGCGAACCGCATAGTGAATAGCGTACAACCCATTTTTCAGTGGAGTAGTCATCCAATCGATTGTGTCGCATGCTAATAGCTGGTGGATATATTGCAAGTTATTGGATTCAATCGCTTTTTGCAGTGCCAAAATGTGCTCTTTTGTCATGGTTTATTTAAGTCAGTTAAAAACACAGGACTTTAGCATTTTTGTACGGTCAATATATATAAAAACTGCTGTTTTTTTGTTGAGCGAGCATATTCTTAGGAAAGAGGTTTGCATCCCTGCTAGTTTATCCTAGCAATCAAGATTCAAGGCTTGTTCGTAAGGTATCTCATTTTCTATTGCCTTCAGATCAATATTGAATGAACGCGCCAAATCATCAATTAATTCAATCGTTGTGGTTTTCAGCCCAAAAAATCGGGAGGTTATATTTTGACCTTTATTCAATATATTAAAAGGGGAGTCAGCAGAGCTATTTTTTGTTCTATAAAAATTAATCAAATAGTCTTTCACCTGGAGTGGGTTTTCAAGGTGACGAAGATCGTTAAGAAACCCAAGCAAGGTGCCTGCTTTATCCACTTTGAATTTAAAGCAGCCAAGAAATGAATGATCACGTTTATCCTCGCGTATTGTATTCAGATAATATGTATCTAATTTTTCAAATTGATCCGAGCGGGATATATCAAATATGTCGGTAGTTTCATTCGGTTCATCCTCAGCTTCCAAGATTTCATCCTCAGCTTCCAAAATTTCTAACTCAAAGTCCTCAAAGAATTCATCAGGGTTGTCATTGATTTCATTAGAAGCTTCTAAGATTTCATCCTCAGAAGAAATAGCTTTATTGATTTTTTTCAACTGATTAATATGAACATCAATGAACTCTTTTTGTTCTTCTCTGAAAGTTATTTTGTAGTTAATTTGATTAAGAAGATAACTTGTGCATGGTTTCTTGAGAAGGGGGTTCTGGGCTTTGGTATTGGAAAAATGACATTAGATAGCCAGAAATATGGCCTATAGCTCTATCAAAGGTTAAGGGGGGATCGAGTATCTCGCGAATAGTTTCCGTGGCATCTATAAGTTCTAGCGCATCATTTTTATTCTGATAATTAACCAAACAATAACGAGTTTGTCTTTCAATGTTATCAATCTTTATCCTTCTAGGTTGATCTAAAGGCTCTTTAGTTGTTGGATGCGTTCGATTATTTAAAACCCAATTTACAAAAGAAGGTTTATCGATAATTTTGGAACGTCCGGGGATAGATGACCATTTATTTTGATCGTTTAAGTATTGTGTGACGAGTAAAGCCGGCTTATTAATTGGCATATAGATAAGCGAACACATTAGTTCCAAATCATCTACAGCTTTTTCTCTTTTATTTAGGGCTTCATCGAGTTCGATGAGGGTCTCGTTCAGCTCTTGATATTTTTCCAAAATAGTTGTAAGGATATTAAAATTCTTTGCGAGACTTATTTCTTCCTGAGATAAAGGGATAAATTCCCTATTGGATTCCCCATTTTTCTCAAGAAGTTCTATCACTTCTGGATAGGTTTTTTTAGCTGCATTTTGTTGCTCATTTAAGGCCTGTTGATATAGCAGATTAACAACATTATTGTACCCTTCATCATTCAAATACAAATGTTCATCCTCAGCTTCAGGTTCTACCTCCTCTTCAATTTCTTGCGGTATTAATCCTGCTTCTCGAAGGTTATTTTCAACGATTGAAGAATATAATTTTTTAGAAAAAAAACTGAAATAGGCAAATTCATAAAGCAAACGATTTAATACCGTGGAGAATCCCTTTTGATAGCCTTCTTTTGCTCCATAATAAGCAGTTATGAACAGATCTGCTAAGCCAGTTATGATGATAATTACGGGAAGAAGAACAACTTGCAACGGTATAAGAAAAAAGAACCATGTTGTCCCAACCGCGAAGAGTAACCCATAGTCTTTGCCCGTGGAGTTAGGATCAGAAATCGTCTCTATTATTTTTTTGACAAAAATTACTAACATGGCAATAGTAACTGCAATTTCACTAAATATCAGAATGATCAAATTACAAAAAAGCGATTTTAGGGGATAAAAGATCAGACCAAAAAAAGCAGCACTAATTTTCTTTAAAAACTCCATCATCGACCCTAAAGTTCTATTTTTTGAGCTATATGATATCAAAAAAAACGATAAGTTTAAATAAAATAAATTCGCAGGCGAAAAAACAGGCACGATTAACCTACTGTTCAACGAGACAATTACTTAATTTTGAGTACTTTTATTTTCTAGGAAGCGACGGATTATATTTGAACTCTTGGATTTTATAGCCCGATTAACGGCCTTGGTACAAAACCCCATTCCACTTAATCGTTTTCACGGCGTATTTGCGCCGAATTCTCAACGTCAACCTCATGAATATTAATAAGTTTTAAAATGTTGCCAACCAACAGGTGATGGGTGTGGCAAGCAATGGAATGAAAAGTAACTCTAGCATTATATCATATTGTTAAATAACGAATTTTAATTTCTTCGTAGAGTGCCTTGCCTCCATTGCTTGTCACGCCCCAATTAAAACTTCCTTTTTAAATCCCGATAAAAATTTTCATGTACTCCTACAGCTAACAAAACTCTTAGGATGGGATTCCATTCATATGCTAACAATATTTCTTGTTTGTTAACTTTAAATTTATAGACAAAAACACCTGCAAGATCCCCTTTCTTTTCCTCTCCTAGTTTTGGTTCAGCAGTAATAGCATGTATTGCCTCATCTACCTTCAATTTGATATCCGGTAGATGTTTTTTATACGCCTTTTTAAAAGAAGGCATCTGTAATATTTCTATTTCACTCACTATCTTGCTCATCAAAGCTAAAAGGTTCAGCTAATGACCGATCTTGAAGAATAGATGTGAGGGTATCTTTTATGAATTCAATTGGCAGATCAGGATTATCTAAAGCACATTTACCCAATTTAGCCCAATATTCAATTTGGTTTGGGATTGAACGAAATTCAGCTTTAGCTACTTTCTTTGCGTCATTATAAATTGTTTCATCAATCCTTATTGGAATACCCATAAATCACCTTTGTAATATTTTGCTACAAAGGTAGTATAATGCAACTTATATAAAATTTCAAGGTAATTAGACAAATGAATACAGGCTATCAATAGAGTACAGCCTTGCGATAGATGCCAATTGATTTTTAGCCCTACCCTTTTAGCCATTACAAAAAATTATTGAAATTAACGCTAACTAAAGCCTTTATTGTATAGCTGTGCATTTAGAGTATACCTAAAGTGACATCTTGTTAACTTGAAAAAAGTGTCATTATAGGGCTAAAAAATTAATTTGTTGGCACTTTTGTTTTATACCCTTTGACTCTAATCTGACAAAATATACTTACCATGTATACTCGAAGGTATTAAAAATTATTTTCGCATCGCACGACTTGATAAGATTAAGAATGTAATTCCATTGCTAGCTAATTTCACCGTTATTCTTACTGTCTAGAGAACCTCTCTGGACTGAAAATAAAGTGATTGGTACAGAACTTTTTCGGCAAAAATTTGCTTAGATATCGAGGCAAAGATCATTATTTATTAAAAGCTAATTTAGACACAAAAATAGCTTTTAAGAAAAAAATATGGGGATTTTGTAGGGTATCATCTTGTTATTAATATAAATTTTTGGTCAGACCCGGGGAGCAGAGAGTGAGTTAGAAACCTACCTTTAAATTCTTGAAGTAATCCAAATCATCATTTACATCGTCAATCGACTCTTCAAATTTTATCCTGTATTGCGTAAAGGCTCTGTAGGTATCGTCTGACCAAGGATTTTTGTAGTTTGTCTCTGCCTCAATTAACCTTTGATGAACGTTTTCTTTTGTTAATTTCTTTTCCATAGCATTAAATTGAATTTCACCTAAAACTTTTAAAATAGCTGTTGAGCTTTCCAGAGAATAAACATGTTTGGGCAGCTTAGCCAAATCAAGAACACCTTGCTCAATATAACTCAACATATTTTCTGGTTCAGTCAAATTCTCATTTTTAGAAAATACTTTTAGAATTTGACTGGACTCAACCTCTCGTTTTCCACATTTTCCTGTGGGGTAAATTTCTTTAATATCATAGGGGGTTAGGCCACTCATATTTTTAATAAGCATGAAATGATGATTAGGCCCATCAAAATTAAGTTTTATAAACTCAAGGATTTTTTGGCGTAAACAATCAAAAATTTTTGCTACTAGTGAATGATCGAGAATGATGAAATTATTAGTTGAAGTACTTGTATCATACAATAGATCAATTTCGCCTGATTCTCTAATATTAAATACAGCTAGCT
>JACCSX010000217.1 GCA_013812775.1 Tatlockia sp. | reverse complement strand
AACAGCCTCAATTGAAATGAAAGCGCTCTTCCGCCAGTCGATAAAGCGGGCGCCAAATTAAGTGATTAAATGTCAGTACATAGACACACATCATCGCAGTACCCAGAGCTATTTTAGGGAAATCCCCAGCTCTAGTACTCGCCTGAATATATTCACCCAAGCCTGTTGCTTCCAAAGTTGTATTACCCCAGCTTACCCACTCCGCAACAATACTAGCGTTCCAAGCTCCGCCAGCCGCTGTAATTGCGCCAGTGATGTAAAAGGGAAAAATGCCCGGCAATGCCAAACGCTTCCACCACTGCCAACCCGTTACCCCGAAATTGTCGGCAACCAAATAAAGTTCGCGTGGGATTGTTGAAGCTCCGGCAATTACATTGAACAAAATATACCACTGCGTACCTAGAATCATCAGCGGAGTGACCCATATTTCAACACTTAGGTGATAACGTACTATCGCTATAACAAATAAAGGATAGAAAAGATTAGCTGGAAAGGCCGCAACAAACTGGATGATCGGCTGAACTCTCTGAGCCAATCGCGGCCTTAAACCAATCCAGACGCCGATGGGAATCCATATCAAAGAACTTATAATAATAAGTACAATCACGCGAGTCCCGGTAGCAGCACCCAGTAAAAAAACATGGAATACTTCAGAGACTTTGAGATCTCTAAGAATAAAATTCATAATCATCCAGCCACCGACTAAAATAGCGAAAATGATGATTGAGTTCCAAAACCAATCCAGATGCTTTTGCCTTCTAAAATCAATTTCTTTTACTGGTTTAGATATTCTTTTTCTTAACCATTGTGTGTTAACAAAATGGTCCTTGATAATTGCCAGTCCTTGTCCATATCGCTTAATTAAACGACTACCTCGGAGCAAATCGATTAGCCAGGATTGATACTCTTCTTCATCAGGAGAAGGTTCCATTTTAAACTTTTCTGACCAGGCAATCAGCGGTCTGAACAAGATCTGATCGTAAAGAAAAATAACAATAACCATGGTTAAAATAGCATAGCCAACTGCATGCAAATCATGACGCTCAATAGCCAAAGCAATGTAAGAACCCACACCTGGTAAGCGAATATTCTGATGAGAAACAGAAATTGCCTCTGATAACACCACAAAAAACCAGCTTGCAGACATGGACATCATCATATTCCATACTAAACCAGACATGGAAAATGGAACTTCAACCTTCCAAAACCGCTGCCAGGCTGAGAGTTGAAACATTGCAGCAGCTTCTTTCAAATCATGAGGTAATGTTTTTAAAGACTGATAAAACCCAAAGGTAATGTTCCAAACCTGAGCCGTAAAAATTGCGAAAATAGAAGCACATTCCGGTCCTAATAAACTGCCGGGAAACAACAGAATAAATCCGGTAACAGTAATGGATAAAAAACTTAATACGGGTACAGATTGTAAAATATCAATGGCTGGAATAACTATCTGCTCAGCACGTCTGTTTTTTGCGGCCAAGGTTCCAACAATGAAGGTAAACAAAATGGAAAGTATCAAAGCTATGAACATACGCAATACTGTGCGTAAGGCATAAAAGGGCAGGATTGCCGGATTGAGGGTAATGGATAATTGCTCGCCAAGTTGATAGGGCGTAGCCATTTGTTTCCCTGCCCAGCCGAGAAAAAATATCAGGGATAAAATGAGTATAAGCAGCAAGATATCCATACGGTTGATATAACGGCTGACATTGTCACGGTTGGCAAAGTAAAAACGAGTGTTGCTCACAGATGCCCCCTAAATCTCAACTTGAATACAGTACTGTCACGGCTTCTTAAAACTCAAGAGCGCATAAAATACCATAAACAGCGCAAACTGTCGCCAACCTAATTGCTAACGGGGTTTTTTTGTACTGCGAAGCGGTCTACAATTAATATTAATTACATAGAGGACATCATTAATGGCTAAAATCAGTGTTTATGTCGCCTTAGCGCTAGTGGTCACATCATCTCTTTCAGTTCAGGCGACATCTAGAGAGACTGAACTTGCAGTTTGGGCAAATGAGGCGATAGTTTCCACTTATAGCTATAATTTTAAAAATTTTTTGCAACGCCAGAAAGAAATTGCAAAATATTTCACCGCAAAAGGATGGACAGACTTCTCATCTGTATTTATAGCGTCAAAGCTCCCCGAAGCAGTAAATCTAAACTCCTATTTTGTCAGCGCGGTAGCGACCCTACCCCCAAAAATAAAAGCACTGGACGCTAATAACTGGCAGGCAAATATGCCCTTGCTGGTTGTCTATCAAAATCCGCAATATCAGCAAAAACAAACTCTTGAAGTAACTATTAATTTTACCCAGGCCCCTTCTGGACAGGGTGTACGCGGTCTGGCAATCACCAGTTTGCAATCCAAGGTTATTAAACCGACCTGTAAATGTGATTTAGATGGTGACAGCGCCTCCCCTACAATAGACGCGCAAGAACAACCGCCAGGTGCACAATAATCAAGCTAATCAATAGCGCTACAATCAGATTGAGTTTGCGCGGAATGGTGATATCAAGCGCAGCTTGTTTTGGATCATTTGGATTGTAAAACACATCGATATCTACATCATCCTCATAGGCCATTGCGGCGCAATAAGCGACTTGGCGGGCGTATTTACTATTAGGATTATTTAGAGACGTATCAAGAAACAGGTATTCACCATAATAATCCTGGTCAAATACCTGATATTTATATTGAATTTTCGGCCATAAACGCGGACCTTCACGCACCCATTCAAAAAGAGTAATACGCCCCTTGGTTATCAACCAATATTGAGCTTGGGCCAGGAACTGTCTGTCGCGCCAGAAATGCCAGAGCAGATAGAATAAAAAAAATAACCAAATTAAATCCAGAATGCCGCGCAACGACAATAACCAATTAGCCACAACAATCCCAGTCAAAAGTTATACTCTCTATCCTAAAACACTAAAGCCTGTTTTCCTACACACTTTTTCAAACGCAACTTAGTTTAAGGATTATTAATACCAACATACTCTATGTGCTGGGACCCAATATCCATGTCGCCAATGTCCGCCTACCCAGCCGCAATTCCGGTAGTTAGGGGCAGGATAAAAGCTTGGCCCCACATACACACCGCCGCCCCAGCCACCCCAACCATGATGCCATCTACCGTGATTCCAATGAGCGGAGCTGCTGGCTGCAAATAGTAATCCAACCGCGAAAAGCAAAGTACCGAGTATTTTATGGCCTTTTGTAATTGCATTCATAAGATATCTCCTCTTTACCTATATTTAATTTTATATTAATTATAAGTCAATTTGCATTAAAAATGCTCTTATTATTAAAATGAAGCATATTTTTAGCAAATCTAGAGAGAGATAACTCCGATTATTTTATTTGCCAAGCCTTTGCCAGAATGCAATAGGAGCACCAGTGGGATCAGCGATGACCATAAAAAGTCCCATATCACCAGCCTTGGTTATAGGCAATTTTACCGTAGCACCCATGCTTTTAGCTTTTTCCAGGGTAGCCTCCACATCATCTACTAAAATATATCCCATCCAATGCGGTGGAATCTGGTCTTTTTGATCGTTCGGAATCTGCCATATACCACCAAATTCACCCTCTTTGGATTTAATCATTGTATAGGTAC
>JACCSX010000209.1 GCA_013812775.1 Tatlockia sp. | reverse complement strand
ACTCTTGGCTTGGCGCTGTTAATCCCAAAAGCTTCAGGATATTGCCTGATGCAGATTTTTGTTATGTGGGTAGTAGTGCAGGGTGTTGGTGCTGCTGATAAGGTTTGGAATGCTGCCTTGGGTTATTTAAATACGGGTGGTGTGCTTGTTCAGGCTCAAATGAATCCGTTAAGCTCCTTAAGATCTGGTAATTCATCAGTTGCCAGCGGTGCTGCTGTAATCCTTCAGGGTCAGGTTTGTATGGCTGGGATGCAAAAGGTTTTACAAAATGCTTTGCAATCCTATCTTTCTGCTAAAAATGGCTCATCACCTTCTGGACCCTGTGTAGGAAATCTAACGGCAACGATGAAGGAATTTTGTGAGATTGGGCAGATACCTGATTTCATAAGCACTGTGAATGCGGTGGCGATTCAAAATGCAAGTCCAAATTCCAAAGCAAATTATTCATTACCAATGCCGAATTTTACAACTGGCCCCTTTTCAGCCCTTACTGGCATTTGTGGCACAATTGCCTGGAGCCCATTCTCAGCCTCCGACATTGGTTCGATACAAACGAATATTTCAGCAATTTCCCCGGCAGAGATTCAGACAGCCAAGATGTCTAGAGCAATAGCAATTCAGCAAATGTATAAGGATTTATCAACCGTTGCTCAACTCATGGTGGCTAATAATCCTGCACTTAATCCCGCGCAAACTAATAATGGCGGCAACCAACCCACTTTTCCTATTGCTACACAACAATTTGGGGTGCCTTTCCTGAGTTCGGGGATACCTTGCACTGTACCCTCTAATCAATGTACCGGCTGGGGGAAAGATCCGGCTGATGATTCTTCACCCCTATTCAGTGGTGTGGAATTTCAGGGTGCTGTTTCCGATTACAATAGTGTTATGTTGCCTACCCTGAATCTGGTAAAACAAGCTGGTTCGAAAGATAATGCAAATCAAACACGAAGTTTTATTCAACAGGCAGAATCACAGGGGTGGTTATTAGCTGGTAGCTATTTCTTTAATTTATCCATGTTAAATGCCTCAGCATCAACAAACAGTTCTAACCTGACTGATAGCAAAACGGGTCTGGATAGCTCCACCTTTGATCCTAGTATAATGCTCGCAACCTTTGGTAATAACGGCTGTGTTGGTGGCAGTCACGCAAGTCTTTGTGAGTGGTTGCGAAATAGTCCCGATCAGCTTCATTCATTAGTTAGCCTGTTCAATGGCTCAAATCTTTTACCTGCACCGCTTGCACCCCCTAAGCTTGCTGACCCTTCAATGATTGTAGGCGGGGGCCATTCTGCTGTTAAGGGCTTAGCTTCTTCAACTGTTTTTGGTCTCATTGATAATTCCGTGTTGGTGCACTTGCCCGGACAACCAGGTATGTCACCACCCTCTTTTGCTATGAAATTTAATTTTAGCCTTGATTTTGGCCAGTTCTATCTACCAAAAAAAGATTTTCCTTGCAGTGGGTTTTTGTGCTTGGGCGGTTTGCTGGGTGATATTTTTTATAACTGGATTATCCGATTTATATTTAACTTGTTCTTGAGTATGCTTGCTCCCCTGATAAATATTATTGTTCAGACTTTGCTTGCTTACCCTCTGATAGCTATTGCAGCCATTTTCCAGGAAAATGTCGCAATTATTCAACAACCGGGAGTAAATCCGGTTGTTGCGCTTGCAAATATGGGGGTTAACTATATCAACTTTGCCAATGAGTTGTGGATTTTAACAATTGGACTTTCAGCTAATCCTTTTATGTGGGTTATTTTCCCCGTGCTTGCTTTAATCCTTCCTCTTTTAATGTCCTGGTTAGGCATCATGGTAGCAATAGGCTTTATTACGGCCTATTACATACCCTTTTTACCCTATATGATTTTTACCTTTGCCTCGATCGCCTGGCTGATGGCGGTGATTGAAGCGATGGTTGCAGCACCGATTGTTGCATTGGGCGTGACGCATCCAGAGGGTCATGATGCCTTTGGTAAGGGTGAGCAGGCGATTATGATTTTAATGAATGTCTTTTTGCGACCATCGATGATGATTATCGGCTATATTGCCGCAATCGGCTTATCTTATGTATCGGTGTGGATTATCAACGCAGGCTTTGCTAATGCGGCTGCTTTTATCCAGGGGACTGCTACGGGGATACAGTGGAACTATTCCTGTACTAATTCCCTTTCGAGCACAGGTTCTCCGGGCTGCGCGGCACCGGGGGCTCCAAATAATTTTGGCTCGATGACTACCGGCTATAGCGGTTGGGCAGGTATTTATGGTTTCTTCTTTTCAGTTCTCATTTATACCACTATGTACCTCACTGTAGTACAGAAAGCCTTTACGCTTATAACCTATCTTCCTGATAAAGTATTACGTTGGATTGGCGGACAGCCTGAAGGAATTGGCGAGCAAACCGCTCAATGGTCCGAAGATTCTAAGAAACAAGTTGGAGACAGTGGTAAAGAAACAGGTAGAGCCTCTGCGCAACGGGATGAGCAACTGGGTGGTTATGCATCATCCGGTCTTGGAAAACTCAAGGACAAAAGCTCGGGTAGTAAAACTGATATCTCAGGTAAGAAATAATTTAGAGAGTGTTGAGAGGGCAAATATTAGAAGCAACTGCCGACTCTACACTCCATTATTGGGGAACATGTAAACCGGTTCTTTGGGAGCGCTAATCAAGCTTGCTTGATTCTCATTGAATTCCTCTTGTTCTGCATAGAATTTTAATTGAGAAACTAAAGTAAAAGTTATGATAAAAAAACCTGGATCAAGAACAGCAAATGTATTTGGGCGACTATTTAACGTACGAGCCTGGGTTGATTTTGACCGGATGAAATCATTTACAACCTATTTGGCAAATGGTTTTCGCAAGATGTTTGTACCCCAGGAGCAGGAAGCAGGAGAGACTTTTGAGGAGGCGATGAGTCGCTTAAACCTCAGTGAAAAGGATCT
>JACCSX010000200.1 GCA_013812775.1 Tatlockia sp. | reverse complement strand
GGCTATGGTACGCCTTCCCACACGTTTATCAGGTGGTAAAGCTAATTTGCATCAAGGTGCAATAGGTGTAGGCATAAATTTGGCAACCGGGCAAACCCTGGGTGGCGTTTTTCATAACGATGCTATTGATTTTCACCCCGATACCTTTGTTCCCATTACAAATATCACCGTACCTTATTGGGATAAAATTATGGAGATCGCTGCCAGTTGCTATGAGTTAACCGGTCTTGGTTACCTGGGTGTAGATATTGTTCTTGATAAAGATCATGGCCCTATGATGTTAGAGTTAAATGCACGGCCTGGCTTAAATATTCAAATTGCCAACCGGGAAGGTGGATTAAGCCGTTACAAATTGATTGAAGCGCAGGCAGCGCGCGGTAAACAATCCATAACTGAACGGGTCGCCTATAGTAAAGAACAATTTGCCAGTTAAAATGATTAGTAAGGGATGGACTTACTGCCCAAGTTAAGACATTTTATTATACTAATCACTTGCGCATGGATTTTTGTTATTCCAAGAACCGAGCCTGGCAACTTCTCCAATAAATTAAATTAATTAGATAAAATGAAGTGAGGAATGGATATTGTCTTATAAAGTATTCCCGGGAACTGAAATCCGTTGTCTATCTTGTAAACGTAAGGCGGTGAGTTCCCCTCCCCATAAACAGCCAGTGTCTATGGCAAAAATTCTAGGTGCTGGTGAATAGCCTTGTAAAGCCGCCCAGTGGCCGAAAACGATGTCAGCATCTATTGGTTTACGATTTGGCAGTTCATACCAGGGTATAAGATCTGCAGGCGCGTCAGCAATCGTACCCTTATAGTTTAAAGCCAGGTGGCCTTGCTTATCGCAGAATCGCATTCGGGTAAAATAATTGGTTATTACCCGCAACCTCGCAATACCTCTTAATTCATCGGACCAAAAATCTGGTTCATTGCCATACATATTTTCTAAAAAATAGCGGTAGTTTTCCCCTGCAAGAACCTTCTCTATTTCACCCGCACAGGCTTTTGCTAAAGTCAGGTCCCAAACAGGAGCAACACCGGCGTGACAGATGACCACCTTAAGGGCCGGATCATGATATAAAATTGCTTGTTTACGTAGCCAATGACCAAGCTCTTCAGCATCATCAGCAATCATGATCTCATCTAAAGTATCATCCTGATTAACTTTCGGATTATTAACAAAGAGCTTGGCTAACAAATGCAGGTCGTGATTCCCTAAAGTAATGCGGGCAGGAATGGGTAGATTTTTTATAAAACGCAATACAGCCAATGATTGCGGACCACGGTTTACTAGATCCCCGACAAACCATAAACGATCTACCTTCTCATTAAAATTGATTTGCTCAAGCAGGCGCTGTAATGGATCATAACAACCCTGTACATCGCCAATAGCATAATCAGGCACCGTTGGTGACTCCCGGCTTCATGGAAGGCTGCGCTGAGGCGACAGGCTCAACCTGCCATTGTCCAGCTTTATTTAGATGTGCCATCCGAGTGCTAGAGTAGGCTGCTTGTTGAGAAATAAAGTATTGACCGCTAAATTGAGCTTGATGAATAAGTTCTGTTGCGGTAATAGGCATCGATTTACCGGTATGCAAGTTATATAGCTGAACTTCGGTAGGCAGTGCCACTGCATACTCTGCAAAAACAATTCCCGAATGCATTTGTTGAGTTGAAATCTGTTCAAAACGAGAATAAACAGTACCATCAGCTCCCAGACTATGCAGACCCAAGGATAAAAAGCCATTTAATGCCGCTTGCTTATTTTTATAATCAGGATGTTCTCGCATGAAGCTATCAAAGGCCTCGGAAGTGATCATCAAACCGCCTGGAACCATTAACAAGGGGGCTTTATTAATCATGAGGCGGCCAGCATCGAGAGATTTTGTTAGCCATTGGATAAACTCTATACCGATTTGTTGCTCTATATCTGCCACAGACTCAGGCACGCCGGTAAAGGTGCCAACGCGACCGTAGCGACCGCCACGAGAACCATGAGTTTTAAGCAGGAATTGATTAAAGTAGCGCTGAATAGCTATAGCATTCGCACGCACTAAAATAGCACCTAGAGTTCCCGCCGCCTCGAAATCTTCATTGAGAAGGGCAAGCCAGATAGCCAATACCTCAGGATTTGAGGCAATCCAGGCAAAGCCACTAGCTGGCATTAATAAACGGGCAATCAACAAATTAAGCCGACGGCGAAATTCTTCATCTGATTCTTTCTGAAAGTCACAGCTATAATAACTACCAACGTCTACCAGGCTTTCTAATAGAGGGTTCCACTGTTTTAGAAATTGACCATTGTTATCATAGAGGTCAATAATATAATCAATCTGCAACTTGCCTACACCCTGTAAGATCGCAGCAGAAAAAAGGGCATAGAGCCACAGACTTTGTTCTTCAGTTATTTCTGCTTGAGCATCCACCATCAGATATTGTTGAAACAAACTTAAAGCAGCCTCCGTACGATTTAAAGCATGATCTAATAACCCACCTTGCTGAGAATAATAACTGGTTGATGTATCTGGCAAGCTTTGACAGTGATTAATAAAATTATTCAAAAGACTAAGGCCCAGACTATCAAAGCGCGGCTCATCCAGAGCACTCGACTGTCTGATTTGCTGCATTAAAATCTCACGCTTCTCCTCTGCTAACATTAATGCAGCCGGAATAATACCGGTTAAATCCTTTAATGGCTTAGTCTGTACCGACTTGCCTTTTTTTCCATAACGATTAAACAATTCAGTCTCCGAAATTAAATATTTTTTATAATTAAACTAATTCACAGGCTCTGTTGACAGTCCTCAAATTGGAACCCTTGATTAGCCGCTAGGGTTTAGACTTGCCGGCAGAATCTAAAAACCTGGTTATTTGCACGTAGTCACTAACCGAGATCTGCTCAGGTCGTGCTTGTGGATCAATACCTAAATCTCTTAATTGCACAGCGCTTAGTAGCGGCTTCAAATTATTTGCAAGCGTTTTACGTCTCATTGCAAAGGCTTGCGCTACCAATTGCTCAAGTGCCTGAATGTCCACGACTGGATAGGCCGGAACCTGATATGGAATCAGACGTACAACTGCCGAATCAACCTTAGGCTTTGGGTGAAAAGCTTCTGGTGGCACTTCAAATAGAGATTCAACCTCACAATGGTATTGTACCATCACTGTCAACCGCCCATAATCCTTTGTACCCGGCCGAGCTGCCAAGCGCTCAACTACCTCTTTTTGCAGCATAAATAGCATATCAGCAATAGAGGAGGAATAGCCAAGTAGGTGAAGTAGTATTGGGGTGGAAATATTGTAAGGCAAATTACCAATGATTCGTATATCTCTACCCCATTGACTATAGTCAACGGTTAAGGCATCAGCAGCGATTAATTGCAATTTGCCTTTAGCAATCGGCAAAGCGCTGAGATGGGCTTGTAAATCCCTATCAATTTCAATAGCAATTAAATTGTCCAAATACTTTAATAAAGGTCGGGTTAAAGCCCCCAAACCCGGACCAATTTCGATGACTTTATCCTTCTTTTGCAGATGCAAAGCAGATAAGATTTGATCAATCACATGCGGGTTTTGTAAAAAATTCTGCCCAAAACGTTTGCGGGGGTGATGACTCACAGGATTCCACCTAAGAACAAAATTCGACCGTTATTCCGACGAAGTTTAAAGATTTTTTATGATTAGATCCAGGCATTCTGCCAGAAAACTAATCCTTTGTTTTTTCCAACCACTTTTCAACAAAGAGCTTTGTATCTGTTATAGCAACTATTAACTGCAGATATAATTTTTCCAGCAAGACTAAATTGCCGCTTTGAAGATAGCGCTCAAGATATTGACAGGCGTATTGCATTCTTTTTGTACCACAATACAAGGCGCCACTTTTCATTTTATGGGCCAAATCCTCAACCTGATGCCAATCCTGATTTTTGTAAGCTTTCTTAATAGAAGCCATATCATCAGGAATTGCTTTATTAATCATTAACATCAGCAAATCTTTTAGAATACTGGCGTCACCAATATTCTTCATGCCTTCTGCATAGTCAAATAGTGGAATCTCTTCGAGCGCATATAATTCTGCTTTAGTTGTCAGAGAATCCTCATCTGTCACAGGGTTTACAGCATTTTTCTTAATAAACTGATAGACCAGTTCCTGCATTTCATCTAAATAAATAGGCTTGGATAAGACTTTATCCATACCAGCCTGCAGGCATTTAGATTCAGACTCGTGCAAGGTATGGGCAGTCAAACCTATGATGGGGATAGGCCTTTTATTTACGGATTTTTCCCATTCGCGAATATGTGATGTCAATTCTGTGCCTGATAATCCTGGCAATCCTATATCAGTAATTATCAATCCAAAGGCCACCGTTTTGGCTAATTCCAAGGCTTGTTCGCCGTCTGTTGCTGAGATGTGCCGACAGCCTGCTTGCGCAACAATAGTCTCAACCAGGCGCAAAGCGATGATATTGTCCTCAACTAAAAGGATAAGAGGGGAGCTATCGGGAAAAGCAGCTTGTTTTGAAATGGTCATGGATCAACTGATTATTGAATCTTACCCCATTATAGTTAAAATTTTGATTTAGTGTGAACTAAATTAATAGGATAGATAGGGGCTCTATACTCTAATAGCAATTTATTTTCTCAAAATTAACACTTTCAAAGTTGCTATATTTGCGCAGATGGTTTATTTTAAATACATAGATGATGGTATTTCTTGCTCGGCTAACAAGAGTGATTAAGGAAGCCAGATTGTAGATATGGTGAGCATGCTTAATTAAATTAAGAAGCCTGAAATATCTCAAGAGGCATCCACATGGAATATAGAACTGCAGCAAGTATACCATCAGCTTTTTTCGGATTTTTCAGCAATTCTTTTGTTTTTTTCTACGAAATATCAGACAAGCATGCTAGCTTAGCTGCTCTTTAATTAAAGAGGAAATAGCGATGCTAAATCACTTGTTGGAGCTGCGCAGGCTTGCACTGCAGGTTGTCTTATTTTTTTTCTCTTTATTCCTGCTCTTTTTTTTTAATGCCAATGAACTTTTCCATGTACTGATAAAGCCCTTATTAAAGGTTTTGCCAAGCCAGGACTCTTTGATTGCAACCCAACTTACCGCACCGGTATTGACGCCAATCAAACTGGCAGCAGACGCGGCGATTCTCTGTGCCGCCCCCTTTGCCTTATTACAGTTTTGGAACTTTATGTCGCCTGGACTTTATAAACATGAACGTTACCATTTAAAAACAGCAATGATTGCCATTTTACTTTTGTTTTGCACAGGAGTTCTATTCTGCTTTTATCTGATCTTGCCTTTTATGTTTGAATTTTTTGCCAAAGCAACGCCGCTCGGCGTTCGTCTTATGCCTGATATTAGTTATACCTTGGATTTTATAACTCAGATGTTGCTGCTATTTGGGCTTTTTTTCCAAATTCCTATTTTGTGTTTGACCTTAGTACGATTGAAATGGGTGAATTTACAGCTTTTAAAAAAAATAAGGCCCTACATTATTGTCGCAGCCTTTATTGTAGGCATGCTTTTAACCCCGGATGTGTTGTCACAACTTATGCTCGCCATACCCCTTTGTCTACTATATGAGCTTGGGATTATTTTGGCGGCAATCAGGGGGGGTAAAAAGATTTGATTCAGGAGGGAACTAATTGCAAAGACAGTTTTTTAAATTGCACCTGTACCATCTTTTTAATCATTTCTTCAAACTCGACGGAGGGCTTCCAACCCAGAATCCGGCTTGCTTTAGAAATATCAGCCACAGTCTGAGTTGTTTCCAGAGGGCGAACTAAAGCTGCGTCGCTTATCACATGATCCCGCCAATCTTTATCTACATAGCGATAGGCAACCTCACATAACTCCCTTAATGTGTGTAATTGGCCAGTACCAATTACAAAATCATCAGGTTCATTTTGCTGCAATATTAACCACATGGCCTGCACATAGTCAGGGGCATACCCCCAGTCTCGCGCTATTTCAAAATTTCCCAAGGCGAGTTTCCCTTCTGCAACTATGGGATATCCTCTTTCATTTTTATCTGGCGAATTTAAAATACCAAGGGCGGCACAGGCGGCTCCGTAAGCAATCTTTTGGGTGACAAAATGAAGTGGACGACGCTCAGATTCATGATTGAATAAAATGCCGCTCGCAATGAACAAACCATAACTTTCACGATAAATACGCACCATTTGATGAGCGTAAACCTTTGACGCAGCATAGGGATTAGTCGGATTAAAAGGTGTTTCTTCGTTTTGGGGACTTATCCTAGTCTGGCCAAACATTTCCGAAGAAGAAGCATGGTATATTTTGGTCTGAGGACAAATAATACGCACGGCCTCAAAGAGGTGGACAGCACCTAAGCCGTTAATGCACAGGGTTTTTGCAGCTTGATTCCAGGACTCTCCAGGTCTGGATTGTGAAGCCAGATTATAAATTTCATCCGGTTTTGAGGCTTGGATCGCCGCAGTTATATCAGCCTCATCGGCCATATCACCATAAATCAAGCTTAGATTTGCTAACAGATTTGCGCTTTGGTTTTCTAAAAAATGATTACTGCGGGCAAACCCTAAGACTTCATAGCCCTTTTCCAGTAACAATTTAGCTAAAAAATGACCATCTTGGCCACTAATGCCTGTAATTAGAGCACGCATTCTCTATCCCCGTAAGTCCCTAAGAACTAACCCTAAAATCGAAAAATTAAATAGCCGTCAGGGTACTTTTTTCACAAAAAAAAGTCAATTAAAGCATTCTATAACAGATCCGCTCTTGATTTCATGCCGACTTTAAGGCGAAAATGGCGCTTTTGTTGTTTGTAAAATTTTCCCTGATATTTAAAACTCTTGTTTACAGGTCTATTGACCCTGATAAAATTAATTTTGTATTAAATTGCTATGACCAGGACCAGATTCCATGCCGATTAATAACCCAATGCATATTGGATTTGATATATCCCAAACGGGTTTTGGCAAAGCAGGTTGTGGCTATTTTGCGCATGCGCTGATACAAGCACTCTTGGAACTTGCCCAGCAACATCGTTTTTCACTTTATCCGAGCTTCGGTGATTTTTTCTTTGACCCACGCATGCCTATTCAGAATCAATATAAGGGCGGGCACTACGGCCCTCGCCATCTTAGCCGTGAATTAGCAGCTGCTTTCTGGACAAAACCGGAGCTAGAAAAATTATTAGAACAACCTCATATTATTCATTCGAATAATTTTTGGTGCCCGACCCAATTAAAATCCAGCAGATTAATTTATACCTTTCACGATATGGGCTTTATTGTCGATCCCGACTGGACTACCGAGGCCAATCGTCTTGGCTGTTTTGATGGTGTGTTTCGATCGTCCATTGCGGCTGATTGGGTTGTTGCCGTATCGGAGGCCTCTCGCGATCATTATTTGCGCACATTTCCTCATTTTCCGGAAGATCGAATTCGTGTTAGCTATCAATGCTCACGTTTTGCGGGTATACAATCAGTAGAAAGCAAGCGACCAAAAGCACTTCAAGATATTGATGCCGGACGTTTTTGGTTAAGTGTAGGAACTATTGAACCGCGAAAAAACCAACGCAACCTGGCCAAAGCTTATGCTCGTTACCTGGAGTTAGATGGCGATCCAATGCCGCTAATATTTGCTGGCGGTACAGGCTGGTTAATGAATGATTTCCAGAATTATTTGCGAGAATTAAAAATTGAGTCAAAGGTTATTTTTACCGATTATGTTAAGGATGAAGAATTGATTTGGCTTTACCAAAACTGTTATGCCAACCTTTATCCTTCTCTTTTTGAGGGTTTTGGATTACCAATTTTAGAAGGCATGCAGTTTGGAGCGCCAACCCTAACCTCAAATTGCACCTCCTTACCCGAAGTTGCAGGGAATGCCGCTGTGCTGCTTCCCCCAGAAAACGCTGAAGCATGGGCGCTGGCTATGCTTCAGCTTGCCTCTAATCAAACCTCTAGAGATAAACTTGGCTTGGAAGGTGTTTTGCAGGCTAGGCGTTTTGATTGGAAGCAAAGCGCCTCCTCTTTAATAGAACTTTACTCAGAGGCGCTCGCGCTGCCAAAAAGAAAACCTCTGACAAAACCCAGGTCTGTGAGTATTAATAATGTTTGATAGT
The DNA here is from genome assembly GCA_013812775.1 of Tatlockia sp. Lineage (GTDB taxonomy): Bacteria > Pseudomonadota > Gammaproteobacteria > Legionellales > Legionellaceae > Tatlockia. The sequence continues at coordinate 1,200 of JACCSX010000200.1, read as the reverse complement.
CTATTAAAGTATCGTCATTTTATCCTGAGTTCAATTTTTAATGAATTTGCCAATCGCTTTGCAAATAGCAAATTAGGCGGCCTCTGGCTCGTAATAAACCCTTTATCACAAGTTCTTATTTACGCTCTTATCCTAACTAATGTACTCAGCACTAAACTTCCGGGCATACAATCAAAATTTGGTTATACCATCTATCTAATGGCTGGTTTACTATGCTGGTCTCTCTTTTCAGAAATTATAAACCGCTGTACTAATATTTTCATTGAACAGTCTAACCTGATTAAAAAAATGAGTTTTCCCCGAATTACTCTGCCTTCTATTGTGGTAGGCTCTTGCCTTTTAAATAATGTCTTACTTCTACTTTGTATGCTGGTTATTTTTATTTTTATGGGCCATATACCGACTCTTTCACTGTTGTTAGCAATACCCTTACTTACTTTACTAACAATTGCATTTGCCATTGGTATAGGTTTAATTTTAGGTGTGCTGAATGTTTTTATACGGGATATTGCTCAAATGGTCCCTATTGGTTTACAACTCTGGTTCTGGTTTACACCTATTATTTATCCGGAAAGTATTATCCCTGTGAAATATCAAGCCTGGTTAACTCTAAATCCTATTTACAAACTCATTAATGCCTATCATGATGTTTTTGTTTACGGAGCCTTTCCTAATTTGATGGATTTAGCAGAGACCTTTCTACTGAGCCTAAGCTTAATGCTCTTTGGCCTTTTTATCTTTCGCCGTGCCAGCCCTGAAATGGTAGACGTATTATGAGCTTATTGAGTATATCCAATCTAGGAAAATCCTATCGAACTTATCGTTCAGAATGGTTGCGTTTTGCATCCTGGTTTAATATTCCCACCAAACCTTGTGAAGAACATTGGATTTTGCGGGACATTAATTTTGAAATTCAACCCGGTGAATCGATTGGGCTTATAGGCCAAAATGGGGCGGGAAAGAGCACTCTATTAAAAATGATTACTGGCACTTTGCAAGCAACCGAAGGCTCGATTCACCGCAATGGGCGTATTGCTGCAATTCTGGAATTGGGGATGGGGTTTTCGCCGGAGCGAACGGGGCGTCAAAATGCTCGTCATGTTGCTGGATTAATGGGCTTTAGCTTGAATGAAATTGAAAATTTGATACCCGGCATTGAAACCTTTGCTGAACTAGGTACTTATTTTGATGAGCCTTTAC
>JACCSX010000190.1 GCA_013812775.1 Tatlockia sp. | reverse complement strand
GGTAAATCACGTAGAACGGCAATGGAGTTATCATTATGAAAATGACCGCCAAATCCTTTTTGATAAGCTAAGGAAGCGATGCGAATCAGCATTGGGTTTTGATATTGACCATTTGAAAAAAAGGATAAGGTAGAAGCCTCGCCACGTAACTGATCCTCGGCATTGTGCAAATAGGCTAAAAACTGAATCTCTGGTACTGGTAGAAACCCATTATGGGCTAAACCAATAGCAGTCCCTAAAATGGTTGTCTCATCTAAAATAGAGTCAAAGACCCGCCGTTGTCCGAAGCGCGCCTGCAAATCGGCCGTCACCCTATAAACGCCGCCTTTTTTGCCGACATCTTCGCCGAAAATCACCATATTGGGATATTGCATCATTAGATCAGTCAGAGCGAGATTGATCTGCTGGCAAAGATTGCGCTTCATCAATAATTGATTATAAGCAGCTCCAAAAACCTGCTTTCGTTTCATAATATCCGGTAACAAATGATTCTTTTTATTAGAGATTTTAGGCAAGAGAGCAGACATCACCTCTTCTGCAGAATTCAGCTTCGGCAGCCGAATTGCTTCCATTGCCTTTGCTTCGATGAGAGTTTTATTGTCCTTGTACAGCTCTAAAATCGCTTCAGAAGTCATCCATCCTTGCTGAACCAGGATACGCGCAGTATGTAACAAAGGATCATTAGCTTCACGACTCTCTATCTCAACTTGAGAATTATATTGCGATTCAATATCAGAACCGGCATGACCCAATAAACGAACACACCTCATATGTAAAAATACAGGTTGTTTTTTGATTCTTGCAAGATATTCTGCTTGCTTCGTTTTTAAATAAACATCAGCAAAATTTAAACCATCACAGCTTAGATAATGTAAACCAGGCCGATGTTTGATGGATGATTCGATCCAGTTAGCAGGCGTTTGCACGGAGATACCCAGATTATTGTCTTCGCAAATAAAAACCAGAGGTAAAGGGTATTGCTGAGTTGCAAGCCAGGAACAGGCATTTAAGGTTGTTTGCGCAGAGGCATGGTTTGTTGAGGCATCACCAAATGAGCAAAGGATAACCGCATCAGAAGGCAATTTAGCCTCAATCGCCAATTCTTTGGCACGCGTAATTGATAAGGCTGTACCGAGCGCTTTGGGTAAATGGGAAGCAATCGTTGAGGTTTGTGGAGGAATAAAAAGAGCTACGCTACCAAATACCTTATGACGCCCTCCTGCAATCGGATCAGCAGCAGCGGCGACAAGCGATAATAATATGTCGCGAACGCCATCACAATTCAGCACCTGTTTAGCACGCTGCAAAAAAAATGCGCCGCTGCGGTAGTGTAAAAAAGCCATGTCGCTTGGTCGAAAAACCTGGCCAAACACCGCATTACCCTCATGCCCACTAGAGCCTATAGTGTAATAAGACAAGCCTTTTTCTTTCAATTGGCGGGCAACAAGATCTAATAACCGGGATTTTATCTGCGAATCAAATAGTTCAATTGCAATTTTTTTAACAATCCCTGCTTCAGTCAGGCTGGTTGAACTTCTAGCCTCAGGAAAATTCTCCTTGCCTATACGGTTGATAAATTGCTCATCGACAACGCTGGCTCTGTCTAACATTGTTTCACATCCTGTTAATTAGTAATCCTTACCAGCCATCTTAGCGGCCGACAACAATGGGAATCAGTATAGTGAAATGAGTTTATAAATAACAAGCCGATTAAAGCAATAATTTCCAATTCCGGGGCCCCTGTTGAGTATAAATTATTGTCTAAGTTGGTAAATATTTAACAATTACTCTACAATTTACTCAGGAAAGACTATGAGAGGTTAATCATGAAATGGATAATTGTAGCCCCATTAATAATACTGTTAGCAGCTTGCGCCTGCTGCGCTAACAGTGACATTGCCTACCGTTCTGTCACATTCAGACCAGCCGTTGTAACAACCGCTATTGTTTCGCCAGTGATAAGAACACCAGTCCATTATGATCCTGTTACAATCGTCGACGATACGCCAATTGATGTAACAACAACTACCGTTGATTATTATTAAAATTTTCGACCTGGCGGACAGCTATAGCCCCTTTGTCCGTTTCAGTGCAAGCAAAAAAGTGCAGAATGTGTATTATTCTGCACTTTTAACATTTATTCACTCTTAAAATAATGTAAAATAAGCGCCTATTGGGATATAAAACTCTTTAACTGAACCGTTCGGGCTGAGGAGCGCTTTTGCGCTGTCTCGAAGTCTTGCTGAGTCCGGCCAGAATGCTTCGAGACGGCATAAATGCCTCCTCAGCACGAACGGATCTGTGATAAAACCCTTAGTTATCAATCAGGTTAAAAAAATGAATCACTTTGTAATAATATCTTTTTATGAATTTACACCCCTTAGCGATTATGAATTGATGCGAGAACCGCTCCTGGAAACAATGAGAGCTAACAACGTTAAAGGAACGATTATTGTTGCTTCTGAAGGCTTAAATGGTAGTTTTAGCGGTCTT
>JACCSX010000187.1 GCA_013812775.1 Tatlockia sp. | reverse complement strand
GCCATGGCAGGATCTCATATCAGAGGTATCTGCCAGCCTGCCTATAGCTTTGGAATATTGGACAACTGCGAAATGCTCCTGCCTATTGCAGAATATTTTTTGGTCACATAATCCCGCAATTTAGATTAGAGGCTCAAATCACTTTAAAAATAACCAAATATTTTATAATCTTGTGGCACAATGCAATTTAACAATCCTCGACCCTTTAGGTGAAAAATTGATTTTTGAAATTCCCACAAATTTAAGTTTCTGGTTATCCCATTATGGTAGCTTCGCTCTCTTTGGTTTACTGGCTCTTGGTATAATTGGTCTACCCATTCCTGATGAAACATTATTAGTACTTTCTGGATACTTAATGGCTCAGAGTAAATTATCTTTATGGTTAACACCAATTTGCGCCTTACTTGGCACTATGTTCGGTATTACGATTAGTTATTTGATTGGCTATTTTGGCGGTCGCTTATTGATCCTGCGCTTTGGTAAATGGCTTGGGATCACAAAAGAAAAACTCGATCATCTACATCAACAATTTGAACGCAGAGGCAAATGGTTGTTATTTATCTGTTACTTTATTCCTGGCGTGCGCCATTTAGCTGGAATAGCCGCGGGGATATCCTATTTGCGTTTCTGGGAATTTGCACTCTTTGCCTATAGCGGCGCACTGGTTTGGACATCCAGCTTTCTGATTATCGGCTTTTTCTTTCACGAGACCTGGGGAAAAATTGAGCATTTTATTTATAATTTTTGGCATTAATACCCTTTTGATTAACAAAAATAGGATCAATTAATGCCATAACTGAGTTAGAGATATGCCTGCTTAGGCTGTTGCAAGATAATCTTTACCATACTGCTCTAAATAATCATTGTAATTACCAAGATAATTCTGCACACCATAAAGCTCTGTTAAAACAATGACACGTGTTGCAATGTCGTCAATAAAATAACGATTATGGCTGACAAACAATACTGTACCGGGAAAGAGTTGAATCGCTTCTATCAAGGCATCTATAGACTCAAGGTCCAAATGATTGGTTGGCTCATCAAAGATTAAAACATTATGTTTTTCCAAAATTAATTTAGCCATAATTAAGCGAGCGGATTCACCACCGCTTAATACTCCAATCTTTTTATCAACATCTGATCCACGAAATAATACTTGTCCGAGTATTTTACGTATTTCCTGGCCGGGTGCTGCTATATTATCTTCCATCCATTGCAATACAGTTTGTTCTGAGTCTAATTGGGTTCGGTAATCTTGGGCAAAATAACCAACGCTTACAGTATCAGACCATTCAAAATTTCCCTGATCGGTCTGTAATTCTTTTAATAAAATTTTCAGTAAAGTTGATTTTCCAATACCATTTGGCCCAACCACTGCACATTTATCTCCACGTTGCAGGTTAAAGGAAGCATTTTTTAATAAGACTCGTTCATCAAACTTTTTGGACAACTGCTCTACTTTGACTACCAATTTACCCGAAGGTTTTTTGTGCTGGAAATTAAAATAAGGTTTAAAAATATTTGAGTCTTTGATTTCAACCAACTCAATTCGGTCTATCATTTTTTGTCGGGATGCTGCTTGCGTAGCTTTCGAAGCTTTTGCGCCAAATCGATCAACAAAACCTTGCAGGGCATCAATTCGTTTTTCTTGATTTTTTAACTCAGCTTGTTTCAGCCTCAAGCGTTCTTCTTTAGCGAAACAAAATTTATCATAATTCCCGGGGTAGTCGGTTACGGTATCGTAGTCCAGATCAAGTATGTTGGTAGAGGTATTATTAAGAAAGGAGCGATCATGGGAAATAAAAATCAACAGGCCTTTAAATGAGGTTTTCAAAAACTCTTCCAGCCAGACAATAGAGATAATATCCAAATGGTTGGTTGGTTCATCAAGCAACATAATATCCGGTTGTTGATAAAGAACCTGAGCCAATAAAACACGCAGTTTGTAACCACCGGATAAGGCAGACAATGGACCATAATGAAACTTTTCAGCAATGCCTAAACCAAGCAATAAATTTTTAACAGTGGATTCTGCTTCATAACCGCCTTGATTCATAACAATTTCTTCTAATTCACTCAACCGATAACCATCTTCCTCGGTAAAGGTTTCTTTAGAATATAAACTTTCTTTTTCGATAAGCGCATCCCATAAAATAGTGTTTCCACGAATTACTACATCAACCAGTCGATCCTCTTCATAACGAAAATGATCCTGCTTTAAAATACCAATTTTATGATTTTTTGCTTTTTCAACGCTGCCTTCAGAAGCTTGTTCCTCGCCTGCTAAAATTTTTAAAAAAGTAGATTTTCCCGTACCATTAGCGCCAACTACTCCATAACGTTGCGTGGGGAGTAAGATCAAATCAACATTTTGGAATAATGATTTTGGTCCAAATTGCATACCTATGTTTTTTACATCTAACATTGACAGATTACCTATTTAGAGAATAACACTCACTTCTGTGGCAAACTCGCCTCGTTCACCCTGTTTTAGGACATAATTAACTTGCTGTCCTTCTTTTAATTCTTTGTAACCTGTACTTTTTACTTCAGAAAAGTGAACAAAAACCTCTTTATCATCTGAATCAGGTCTGATAAACCCATAACCCTTTATCTTATTAAATCGTACTACTGTACCTGTTTGCATTAAATCGTCCTTTATAAATCAACCTAAATGTTTAATTTTAAACCATATAGTTTAAATGGTTGCATATTTTAACATTATTTTGATAAATAAGCACATAAGAAATACCGAAAATCCCTTCCAAGACCGCTAACTGAAGTTTACTAGCATTATACTATACTAAAAGAGCAATGCCAAAACATTTCGGTGTATTTTTATGCAGAAAATGATGAACCTTATGGCCAGCATGGGCTATCCCATTGATGTAAACGATAAGGGTATGCTTAAAGGCATATGCCAGGGTCTTTCGCAGATGTGGCAACAAGCGTATCTGGGTGGTGGTGAACAAGAAGAATATAGGTTTTTAGCAAGAATTGATAGGATAAATTCTGAGTACAATTCTTCTATAATCAGCAAACAAAATATAAAACAAAAAATGGCAGAGATGCAGGATAAGGTTAAAAACCATGAAGAATTAGATGAGCATGATCTATTTCTTCAGGAAGTGCATGCCATGTTTGATGGGATTATGGTCTATCAGAGCGCTAGTCAATCGAAAGTAGGGCAAGGATTGTTTAGTGGAAAATTACCCAAAAACTATGATGGCGATATAATATCCACAGTAGCAGCCTCGGATGCCCTTGAAGTGAAAGGAGGCCTGCTAAAGCTCCATAAACAGCCAGTAGTCTGCTCCTCAGATGAATTACAAACCTTCTTTGATAAGTTGCGCGATCTAATTAAAGAAGACGCTGAAGATTTAACCATGAACCTGGGTTCGGGCATGCATAGAATTGGAGTGCGATACAATGCTAAAACAGACCATTGGACTATTATAAATCCGGGCATCGACCTAGATAATGCCTTGGCTTATAAAAAGGACATGGATAACAATAAAATTTCTCTTCAAGAAGCCATTAATAATAATCTGACCTGCTCCCATGAAAACATTGCGATGAACATACGAGGCAGTCTTTCCTTTCAAGAGAATTGTGTATTTAATCTAGTAATTAACACGACAGGCAATGTAAATGTAGAAAATCTAACAAAAAAATTAGCTGTCTTCAAAAGTGATAATTTAAATTCATTAACTAAAGAACATTCAAAACTTGATAATTTGGGGTTCTCACTACTCAATCTAGCCATAATGGATAATCACCTCGACTTCATAAAAAAATGCGCGACTGAATTTAAGGATGAATTTAGGGCAAATATACGTTTATTGACATCAACTAATAAGCAACCATTCTCAGTTGCAGTAGAAGATGAACGCTCGGAGATTGTGGCATTGATGATAGAGAATGGGGCTTTAAAAATGAATGATATTGAAGGTAACAACGGCAATTGTGAAATTTTTGAAGCAATAGATTCCAAGTTCTGGGATTACCTGGTAAAGGTTTTATGTTCAGTTACTAATGAAAATCAAATGAATAATAAGGATTTTAAGGACTTGCAGAATCCCGTTGTTCAAAAAGAGTTGAAAACAAGTTTTATAGAATCTATCAAAGAGAGTACTTTTAATACTGAAATACCTGTGGAAAAAATTATAAACTTTGCAAATATTCTTAATATTAAGCCAGATGATTGGTTTATGCATGAGCTATTAATCCTTTTACCCAAAAATCATCCATTTCAAATCATTAATCCTTTAAGGCAAGAAATTGAAAACCTTAAAACCTCTGACAATGTTTTTACCCCCTCTTCCTGGCCTAAAGTGAATGTTTTGGAACAATTAGTTGGATTAATTGCAAATCCAAAATCAAATAAAGGACAATTTCCTAAAACCTATGGCGAAATTATCAAATCCTGGCAAACTCAACAATTTCCGGTTGGACTTAATGCGAATGAAAAAACTAATCCCATGAATATATTACAGAAAGAACGTGGATTTTTTAATATTGATTTTTTTAGCACTTCACCAAGTAATTTCATCATAAGCCAGTTAGATGCGACTTTCGGAAAAACTTTGCTGACAGTTCAAAATAAGGAGCCTGAAGATAGGCTGGCTAACCAATTAAGAACCCAGGAATTTAGAAACCAAATGCATGAGGTGCGTAAGGAAAATGAAGATAATAATCAAAAAAGCATCTCTAATAAATTTTAATCATGTTCATATAAAGCTCTAAATGATATAATATTGCAACATAAAAGGCATTAGGATGAGTTTAATATGAAAGCTAAATTAGAAGCTAATTTTGATGAACAAAGGTCCAGACTTAATTTGAGCAATCAAGGAATCGCGGATGAAGATATTCCAGCAATACTGGATTTTGTTAATAAACATAAAGTTAAACAGCTTATATTGCATAAAAATTGGATAACTGGTAAAGGTGCTGCACAAATTTCATCAAACGAATATATTAACATACTAAATCTTGCATTAAATAAAGTTGACAGTGCTGGCTTTGCTTTTCTTATCAAGAATCCCTTTATAGAAGAACTCGATTTATTTGGAAATTGTCTTACTAATGAAGTGGCTGAATCTCTTAGAACAAATAAAACTTTATTAAAAATTGATCTTGAAAATAATGACATTGATGTTGAACTAATGCATTCAATTATGAATCGAATTAAATTAAATTCGACCCCAAATTTTGAGGATATTCAAGGTTTTAGTGCACCTTTAAAATCCCCTTTTCCTTCAACAGTGGACACTCTATTTAATCACAATACAAAGCAGACGCTACTACCAATAGATAAGGAAAGTGCATGTTGCTGTATTTTTTAATAGGAATTCTTTAAAAAAAATGGCAATAGGTTAAGGAAGAAATAATCCTGATCCCTTCCTCCCGTGACTTATCTTGTAAGTTTCACAGGAATTTGCATATAACTGAGAGTATTAAATGAGCAATCTTTAACGCCTACGTACCGCGCTTTATGCGCGGTATCCAGAGATTCCGGGGCGGCGCAAAGACTCTGATTACTTGGGTTCATCGTTTTGGATACCGCGCATAAAGCGCGGTACGTAGGTGTTTTATTACGTGTGCATCTAGCTGGGTTTGTCCGTGGCATCCAGGTACTTATGCTTCCAATTAGGCTTATGTTTTAGTTATCAATTTTTGATAACAATGCATTTAAAAGATTGGAATAATAATAAAAAACTTATTATCTTTAATGGCTAAGATTATAATTTGATTAAATTACAAAAATACTAACCAGCATATATTTATCAAAATTGTCAATAAAAACTTAAGGCTAATTGGAAGCGCTGCGCTCAGGATGACGGGGTGAGAAGAAAAATTGTCCTGTGCAAAGAGATAATATCCCGCTGACCCTCTTTTTAATTTTGCATTAATAATCGAGTCAATACCTTTCCAGGTCCTGACTCTATAAATTCCTCTTCCCCATTATTTTTAATAGTACTAATCGTTAGATCCCAACGCACCGGACTGGTCATTTGTTTTACTAAAAGATCTTTTATCGTGTTATCTGTGTAAGGCTCCACAGTAGCATTAGCAATCACTGTGGTGTGAAGTTTTGAAAAAATTTGATCATTTAAAAATTGCTCAAAGATAGTTGCAGCTGGTTCCATATAACGTGAATGAAAGGCACCGCTCACATTAAGAGGTATACACTTGCGGGCTTTTTTCGACAAAATTTCATTTGCTCTCTTAATATCATCGGCGGGACCAGAAAGGATTAGTTGTCTTGGTGAATTAAAATTTGCAAAATCAATAGAATCGATTTTATTTTCTTCTAACAGCAATCGAATTGACTCCGACGCTAAATCAATAACAGCCAACATCCCGCCACCTGTCAGTTGCGCCATAAGTTCGCCTCTTTTTTTTACTAATTTGAGACCTGTAATAAAATCAAAAGCACCGGCAGCATATAAGGCAGTATATTCGCCCAAACTATGGCCTATACAATAGTTAGGGTTTATCTGCTTGCTATATTTCAATTTAAAAATTAATGCCTCGACTACAAATAAGGCAGGCTGGGTATATTCTGTATAATTTAATTGGCTTTTTGAGTCTTGAATACACAATTCTTCAATAGAGTAGCCAAGAATGTTCTCAGCTAGTCGCAATTCATCCTCTGCCTCTGCAAATAATTCCGCTCCCATCCCTTTAAATTGGGAACCTTGTCCAGGAAACATTAACGTAGTCATCTTTATGCCATCCCAGTGCAACGCATCATTCACCAAATATAGTACATTTCAGATTTAAAACCCATTTCGCTCCAAGGCTTTTTGTAATTCATTCCCCTGATAAATTGATAAAATTTTGGAAGCATAGAGAGGATCTGTTGCATAGCCAGCTCGATGCAATTCATTAATATAGCGTTTGGGGTTGCCAGTATTTGCTAGAGCATGCTCATAACGAAGGTTCCCTTGAATTAAGTTTACATAATCATTAAAACTATTTGCAATTGACGGGTATTTCCTAAAGGAAGCATTGATTTTAACAGCTCTATTAGCAAGGTATTCGGTTGTTTGGCATTGCACCGTATCGCGGTCCGTTAATGAGGATTTAATATTGAACAAATTATTTGAACTCAAACCCTTTGCATCTTTGGTTACAAATTGCCCCCAACCTGTCTCAAGAGCTGCTTGTGCAAGCAAAATTCTAGGATCAAGTCCTAATAGCTCACCAGCTCTTTTGGCATAAGGCCAAGCCGATTTAACAAAATCGTCTATAAACCCCTTTTCTGAGGCCTTTAAATTTTGAGAAAATTGTTTTGTTGCAAGCGAAGATGCCGGCAAAGTCGGAAGCGCTGAATTACTGGCGGGATTTGCATTCTCCTTACCTTGCTGCCCTTCAAGCATCGCCTGAAAGGTGTTTTCTGTTTTACGGTTAAAGAGGTTTGTTTCATTTATAAAATGCTGTTCCATTCGCATGGATTTAAGACTGGATTGTAGGGCTTCAAACTTAAAATCAGATATGGCTATTCCGTTAATTGCCATGTTAGCTCACTGCTGGAAACGACCAAGGAATTCTAGCCGCAGTTTCTGCGGATGTAAATAACTAGACTTAGGTAATAAACCATTTAAAATGTCAATTTCTGTGCTTCTGAAATGAATTTAGAACCGAAGTAAGAGATATACCCTTTACGAATGAGTTTTAGGATTTTATGCTATTGCTTTTCTTTGTCTGAGCAACGTTTAAAAACTCGCAATAAGACTGGCTATTACTCGCTTTATTTTTAAACGTTGCTCAGACAAAAAAAATCAAATCGCCTAAAATCCTAAAACTCATTCGTAAAGGGTATAAAATTATGAAAAGCCAACAAACTGCTTTACCAGAAGATGCAATTGTACAAATTAAATCCTACCTTTTGCAATTACAAGCCTCTCTGTGTGAATCACTAGTCAAGCTTGATCCCAAAGGCCGATTTATTGAGGATTCTTGGGCCAGACCTCTGGGAGGCGGCGGCTTAACACGTATCTTTGATGGAGGGCATATTTTCGCCAAAGCTGGTGTTAATTTTTCTCATGTTTCTGGTGAAGAGCTACCACAATCTGCAAGCGCACATCGTCCAGAACTTGCAGGCTGTAAGTTTTCTGCTCTGGGTGTTTCTATGGTTGTTCATCCAGAAAATCCCTACATCCCCACAGCCCATTTAAATGTGCGATTTTTTATTGCTGAGAAAGAAAATCATAGGCCTCTATGGTGGTTTGGTGGCGGCTTTGATTTAACTCCTTATTATGGCTTTTCTGACGATTGCAAACATTGGCATGAAACGGCTTTAGCAGCCTGTAAACCCTTTGGCGAGGAACTCTATCCTCGTTTTAAAGCCTGGGCAGATAGCTATTTTTACTTAAAACACCGTGAGGAAGCTCGGGGCATTGGTGGGTTATTTTTTGATGACTTTAACGAAGCTGGCTTTGAAAATAGTTTTGCTTTTATGAAATCTGTTGGCGATCATTTTATTAAGGCTTATGAACCTATCATTATTAAACGCAAAGATCAGCCTTATGGTTCCCGCGAGAAAGCATTTCAACTTTACAGACGCGGCCGCTATGTAGAATTCAACCTGGTTTATGACCGCGGGACTCTTTTTGGCTTGCAATCCGGTGGCCGCACTGAATCAATTCTAATGTCGCTGCCACCTGAAGTGCATTGGCTCTATGATTGGCATCCAGAAAAGCAGAGTGCTGAAGAAAGTCTTTATATAAATTTTTTACCTGCACGGGATTGGTTAGAGGTATAACTTTTGAAAGGATCTCTGCGTCCCGGCTTCTCTGCGGGATTTAGCGATCTCCTCTAATTGAAATTTTGGATTCTGCTTAAATGCCTCGGAACTTTGAGAATACGGCCAAGTTTAATTATTCTTTCTCTTCAGCAAGAGCACGTTTGGATAATGAAACAATCACTTTCTCAAGACTATGCCTGTGAGGGTCGCTCTGTTCAATGATAGCTTTAGTGCGTTGCTCAGTATAATCCTTGACTTCTTTATCTGGCAAAATATAAAAGGTTTTGTTTTTGACTTCTCTAACAATATGTTCTGCAACATCTTTAGCGGGCGTTGAACGAGCCAGTAAATCAACAACCATCTGATGTAATTTATCGCTATCTAAGGGCGCTGAGTTAGCTAATAAGGCGGTATTTGCAAATGAAGGACAGACGACTGAGACATCGACAGGTTTATCCAGACGTTGCAGATCAAAATAAAGAGATTCAGAAAGTGCCAGGATCGCATGTTTTGACATGGCATAAGCAGCCATTTGTGATCCACTGCAAAGCGCATAAAAACTTGCCATATTTATCACATGAGAACGATGACTCTGTTTAAACATCAATGGCAAAAATGCTTGCAAACCATGAATTGCTCCATGCAGATTTACATCCATTACCTTGCGAATGTGCTCAGAGCTGAGTTCCCATACAGGCGCTAAATTGCCAGAAATTCCTGCATTATTGAATAACCAGTCAACACGATTGAAGTGGTCAAAAGTTTGCTTTGCTAAATGGCTTAAATCTTTGGGCTTGCTAACATCACAAACCACGCTTAAAACCTCAACTGCAGCTCCAACCCTTAGTCGCTCTACATTGTTAGAAAGAGCAGTCACTGCACAGTCTGCCATAACAACATGAATGCCAGAGTTGATGCAAACCTCGGCCAAGGCCAGACCAATGCCACTTGCAGCTCCGGTGATCACTGCCACTTGTTGACCAGACTCCATCTAATCTCCCCAAATAAAGCTGTTTATAATTCATCCAGCTTTTATTAATAAAATGGGTGGGATAATAGCGATCTGACACTTAG
>JACCSX010000176.1 GCA_013812775.1 Tatlockia sp. | reverse complement strand
TCGATGTGGGTTCAGGCTTAAATACGTCAATCTATAGCCACCAAAATATCTCTCCAAAGAGCAATTAACCTATTTACTTTAAATTAAGCATGCCAATGATTCTTTATTTATTGGTGTGCAAGCATTGGAGAATTTCATGAAAAATTTATTTAAAACAATCCTTTTTATCGTAGTGATTTCCTATTGGCCTGCTTCTCTTTGGGCAACATCAAATCCAGAAGATAGCGGTGAAAAGAATTATTTTCAATTTGTTATTCCTAAATACCACACAATCCGTCAATCTGGGCAAACAGTTAATATTTATGTGAAATATGCTTATAAGATAGATTTACCCTCGAGTGAATATCCAGATTATCGGGTTTTGCGAACAACAATATTAAGATATATGGAACCTTCAGATGAATTTCCTGCAGAAGTATTTTGGGAGATTCTCGCTACCAACATGGGGAAAAAATTGATGAAAGATTTCCCACTCGATGGGGTGAGTATCCAATTAACTGTTTTGGATAATCAAAATCCCCACAGTTATGAACCAGGAGATCATGGACCTATATTTACAATTGGTAACATAGCACCTTTAGATATTCATTAACCTGGAAAGCTAATCGCATAGAACAACGCGTCAGCATAAGAGAAAGCTCTCCATTGTGAAGATCCTTTTGAATACGGGACTGCAGATAACATATCTCCGCTTGCTGGATCTGAGATCTAAACGTTTAGAACTTTTATTTGATAAGAAGGTAAATTCGGGTTTATTAAAAGTATTCAGAGCTGGAATAATAAGAATTATTGCACCATCTTGAAAAAGGCTATATAAATAAGGCAAGTTAAAATCTGTGACGTTTTTCAAGTTGATAAGCTAGGACAAATCATGAGGCATTTAATTTTTTCAATTCTCCTATCAGTTTCCGGTTACATACATGCTGACACTATTGATAATTACATGAATATTGCCTCCAATATTCCTCAAATGGAGATGAAGGCTGATCAACAATCCCAAAGCTGGGCGCGCTCGGCACGTAATGTACTTATTATTACTGACGAGACAATTGCTGAAACCTTAATTCAGGCCAATGAAATCGCGAAAAGCCAGGGTAAACCCTTATTCTGCCTGCCAATAAGCACAACTTTAGATGCAGCGACATTAAACTCCATAATTCAGCAAACCTATAAAGATATTTCAAGTCAGCAAAGTGATAAGGATAAAATGACCGTCTCACAAATTGCCTGGCTTGGCGTAGTTAAAAAATATCCCTGCCAACCACAAAACTCGGTAGCTTCGCTGGTGCAAGAGGTGCAACAAAATGCGCTTAGTCAACAAATGCGACAAAATACTGTAAGCAGCCAATTACAGCATATGAATTCTATGGTGGAAACCAAGTAGAAGAATTAACAAACATTTTGTTAATCGCTCTACTTCATTAGCCCCAACTCAATTCGCTTTAGGGCCATGGATGGAAGGGATCAATAAACACAGACACATCTGCTAATTGGCCTATGGCGAATTTTGATTTTGGATTAAGAGCACAAGCCTTGTAGGAAGCGGTTTTTTTGGACTCATCGTATTGCAAATTAGACAAAGTCACCGTGTCATTAACCTGTTTTTTATCTTTAATCGCATGAATTACCGCATTAGGATGAATATCGTTATGAGCCCAAGTTAGGGCAAACTCAGCCCAATTCATCACCCCAGTGGTGTGTGCTGGTTCATTGGCAAAGTAAATCATCTGATCTTTTAACTGCGATAATTGTATGTAATAACAACCTGTGCCTGTTTTTTCTGGGGTAACAGTGCCTGAATTAGCATGTTGAAAAAACAATATCTTGGCCTTTTGAGGTGCCTCTTCTGCCACGACATTTGCTTGATACAAAAATGCCATAGCGGCTATGGACATTAAGGATAGGTTAGAAAGTTTTTTATTAGAAATCACAGCGAATACTCCTCTTCTCTTCTATTTCTTTTTCAACAATAATTTTAATCTCATTTTGAGGTTGAACTTTTACAGCCAGCTTGTCTTGATAGGCCCAGAAGCTAACCATTACTTCCAATACGGCTGGAATAACTCCCACTAAAATAAGTGCAATTACTCCAGTTTCTAAACTATGAGATGAAAACCATTGAAACAGGTAATCAAACATCAGCGAAACAAAAGGCAAAAACACTAGCCCTATATTAATTCCAAAGTATCGAATCAGAGTGGCTATTTCGTTTAAGACAGGGTGAAGGACCGATAAGGCGCCAACAATCGACATAGCCAAAGCCAAAATCATCAAAATCTGTTGTTGATTCTTTGGATCTTGAGGGGAAACG
>JACCSX010000308.1 GCA_013812775.1 Tatlockia sp. | reverse complement strand
GCAAAAGCATTAAGTCAATTTCCAAACATTAAACATCTTGAAATTGCTCTATCCCTGGAGAAGGAAAACCAGAACAATATCATTGATTTTTTTAACACTTTAAGTCAAACCAATCCTCATCTTAATTACCATATTCAGGTCAAATTAACGAACGATACCGAGCAATTTTTATTTTTAACCAATTATTTATCGCAATCAAAAGATCAAATCATCAGTCTTACAATAATTCCAGCCGATTTCTGGATAAGGTCGCAATTATTGGATACGAAGGATCCTTCATTTAAAAATTTCTTTGATAATTGTATCAAAGCGATCTGTGAAAATAATTCCATTTTACGTAAAACTTCTATTAACGGTTTTTCTGAGTCATCACTCTTTAGGAAAAATAAAGGTTCAAGCTATCATTTTGACGATTTTCCAATTTATAACACGCATTTATTCGCAATGGATAATAACGATTCAATGTCTGCAAAAGAAGACCTTGGCCCCCAAAATCTCTTGAGAAGAAATAGAAACCTGCACGCCTTGAAGGTACTTTCTACCAAGATTAGTTCTTTCCAAAATATCTTGGAAACCTTACCCTGGCTTGAGTTATCTAATTTGCCAATAGAAGCTATAGTCGAAATTTTTGAGCATCTTAAGTATCAACACAGCTTGCCAAAAACAATTCCACCTTATCGGAAAATTCTGGATACAATGGAAAAATTGCAGGAGTCTAAACCTTCAAAGGAAAAGGAAAGTTCCTTAGAAGGTATAGAATATGGACTTAAGAAGGCAAAAGGGTTTTTAACTGCTACAACAATGAAAGCCTATTATCGCTACAAGTCTCATAAGGAGGATATCCAAAGGTTAGAGCGATTTTTAGCTTTGGATAAGGTTCAAGAACGAGTAGTTAAGGCTATCTCAGACTGGTTTAATGAGGTGGAGCGCCCAGATTTACCAGATACGTTAAATATGTATAAAAAGCTGGATTCTTTAATTAGGACATCGCCCTCAGCTAAGGAGGAAAGTAAATACTTCGAGCTAAGGAGCTACTCTCCTCTTATTAATGAACTTGATGGCATTCCCACCCCGGACAATAAAGCGTCGGAGCATTTTTGCGAGGTATTAAATATTTTGCATCATTATCAGAAGGCGATCAGTCGGTGTATGACAAGTTTGCGAAGAGAACCCTATATTCTGTTCCAAAGCAAGGCCCCTCTAAATAATTCCCCTGCCTGGAAGAATCTTTCCGCGCAATCCTTTGATGGGATTGAGTTTTTGGAAGTATTAAAAGATGAAAGTTTTTCTGATTTTAGTGATAAAGAGAGTAAATTATTTCATGCTATAACCAAGGAATTAACACTTTATCTTAAACAAAAAGATAAACCCAAAATTGAGCAATGTGATAAGCATAAACATTTGCATAAGAATGAATTATTTAATCTACTGCGGCCAGAAAGTATCAACATTTTTAAAGATTCCAACCCGCGTCTTTATCAAATTCTTTTATTGCAACGAGAGCGCTTAGCCAATTCAGTTTCTAAATGCTCCGTTAAATTACAGCTCAGACACTTTGGTCTATTTTCTATTCAACATGAAAAGAAACAGATTCATGATGCTGTGATTATTTCCGATTTTCAACAACAAATAGAGACTAATTGTCTTAAGGAACCCGTTAAGGAAGAAGGGAAGAATCAGAAGGAATTTGAGAATAACGATGAGGCATGCTTTATTATGTAATGTTGGTCACTATAGGTAGGATAACTGTCCGTTCTTCTTTACGGACAGTTTAGCATTTATCAATAAGCTATCTCATGCATATAAAAGTTCCTGGCTTTCAGCATCGCAACAATTTGCAAGCTCATTGATTACACTGGCAGCAGATCTTGTAACAAGAGTAATTGGATTAAGAACTAAGCAGAGAACAGTTCCTATCGCAAGAATAAAAGCACCCATAGCAAGGTCCAGTGCAGAAGAACATAGAGAGAATCCTATACTATATGCAACGACAGGAACTTCAGGAGCACATAGTATTAATGGAGTTGTTATCAGCCCAAGAGCAATTAAACCAACACCGAGAGCAGCAGATGCTACAGCACCTACTGCGAACAATATCGTTAAAGTTCCTAATAATAAGGGACCTGTAATTGGTTTGACTAAAGTGGAAAAAAAGTCTGATTCACTTTGGAAGGGTGTAAAAAAGCCAGGATTACCACTATATGCGTAATTACTGGAATTCCTGCGTATATCATCAAAACTAGGCATCTATTCTCCTGGTGAATTAATAGGGTGAATGTATAAAATCTTATTAAAATTTTATCGCATATTACGTCTTCGTAAGGTTTATTGCAATACCGTAAATTGAAAAGTAATGAAATAATTTTGATGAATAATATCAGTTCTCATAGGCTGGAAGCATGAACGGTTGTGCAAATCATTATCTCTCATGAAATTAATTAAACCTAGATTCATATTCAAAATTGATAAAAAAATAATCAACTTATCTGCCCTTATCCATTGTCCATAACTGGCTTGTTAGATATAATAATCAATTCGTCTATTTATTTATGAAATCTGCCCTACCAACATTATTCTGGATGGCAGATTCGATTTATATCTAAATACACTTCATTGTAGTAGGGAGATACTTGATGCCAATTTACGAATACGAATGCAAAAGTTGTCATCATCATTTTGATTTGATGCAAAGAATTTCTGATATGCCAGCAAAACAGTGCCCACAATGCCTGGAAGAAACCGTAGTGCGACTAATTTCTGCAGCGGGATTTCAACTAAAGGGTACGGGCTGGTATGCAACCGATTTCAAAAATAAGGGTAAATCAGAGTCAAAAAAAGAAGAAACAAACAAGGAAAAAAGTAGTGATTCTAGCGCAAAACCCAGTGAACAAAAGGCAAGTGATACTACAACTGCAACACCAGCCCCCGCAGCCACCAGTTCAAAAGGTGATAAAGAGTGAACTCCAAATCCTTTCGTAGTTATCTTCTTACTGGATTAATAGTTTGGTTGCCTATTCTCGTCACTTTTGTAGTCTTACGTTTCATGATTGATCTTCTTGATGGAACAATCTCTTTATTGCCTAATGCTTATCAGCCACAGCAATTAATCGGTATGCGAATTCCTGGGCTTGGCGTTATTATCTCCCTGCTTTTATTGCTCTCAACCGGAGTTTTTGCTAGAAATTTCTTTGGACAGCGCCTTATGATCTGGGGAGAAGCCTTACTTGCCAGAATCCCTTTGGTTCGCTCAATTTATAATACTGCAAAACAGGTCATTCAAGCTGTCTTTGCTACTAACTCTCAGGCCTTTCGCAAAGTTATACTGATTGAATATCCACGTAAGGGTTTATGGTCCATTGCATTTCTTACTGGTTTTGCTGATCCAGAAATTTCTTTTAAAACAAATGAAGAATTGCTCTCTGTTTTTGTGCCAACAACCCCCAATCCTACTTCTGGTTTTTTGATGATGGTTCCTAAACAAGATGCTATCGAATTATCGATGACTGTAGAGGACGCATTGAAATTTATTATCTCCCTGGGAGTTATGCAATCTACACAGCAACTGCAGATCGAACTCTAACTGTATAAACATTAAATAGGCAACTTTATGAGATCAAATTATTGTGCAAATATTAACGAAACAATGACTGGAAAGTCGGTAACCGTTGCCGGTTGGGTGCATAACCGCCGAGATCATGGCGGAGTCATCTTCCTTGACATACGTGATCGCTCCGGAATAGTGCAAGTTGTCTATGAGCCAGAATTGGCTGATGTTTTTAATGTTGCTGAAAAACTACGTCATGAATTTGTTGTTTGTATCAAAGGATCAGTTCGCGACCGTCCGCAAGGTATGGTTAATGACAGGATACCAACTGGCCGCATAGAAATTCTTGGTACAGGTCTAGAAATCTTAAATCAGTCAATGACTCCGCCATTTTTGCCTGATGAGCATCAGTTTATTAATGAAGATCTGCGTTATCGCTATCGTTATATCGATTTAAGACGCGCAGATATGCAAAATAATCTTATACTTCGCCATAATATGACTCGTTGTATTCGTGAGTTTCTTAATAAACAAGACTTTGTTGATATTGAAACCCCGATGTTGACGAAGGCAACTCCGGAAGGCGCGCGCGATTATTTAGTGCCATCTCGGGTCCATCCAGGGCAATTTTTTGCCTTGCCGCAATCACCGCAATTGTTTAAACAAATACTGATGATGTCTGGTTTTGATAAATATTATCAAATAGTACGATGTTTTCGTGATGAAGATTTACGTGCTGACCGGCAACCTGAATTTACACAGCTTGATATGGAAATGTCCTTCATCGATGAGGCTACTATCCAAAATATTATTGAAGGGATGCTGCAAAAAGTGTTCAAAGAGATTTTGCAGGTAGATTTGCCAGAAACTTTTCCCCGTATGACTTATCATGAAGCAATGCGCCGCTTTGGCTCTGACAAACCTGACCTGCGTATTCCCTTAGAGCTGGTTGATATCGCTGATTTGGTTAAGGGCAGTGATTTTAATGTTTTCGCAGCCGCGGCTGACAATAAAGAAGGGCGGGTAGTTGCTCTAAAATTACCTGAGGGCTGTACGCTTAGCCGTAAAGATTTTGATGATTATGGAACCTTTGTCAGTATCTATGGCGCAAAAGGACTAGCCTATATAAAAGTAAATGACAGAGCCAAAGGCTTGGAAGGTTTGCAATCCCCTATACTTAAATTTTTATCTGAAGAAAGCGTTAATGCAATTCTTGATCGCGTTGATGCACAAACTGGCGATGTTATTTTCTTTGGTGCGGGTCATGAGCAGGTAGTAAATGAATCCATGGGTGCTTTGCGCGTAAAACTAGGACAGGATAGAAATTTGGTTGAGCCTGGTTGGCGTTTACTATGGGTTGTTGATTGGCCCATGTTTGAAATAGACATCAAAACCAAAAAGTTATTTGCAATGCATCATCCTTTTACTTCGCCGCAGGAAACCTCAATTGAACCGCTAATGCAGAACCCTACAAAAACGCTTGCTAGAGCTTACGACATAGTCATCAATGGATATGAAATTGGTGGTGGCTCAATCCGAATCCATAATCCTCAACTGCAGCAGGCGGTTTTTGATTTATTGGGTATAAATGAAGAGGAAGCGAAAGAGAAATTTGGCTTCCTGCTCGATGCCCTGCAATATGGATGTCCACCTCATGGTGGTATTGCCCTTGGAATGGATCGATTAGCGATGTTGCTAACCAATTCAAATTCAATTCGTGATGTCATTGCCTTCCCCAAAACACAATCTGCTGCTTGTTTGCTAACGAGCGCACCAACGGCAGTGGATAATACTCAGCTTACTGAGTTAGGAATTCGTCTTGCACCTACTTTACAAACTCAATAATTTATTCGCTAGCATTAAAGGCTGGCCTTGGTTTTATGGTTTTTTACTTTGTTTAGCATCCCTGTTGCTAACGCCAGGCCAGCTTTTAGCAAAATCTGACAATAGTGCTGGTAAGTTAATAGAATATCTTGTTCAGGAAAAAAATAATTTAACCCAGGCATTAAACGAAACAAAGTCAAAGCCCGCTCCCGAAACACTGGAGGAATACACAAAGCGTCTGCAAGAAAACCGATCCATGTTGGTCTTAAATCAGGCAAAAATTGCCAGCTTTGAGAGCTTTCTTGTTAATCAAAAGAAGCAACAACAGGATTACATTCTCCATTTAAAACGGTTACAGCAAAAACCTATCTCTGATAGCGCCCAAATCAGTTCCCAAGAGCGTATGAGTCAGCTTAATACGCTAAGTGATATCAATAAAAAGACTATTGATTTACTTAGGGAAAATTTGGCCTTGGCTAATCAATCACAAAGGGCTTTAACAGTCCAAAATCAGCAACTTGATCTATGGAATGCAAAAAACCAGACGCAGGCGCTGCTTGTACAACTGCGTGCTCAGGACGAAAAACTTAACGATTCATTGGAAAAATATTACGAAAACAGTATCAAGTTACAACAGGAAGCCAAAGGCGATAATAGTTCGGCACCTAATTTTAATCTGGAAGCCAAATTATTATTAAATAATCAGGTAATTAACCTGACGCAACATAAGATTGCTGAAATTCAATTACAAAAACAACAGGTTAAGGCAGATTACCTCCTTCAAAAAAGTCCTGATATAAGAACATTACAAGCTGTTACAGAAACTTATAAAAATACTATTAATCAATTATCAGATATCGAGCAATCCTTAAAAAAAATGACGGCATTGCTAAGCGGTGCTCAGTTGCAAATAACTGATAATAGCTTAAAACAACAATTTGCCGCGCTGATTCGTATTATAAAATCCAAGATTGTTGGAGTTACCATTCAACAACAAACCTTACAGGAAGATCTTGAAAACCACGAACAGGAATTAAAAAAACAATTGTCTGTCAGGCAAAGTTTATCTGAATATCGGATTGATAGCTGGCCAATAATTATTGAGCAACTATCAGGCATTCCAGGTCAACTTTATAGCTATGTAAAAGCGTTGGTCTCTAAGGTCATTGAAAACTATTTGTGGCAGGATGTACTGCCAGCGGTTATCCTTTGGCTAACGCTTGGTTTAATTATTCTTGCCACTTTTGGTCTGCATAAAATTTTAAAACGATTAACACGTGATAAAGAACGTTCACGACTCTCGGGTCATTTATATGACGGTGCATTAACACTGATAAACCGCAATCTGCCACATTTGGCAGCATCAACTGTTGTTATTTTTCTGCTTTATTTAAATCATATCCCCTTTGTCAATTATCAATTACTGTTACACCTTTTAGTGGTTTGGCTTACCTTTCGAATGCTGATTTTGGTCGCATCAATGGCTTTATTAGAACGCGTGAGTGATGCATCAGGCCATGATGTTTCTTTATTTTACCGACTTAAATGGCTTTTTTTGGCTGGTGGTTGGACAACGGCATTAATGGCTATATCTAATGAATTACCTTTATCCTCCTTGTTGCAGGATATTTTTAGTCGTTTATTTATGTTGTTTTTAGTGTCAGTGTCTGTTGTCCTCTGGCGTTCCAGAGAGGTTATTTCGCATTTATTACAGCCGCTATTGAAAGATAAAAAACGTTATTTCCTTAATGCAATTACACTTCTTGCCGTACTAATTCCCTTAACCCTTTTCACAACGGCCGTTATTGGTTTAATAGGCTATATAAACCTGGCCTGGACAATGAGTCGATACCAGGCACAGATCCTTTTAATCGTAACTGGTTACGTCCTCGTCCGTGGCTTAATATTTGACGCCTTGGAATTATTGTCGGAATGGTTGATTTCCAAAACAGCTAATGGGTGGTTATGGATAGAAGTCTTTTTAAAACCTTTGGATAAAATTTGTCGAGTTTTGTTATTTATAGGCAGCGTCGCTGTACTGTTTCAGCTTTTTGGCTGGTTCTCAGATGCGGCCATGATCGTCTCTATGCAAGAATTTGCTGAATACCCGTTAGTCAATATGTCAGGCATACATATTACCGCGATAAGTATTATTGAGTTCGTCATCTTATCGTCTATCTTTATTTGGACTTCAAAATGGACCCGCGAGTTTTGCTATCGTCGTCTTTATCGGGATGCCAGAGATACAGGGATTCGCAATAGTCTTTCCGTGTTCACCCAATATGCAGTTATTTTGATTGGTGGTTTTATCGCCTTACGTATCCTGGGTCTAGATTTCAGCGGCATGTCTATGGTTATTGGTGGTCTCGCCGTAGGTATGGGTTTTGGGCTGCGTGATTTTGCTTCTAATATTGTTGGCGGACTAATGCTGTTAATAGAACGACCTGTACGCGAAGGTGATTTAATTACCATCGGTGCACATGAAGGGCGGGTTGCACATATTGGTATTCGTTCAATGCGGGTATCCTCCTGGGATAATATGGAAGTACTGATTCCCAATGCTGAAACTTTCAATAAACCCTTTACAAATTGGACGCATCAGGACTCTATTGTTCGAACAGTAGTGCCAATCAAGGTAAGTCGTGCTGATGATCCGCAAATGATTCAGCAATTAATTTTCGATGTTTTAGCAACCACCTCTGAAATTGTAGCCGACCCACCAGCTCAGGTTTTTCTTAAGCAAATTGATGATGCATTGCTTGAGTTTGAAGTGCGCTATTTTATTAACGTCCAAACCTACACACGCTTTGAAGTCCGTTCTAAAATCTTATTTGAAATTATGTCGAGATTTAAAGCTGCTGGCGTGAAGGCACCGATACCACCTATAAGTGTGGAATGGAAAGAAGGTGAGCATGAATCTGTTCCTGCCAAAGACAAAGCTTAACAATGAAGAGGAGTTATTAGAGCGATGTAGTCAGATTGAGGGCTTAAGTTTTTTACAATTAGCAGCCTCCTTGCAACTAACAATTCCTGCTGAATCTAAGCGCCGAAAGGGCTGGACTGGCATGGCAATTGAGCTTGCTTTAGGCACAACCGCTGGTAACAGAGCTAAACCGGATTTTGAAAATTTGGGAATTGAACTAAAAACATTGCCTTTAAACGAGAATAGAAAACCCGCAGAATCAACCTTTGTTACCAGCATTCCTTTACTAACAATACATCAACAATCTTGGTTATCTTCCCAATGTTATCTAAAACTAAAAAGGGTGCTATGGTTGCCAATTGAAGGCGATATAACCATTCCTTTTGAACATCGCCGTATTGGTAGAGGATTTTTATGGTCAGCAAATCAATCCGAAGCTAAAATTTTAGAAGAGGATTGGAGTGAATTAACTTCCATGATTGCGACTGGGCGTCTCGATGAAATTAATGCAGGTCTAGGCCAATATTTACAGATAAGACCTAAGGGCGCAAATGCGAAATCACTTTGCTATCACTTTGATAGTGAAGGTACAAAAGTGTTAACGCTTCCCCGAGGGTTTTATTTACGCGCAAGTTTTACTAATCAAATAATGAAAGCTAATTTTGAATGTATAGAAAATCCTTGCATTCAAAATAAAAATCGTTAAAGATAAAAAGCTTAGCTGTCTTTAAATGGAGTTTGAGATGAGGCCTTTTGTTTTTCTTGTTGTTGCAATTCTTTTTGGTACAGCCTATGCCGATACTGTAGAGCTTACAGGTACACCAGCTCAACAGATTCAACAATTAAATACCCAAATACAAAACCAAATCAAACAAAACCACAGTTTGGAACAACAGCAAATTGAAAAGCTTAATTCTCAAATTCAAGCTCAAATCCGACAAATTCAAAGCCAATTACAAGAGCAAATTCAAAAATTAAGCACCCAAACACAAGCCCAAATTGCACAAGTACAAACAACGCTGCAGCAACAGATTAAACTTGTTCATGAAGAAGTGATGCAGAACAAAGGTTAAGTCTGTTTTATAGTGCACGGCATCCCGAGCGCGGCGAAGGCTCTCAAGCCGCGTAAAAAGTTGTAATAGAAAGATCCCTATTGTCACTTGGGATGAAAAAAATTTAACATGAACATTAACCTTAAGGATAGTAAATTATGGATGTGAAAAGAAAAGGAATTCGAATAATAACTGCCTTACTAACAGTTATATTCGTTAATTCTGCTTTTGCGGCTAATTTTTTTAATGTGCAATCGAGTGAGTTTAACTTGATTATTCATACCCAGGTACCCACTCATCCCCAACCCTATCAAAGTGCGGGAATAAGAATACCACCTAATT
>JACCSX010000130.1 GCA_013812775.1 Tatlockia sp. | reverse complement strand
GGGGATTTCCCTAAAATAGCTCTGGGTACTGCGATGATGTGTGTCTATGTACTGACATTTAATCACTTAATTTGGCGCCCGCTTTATCGACTGGCGGAAGAGCGCTTTCATTTCAATTGAGGCTGTTATGTCAGAAACCATTATTGCCATTGAAAATTGTTACAAATCATTTAAAAAAGCATCCGCACAGGATTTGCTTGTGCTGGAAGATGTTAATTTCAAATTACACGAAGGTGAGATTGTTGCTTTACTTGGCAAATCGGGATCAGGGAAATCAACCTTGCTGCGCATTATTGCTGGCCTTTTGCCACCTTCCTCTGGAAGTGTAACCTATCGAGGCCATCCGGTTACAGGGCCTATGCCTGGTATTGCAATGGTATTCCAGTCTTTTGCCCTCATGCCCTGGTTGACGGTTCTTGAAAATGTGGAGCTGGGTTTGGAGGCGCAAGGTGTTGGTCGTGAGGAACGTCGGCGTCGCGCTATTGAGGCTATAGATACGATTGGTTTGGATGGATTTGAATCGGCTTTTCCCAGAGAGCTATCAGGTGGAATGCGCCAACGGGTTGGCTTTGCTCGTGCTTTAGTGATTAATCCAGACGTACTGCTGATGGACGAACCTTTTTCAGCTCTTGATGTACTAACGGCTGAAAATTTAAAATCGGATTTACTTGAGTTGTGGCATGAAAAGAAAACAAATACTAATGGTATTTTATTAGTAACTCACAATATTGAAGAAGCCGCCATGCTTGCAGACCGGATTATTATTTTTGGTTCTGACCCGGGCTACATTCGCGCCGAATTGAAAGTGAGCATGCAACAACCGCGTGCTTCAGAAATGCCGGATTTCCGCAGTTTAGTTGATAAAATATATACCTTAATGACGACAGGACCTAAAGAAAAAGCCAGGGGTGCACAACGAGAACGGCAAATTGGTTTAGGATATCGTTTGCCCGATGTTGAGCCCTCAGAGTTGTCAGGTTTGATTGAAACGATGAAGTCTTTTGAAGAAAAAATCGACTTACCTGAGCTTGCGGATGAGTTGATGATGAATATTGATGATTTATTCCCGATTCTTGAAACTTTAGAAATTTTAGGTTTTGCAAAGGTTTCAGATGGCGATATTCAACTGAGTGAATTAGGCAAGCGGTTTTCTGAGGCTGACTTGCAAGAACGCAAGCGTTTGTTTGCCAAATCCCTTTTAGAGAAAGTACCTTTAGCACGCTATATTCGCCGAATTTTAGATGAGAAAATTGGTCACCGCGTTTCAGAAGAGCGATTTTTATCCAAACTTGAAGATTACCTAAGTGAAAAAGAAGCAGAACGCGTGTTGCGAACGATGATTGATTGGGGGCGTTATGCTGAACTCTTCGCTTATGACTTTAATACAGGAATTCTGAGTTTAGAAAATCCTGGTATTTCGGATGTTAGTCATACGAGCTAATAGTATTGAAGCAACTGTCTTGAATCTAATTCGAGACAGTTGTTACCACTTGACCTCGACCCTTCAATTATATCTTTCCAGCAATAGCACGCTCTTCCAGAATAGCAACAGCGGGTAAGGTTTTCCCTTCTAAAAACTCAAGAAAGGCTCCACCGCCGGTGGATATATAAGAAATTTGTTGCGTCAGATCATATTGATCTACTGCTGCTAGCGTATCGCCTCCGCCGGCAATTGAAAAGGCATCACTATCGGCAATTGCGATTGCCAAAGCGCGTGTGCCATAAGAAAATTGCGGAAACTCAAAAACGCCGACTGGGCCATTCCAGATAATTGTTTTTGCTTCGTCAATAATATCGATATAGCGATGTATCGTTTCAGGACCAATGTCCATTATCATGTCATCAGAGGCCAGGTTAGCCAGACTTTTATTAAAAGCAGGACAGCTGTCAGAGAAAGATTTTCCGACTACAACATCAGAGGGCAGAGGAATTTGACAACCCTGCTCGACAGCTAAAGCCAAAATTTCACGCGCCTGGTCAAGTAAATAATCTTCGCAAAGTGAGACACCAATTTCATAGCCTTGTGCTTTAAGAAAAGTGTTAGCTATGCCCCCGCCAGGGATTAAATAATCTACTTTAGTGACTAGCTGCTTAAGCAAGGTTAATTTTGAAGATACTTTAGCGCCGCCAACAATAGCGACAATCGGCTTCATTGGTTTCTTCAACACATGTTGCAAAGCATCTAATTCGCGGACTAAAAGTGGGCCGGCTGCAGCTATCGGCGCATATTTGGCAACCCCAACGGTAGAAGCCTGGGCGCGATGTGCAGTTCCAAAAGCATCCATGACAAAAATATCACACAAACGAGCAAGTTTTTGTGCCAAGGCATCGTCATTAGCTTTCTCGCCGAAATTAAAACGAACGTTTTCACAGATAACCAGTTCGCCTGGACTGACATCAATCCCGTCTAAATAGTTGTCGATAAAACGAACAGGATAATGCAACTGTGCTGCTAAATAATCCGCCACAGGCTTTAGAGAAAAACGTTTTTCAAACCGACCTTCTTCTGGTCGTCCCAAATGAGATAGCACCATGACCGCGGCTCCTTCTTCAAGAGCGGATTGCAAGGTTGGTAGTGCGGCTTGCAAACGTTGGTCAGAGGTAATAATTCCATCTTTGATAGGAACATTTAAATCTTCACGAATTAATATACGTTTATCACGTAAATCGAGGTCGCTCATTTTAATCAGATTCATCAGGATATCCTTTAACGATTCATCATACAGTTTGCCGTATCTAGCATGCGGTTAGAAAATCCCCATTCGTTATCATACCAGGCAACAACCTTTACTAAATTACCTAAGACCTTGGTTTGCGTAGTATCAAAAACCGCTGAGGCGGGATAATGATTAAAATCGCAGGATACCAAGGGTTCTTCATTGATATGTAAGATATCACTTTTAGCTTTACGCATGATCTCATTGACTTCAGCAACCGATGTTTCACGCTCTGAAATAAAGGTTAAATCGACAACAGAAACATTTAACGTAGGCACGCGCATGGCAAAGCCATCCAGTTTTCCTGCCAACTCAGGCAAAACCAAACCCACAGCAAGGGCTGCGCCTGTTTTAGTTGGGATAATGGATTGAGTTGCAGAGCGGGCACGGCGGAGATCGGAATGAGTGCCATCTAATAACATCTGATCTTTGGTGTAAGCATGTATTGTATTAACCAAGCCAGAGATGACACCAAGCGCATCATGCAGCGGTTTAACTACGGGTGCCAGGCAATTTGTAGTGCAGGAGGCATTAGAAACAATAATATCTGTTGCCTGCAAGCTAATATGATTAACCCCATATACAATCGTTGCATCCACATTCTTACCAGGTGCTGAAATTAAAACCTTTTTGGCACCAGCTGTAACGTGTTGCATTGCCGCCTTGCGTTGGGTAAAACGGCCAGTGCATTCAAAAACCAAATCAACCTCTAACTCTTTCCAGGGCAAGGCTAATGGCTCCCTGTCAGAGGTAATGCGGATGGGGTGGTTATCAACAAGCAAATTTGACCCTTCCACCCGAACATCAAAGCCAAATCGGCCATGAGTAGAATCGTACCGAGTTAAATGGGCGGTGGTCTCAATACCTGATAGGTCATTGATTGCCACTACATTAAACTGATTTTGGCGGTTATATTCGTAAATGGATCGTAAAATACATCGACCAATGCGGCCGTAACCATTTATTGCGACTCGAATTGCCATAAAACTTCTCCAGATTACATTGACCCTTCTTTTGAGAAGAGCTTCTCTAAGGTTAACACTATATTGTCAACACTGATGCCTAAATAATTGTATGCTTCTGCTGCTGGTGCGGAAACGCCAAAGCGATCGATGCCTATTACAGCGCCATCCAAACCAACAAAACGATACCAATAGCCCGTGGCCGCGGCTTCAATAGCAACGCGTTTCCTCACAGCATTGGGTAAAACGAATTCCTGATAAGCGCTGTCTTCTGCGAGAAAACGCTCGCAGCAAGGCATTGAAACAACACGAATTTTCCTACCAACGTTCTGTAATTGTCGGGCAGCCGCAATTGCCAGTTCAACCTCTGAACCAGTTGCTAAAAGAATGGCCTCAGGTTCGCCTTCACAATCGCTTAAAATATAACCTCCTTTAGCGATTAGTTCGGCAGCACTCGCATGCGTTAAAGCAGGAAGATTCTGTCGCGAAAACAGCAGTGCAGAGGGACCTGTTTGATGTTCAATCGCTTGCTGCCAGGCTACTGCAGTCTCAACTAGATCTGCAGGTCGCCATACTTGCATATTGGGTGTCATACGAAGCATGGCAGCATGCTCAATGGGTTGATGAGTAGGTCCATCTTCTCCCAAACCAATCGAGTCATGTGTGAAGACATAAATAACACGCTGTTTCATGAGGGCACTGAGGCGAATGGCATTGCGGGCATAATCAGCAAAGACCAGGAAGGTCCCGCCGTAAGGAATAATGCCCCCATGCAGGGCCAGGCCATTCATAATCGCGGCCATACCAAACTCGCGAACTCCATAAAAAAGATAATTTCCAGAAAAATCGCAAGCCTTAATGGCTTGAGAATCGGACCAATCGGTATTATTCGACCCGGTTAAATCAGCAGAGCCTCCGAGCATTTCTGGCATAACACTGGCAAAATGCTGTATGCATTGCTGCGAACTTTTACGGGTAGCCTGCGCTTTGACATTTAGACGGCATTGTTCAATAAAATTCTCTGAATAAGTATCCCAGTTATCGGGCAAGTCGCTATTAATGCGACGCAAAAACTCATGATAATCGTTTTGATGATCTTGCTGATATTTGTGGCAACGCGCCAACCACTGCTTTTCATCATATTGCCCTTGTTCAACATGGTTCCACTCTGCATAAATGGTATCCGGTATCACAAAAGGAGCGTGAGGCCAATTGAAGGTTTCACGAGCTTGTTGAATACCTGCGGCGCCTAAAGGAGCGCCATGTGCCTTTTCACTGCCTGCAACAGGAGTACCAAGGCCAATGATTGTTTTACAGATAATAAGACTAGGTTTCGCAGTTTCCTGACGAGCTTGCTCAATCGCCTGTTGAATGGCGGCTTGATCATGACCGTCTATGGGGCCAAGGACTTGCCAGTTATAGGCTTTAAAGCGTGTGGCAGTGTCATCGCTAAACCAGGACTCCACCTTCCCATCAATCGAAATGCCGTTATCATCATAAAAAACAATTAATTTACCAAGAGCTAAAGTCCCGGCTAAAGAGCAAACTTCATGAGAAATACCTTCCATGAGACAGCCATCACCTACAAAGGTATAGGTATAATGATTAACTAATTCAAGATTAGGTCGGTTAAATTGGCTTGCCAATACTTTCTCAGCAATTGCCATGCCCACAGAATTTGCAAGCCCCTGTCCTAATGGGCCAGTGGTGGTTTCTACACCGGGAGTATCAGCATGCTCAGGATGACCAGGTGTTTTAGAATGCAATTGCCGAAAATTTTTCAACTCATTAAGGCTTAGTTTATAGCCGGTTAAATGCAGTAATGAATAAATCAACATCGAGCCGTGGCCATTCGATAAGACAAAACGATCTCGGTCAAACCAATGAGGATTTTGAGGATTGTGCTTAAGGAATTTTTTCCAAAGCACTGTGGCAATGTCTGCCATACCTAAAGGCATTCCGGGATGACCAGATTGTGCTTGCTCGACTGCGTCTATGCTTAAAAAGCGGATTGCATCGGCTAAATGGTTGGAAAGGCTCATGCGTTCTCTTAATGCTGTCATCAGGGGGCACTATTGTCGCTCAGAAGCTTCTAATCAGCAAGTTGGCGAATTATCAAAATACCTTATATTTGCAATTATAATGAACAAACAATTTCTCTTTTTAATTATAAACAATTATGAACCTTATTTAAAATTTACTTTTTGTCTTTTTTTTGGGATGATTTCGAAGTTTCAACTAATTTAAGGTTGTATGTCAGGAGTATTGCAACGATTAGAGCCTATTATAGGTGATCCGCTCAGTGAAAATGGTGACGAGATTAATCCAACCTGGGGGCTTAGCAAAAGACTAGCTGAAAAAAAGGATAGTTTTTTTCATCCCCTGGTCATGGATCATATGAGATTAAATCTCCGCTACACGGTCATCTGCGCGCAGCTTGCTCATGATTTTGCGCTTAAAGAAAGTAGCGTTAATTCATTTACTGAGGAAGAAAGGGAAGCTCTTACCCAGAAACTCGTTGACGCTTTAAGCTTGGCGGAACTATTAGCCCGGGTATATATCCGTCTTAATGTTCCCAGTGAAATTCAACGTTTACAAAGTGAGCAGGCAGTTTACCGTCTACTGTTAACCATGCGTGGTTATAAGTTTCCAGAGGATCCACCTGTATATAATTTTGAGTCTACCCTTCCTCTTTCCAGAAGAATAAGTGCTTATTTAGAACTATTAAACTGGCCGCATTTACTCATAGATGGTTTAAGCCGAATCGTAAATTTAATTGAACCCCTTTTAAAACTGATTATAAATTATCTGGCTGACTCTTCTCATAAACTAAGATCATACACTGGGGCGTTAAATTTTCCGCGCTTAATGGTTGTGCGCACTAGACGCATCTTAATGACCTTGATACCTGTCATAAAAAACATTGAAAATTATGCCAAATTCATCAACCTAATCGACCCCTTTATTGGCCCCGTACTTAATTATCTTGCCTGGATATTTTATGCTCCAAGACTGGCAGTCAATCTTTTTTTACTTATTAAACATCTTATCCCGGGTAAGTGGTTGAGTGAGGAAGAAAAACAATTATCTTGGTTAATTCGCTTGCAAGCACAACTAGAACGCCGTTGGTTTGAATTATTTAACGATTCTGCCTGGTTCATTGGAGGATTTCTCGGTTGTTTTTTCCTGGTTGGGGGCTTATCGCCAGCAGGGATGTATTTAACTATCTCCCTTTTCTTTTATGATGTGGTTTTGGCCGGAATTCGTGCTTTTATTGAATTGGGGCGTATAAACACCTTACGAACAGAATATAAAGAACTGGCTCTAAATTCTTCAGATAAGGACCTGATATTTCAAAAAGGATTAGCGAGTTATCAAGATCATTTAGAGCAATCTTATTCCTATGAGCAAAAGAAAATGGGGATAAGTATCCTATCTACCATAGCTTTATTTTTAGGAATGTTATTTGCCATCCCAGCAATTGCCAATCCAATTGTTCCTCTTGTTGGCGCTTGTTTGGTACTTACGATTACCTTATTAACATACCTGGCACAAAAGTGGTTGGAAGGTCAAAAACCCCCGGGCGTCAGTGTAGAAAAAATTACTCTTGAAGGTATAAAACGATTTGAAAAAAAACCTTTCGAACAAATCCCTTATGAAGAACCGTCTGTCGAAAAGCCAACATTTGCAAAATCATCTTTCGTGTTTTTCCAATCGGCTGCTGACTTCAATAATAAATCACAACTATCCTTCTCTGAATCAACCCATCTGGCTGAATCTTCCTTGAATGAGGAAAGGCAATTAGAAGAGCAACATCCACAGGTGGGAATCCTTTAGATTGGGCATGGAGCAATAGCTCATTCAATGTTATTCTAAATAAATTTGCATCATTGAGGTTCTTATGTCAGCAACCAATCTCCCTAAATTTACAACTATTGATATAGAAAACTTTACTAAAGCGCTAGATAAACTTCTGGAAGCTAACTTGAAGGGAATAAAGAAAATCCTTGCAGAAAATCAGGAATTCACCTGGGAAAATCTCATGATGCCTCTGGATGACATGGATGATGCACTAGAACAATTTTGGTCCCCTTTATCTCATCTACATGCGGTAGTGAATTCCAAAAAGCTCCGTGCCTGTTACCAGGCTTGTTTGCCTAAGCTATCAGTTTATGAGGCAGCAATTGGTCATAATCGCGAACTTTATAATGCGATTAAATCATTAGATAAAACGCATTTAAATAAAGCTCAATGCAAAATAGTGGATGATGTAATTCGTGATTTTGAATTATCTGGAGTAGCCTTATCGGAAGAGAAAAAAAAGCGGTTTGAAGCAATTCAAACTCAATTATCAAATCTGGCTAATCAATTTGAGAATAATGTTTTAGATGCCAGCCAGGCTTTTAGTATCCATATTACTGATAAAAACCGCATGAAGGGCATTCCAGAGCACGCCTTGCTTGGAGCACAGGAATTGGCTGTAGAAAAGGGGTTGGAAGGATGGATGTTAAACCTGGAATTCCCTTGCTATCTCGCCGTGGTTACTTATGCAGAAGATAGGGCCTTACGTAAGGAAATCTACTGGGCCTTTGTAACGCGTGCCTCTGATCAGGGGCCTAGTGCAGAGCAGTTTAATAACACGACACTTATCGATGAGATCCTGGCTCTGCGCCAGGAAAAAGCAGAGTTGCTTGGTTTTAGAAATTATGCAGAATTATCCCTGGTAACAAAAATGGCAGAATCAACGACACAGGTTATTGATTTTCTTCAAGATTTATCTAAACGAGGTCATCATCAAGCTGAGGAAGAATACAAGCGCTTAAAAGAATTTGCAGCAGAGTATTATGGATTGACTGAGTTAGAACCCTGGGATCTTGCCTTTCTTTCAGAGAAAAAAAGTCAAGCTCGCTATGCCATATCCCAGGAAGAGTTGCGCCCCTATTTTTCTTTAAATAAAGTAATGACCGGATTATTTACCATAGTTAACAAACTTTATGGGATGAATATGGAGGAAGTTGATGACGTTGATAGTTGGCATCCAGAGGTGAAATGCTACCGAATACTTGATGAGTCGAAACAATTACGTGGTCATATCTATGTCGATTTGTTTGCTCGTCAATACAAACGTAACGGAGCGTGGATGGATTCGCTGCAGAGTCGACGTAAATTAGCAGACCACATACAACTACCCATAGCTACTCTAACCTGTAATTTTGCCAAACCCTCGGTAAATAAAATGGCGACATTATCTCATGACGAGGTTTTAACCTTATTTCACGAATTCGGTCATTGCTTGCATCATGTGTTGACCAAGGTCGATTATTTGAACGCTTCGGGTATTAATGGAGTCGAATGGGACGCTGTCGAATTACCTAGTCAGTTTTTTGAAAATTGGTGCTGGGAGCAAAGTGCTCTAGAGTTATTAACGCAACATGTCGATAGCGGTGAAACTTTGCCTGAGAGCTTGTTTAAAAAACTATTGGCTGCTAAAAATTTCCAATCAGCACTGGCATTGATGCGTCAATTAGAATTTTCCTTATTTGATTTTCGAATCCATCAGGAATTTAAAAGCGAACAAAGCGGATTAGTAGCAAAAATTCTTAACGAAGTGCGTCAGTACACGACTGTTGTGCCCATCGCTCCTTACAATCGTTTTCAGAATAGCTTTACTCATATATTTGCCGGTGGTTATGGTGCTGGTTATTATAGCTACAAATGGGCAGAAGTCCTTTCATGCGATGCTTATTCTCGTTTTGAAGAGGAAGGGGTCTTTAATGAACAGACCGGCCGCGATTTTCTGCACTCCATTTTAGAAGTTGGCGGCTCTCAACAAGCAGCTGAGGCCTATTTGAAGTTCAGAGGACGCAAGGCATCTGTCGATGCTTTACTTAGGCATAGTGGTATCCACTGAGTTTTATTGATAGAATTTAGATT
This sequence comes from Tatlockia sp., assembly GCA_013812775.1. Taxonomy (GTDB): domain Bacteria; phylum Pseudomonadota; class Gammaproteobacteria; order Legionellales; family Legionellaceae; genus Tatlockia. The sequence goes on along the minus strand of JACCSX010000130.1, from coordinate 2,135 downwards.
TTTATGTTGAAAAAATGACTGTCTCATGTTCGTAGCTGGCTTTTCTATGTTATACTTTAAGTGTACCAATGGGGGCGACCTGGCTTCGACGTGGGTTGCGAAACCTGAAGTGCATGCCGAGAATGAGAAACTCTCGTAAATCAGACTCACTAAACATAAATGCAAACGATGAAAACTTTGCAGGTGAAGCTATAGCAGCGTAAGCTCTTATAGTTAAACCGCACCGCGTGCTGCCATAAAACCAGCACCCCGTTGACCGAGCTCTCTTATCGGTATCGAATCAACGGTCATAGAAGATAAGATCGCATCTTGATAGGTCCCGCATCAAGCTGTTAAATCCAGGGAATCGCCATGTACCATCCTGCCTATCGGAGGGGCCATGGTTAAATTAAATGACAAGGCTACGCATGTAGATCTGACGGCAGAGGATTTGCGGACGCGGGTTCAATCCCCGCCGCCTCCACCAATTAAATTCTTGATAATAACAGTAAATTTAACTTTTTTTCTTATTGCGGCTCCATGCCGGCACCATTTACTCTAAATGACTACTCCAATCATGAACATGAACAGGGCGATACCCTGATTTTGTAGAATTATCTGGTATCCATCGGCCATAAGTTTTAATTATTTTTTCGACATCCACGTGACCTAGTTGCTTTGAACCCTACATAATATTTTCGCCCTGCGATAGCATCATAGAGGCATAGGTGTGTCGAGTTTGATAAGTATTGCGATAACGAACACCAGCTCTTTTTAAAACGTGCATCCACGCTGTACGGCGAACTTGTTGGGAGGTTTCCCAAGACTTGAGAGGGTATACTTTTTTTGTTCTTCTAATGCTGCTAAAGCCGGATGCAATAAAAGTACCTCACGAACTCCAGCCTCAGTTTTAGGCCCTTTTAATTCTTTTGCTACAATAGTTTCTTCAACCTGAATTAATTGCTTTTTCCAAAGAATATCCTTCCATCTTAACCCAATTAGCTCAGAAATTCGCAAACCCGTGAAGAATGCAAATTTGAACAGGAGGCGTACTTGACCTTCTGAGCATAAGCCTTAGCAATGGTTTTTTCTGAGAGTTTAAGGATCGTCAGAGAACATGGATATCAACTCACGTACACAAACCTCATCATTATTCATAGCTTTAAGAGATGCCTCCCAATCAATGATTTCATTGTCTTTTGCTGAGGCTTTAAGCGGTTTCTTCGCGACTAGTACCTTATCCTTTGAGTGATACACGTATTGTTTTAAAAGAGCTTCCAGGGCTATCAAAGTCAGGGGCTTTGGAAAAAACATCTTGCATACCGGCAGCGAGCGCTTCTGCTTTCTTGACAGGATCATCGGCATGGCCAGATATTGCAATAATGGGCACTTTTGAGGTGTATGAGGTATTTAAGGCACGTATCTGCCTTGTGACTTCAATGCCCTCAATATCGGGCCAGCCTATGTCCATTAGAATTAAATCATAGACGTTTTCCTGCACCCTCTTAAGTGCCATCATGCCATTTTCTGCGAGGTCTGCGGCACAGTCAGCATGCTTCAAGCAGGATTTGACTGCAATCGCAGCAGCGCTGTTATCTTCTACTATCAAGACATTGGCTTTAGCATTTATCTTTTTAATTTGTTCAGGCTTTTGGGGGGTTTTAGGTTGCCCCTCTTTCATAGACTCTTTTTTAGGTAAACGATAGGACTATTTTTCCCGGTCTGAATGGTCAGAGACGGTAAGCGGCAGTCTAATGATAAAACGGGTTCCGACTCCTACCTCACTTTCAACTTTAATGGTTGCTTTCATCGCTTCAATATAGCGTTTTACTGTATAAAGCCCAAGTCCTGCACCTTTGTAGATCCCTTGATAGGATGAGGTCAGGCGGGAAAAATGCTCAAAGATGGTTTCAAATTTATCTTTTGGTATGCCAGCGCCGCTGTCTTCGACCGTTATTTCTAATTCGGCAGTTTAACCTGGTTGACTGGCAGTGCTTCTCAGAAATTGACTGTTTATTTTAACAAACCCTTCTCGTTTACTCTCCATGACCTCGATATCATTTATTCGGTAGCCATCCGCTGTAATTTTATCAAAGAGCTGATAATCTGTTTTTCCAATAACCTCATTTTCATCTGCTTTCTTAATAAAACCCATC
>JACCSX010000128.1 GCA_013812775.1 Tatlockia sp. | reverse complement strand
CCCCAACAGCTGCTGAATTAAAGTTAAAGACAATCATTGCGTAGGGTTCAGGATTATCTGGAGTTATAAGCTCTTCTTCTGTTTTAAATACTTCTGTAAACTGGCCTTGAGAAACATCATAAATTATTTTGCGCCAAAATTTCACTGCACCTACGTTTTCTGGCATTGCAGCAACTGACCATTTTCCCGGAAAGCGAGAAAAAATCTCTCTGGCAACCTGGCTTCCAATACCCATAGATTGAAATTTAGCCAATATGAAAAATTCCCCCATATTCCAATCTACCTTTTCAATTAATTTCATTTTATCTAACAACACAAAACCCGCTAATTCATTATCTACTCTCACGAGAAACGCTTCTTCATCTGGCGCTTCAAAATAGTGTTTAAAATCCATGCATTCAAAAAGTCCTGATTCGGGGCATTCCCATCCCATGTATTGAGTTCTGTCATACACATAAAATCTAGCCATATTTTGTACTACTGGATATTCATTAATAGTTGCAGCGTGTAGAGTAGGTTTTTTGTGAATAGCTTTATTCATAATGAGTCCTTTCTGAGTATACATTTTATGCAAAAACCGGAAAATTTCTACTTTAATAATTTCATAAAGCGATCAATATTTTTATCTATAAAATTTAGCTTTTTAAGTGTCAACTTGGTTTCTTTAATACCTAATTTAGAAGCATCATCATAATTATTTGATGACTCTAAAGAGCGACTCATATTAAATTCGAGCCAAGCTAAATAACCTCCAATAAGCCCATGAAAAGCAACTCGCATATCGCTTTTAATAATGCGCCCACCACTCTTGCAATATCCTTCGATAACGGCTGAGAAAATACTCTCTCTAAACATCTGCTCTGTTTCCCCAGACCATCCTAGAGCAACGTTTATAATTTCTGCTGTTGGATTAGCCAATCCTGCACCTTCCCAATCAATTAAAACGGGTGAAGTGACGTCAAACCACAGCACATTTTTTGGGTCCATGTCTGTGTGACTTATTATTAGATGTTTATTCAACCGTTGTTTGGCTTTTTGATAAATTTCGGTCCAATCTATTAAACGCGGTAAATGAGTATTTACCTCTGTCGCCCAGGGCAATTTATTTTTGAAAGCCTTATCTACAAGAGCATGCCATCGTTCTGCAGGAATATAGTAGGTCTCCGGTATTGGTAAATCGAACGGTTTAATGTTTGCTAAATGAATTGCCGCGACTATAGCACCTATCCTTATTGCATGTTCTATAGTTACCTGATTAAGCGCTAAAGTTTTCCCTTCAACCCAAGGAAAGACCATTACCACTATTCCATCAGTTTCATAAAGAGGTGTATTATTTTTGATAATTGCGGTGGTTGCAGGGATTTGTCTACTCTTTAAACTAGCCGCAATTTTTTCTGAATTAATATAGATTTCAAAAATACCAGGACGTTGCATAATGACCGAGTCTAATTCTTTAATAGCAAAGGACCCACGGTTAGTATTAATTCTCCACATACGATGAATTAAACCACCCATTACTGGAATTGGATCATTAAGCACCATACCAAGATCAAAAGCCTCACATATATTTAAAATTTGCTTTTTATTCACCTCTAACCCCGGTGTTATACTGCTTGGTTCACATAAACGACTATATTCCAAATTATATGCTTTTACCCAAATTAATTAATGCTATAGATAACAATAAAAATTTAACAATCCAAGTTTAATTTAATTTTAGCTTCCGCTTTTAGGCCTTCTCTCCCTGAATAATATTAGGGATAATTCTTCTGGGTTACTTTAAAGGTAAATATTCCTTGCTCGCGATCAAATTTCAAGGACCAAATTCAGCTTGTTTTAAATTCTCACATTTATTTTCTACCACCTTGGGCGTCCAAAACCTTAAAGGGTGGAGAGATTTGGGTTCGTTTATAAGAAACTCTTTAGAATCATTTTTAAATTCCATTTCTACAAGATAGCTTTTATCTAACTCCTCTGCCTCAGGCTTTTCTATTCTAAGGGATTGTTTAATTCTTTGTTTCATGGAATCAGGCATGGATCTCCAAACAAAGGTTGCTACTAACATAATTGTTACTATGACTGCAAAAACACTAAGAACCACCGGTGCAGCTGGTGATGTAAGCGCTAAGACAGAACTTATAATGG
>JACCSX010000111.1 GCA_013812775.1 Tatlockia sp. | reverse complement strand
TAAAACCACACAGTACATTTCATCTTCTCTACATGAGCTATGAGTTCATAGGGTTTTGTTAGTAATTCACGGGAGACCGGACTCAATGAAGCGCCAGAAAATAAGCCTATATAAAAATCAAAAACAGAATTATCAAAGTACAAGGGGCTTAGGTTAGCAAAATTGTCGTGATTTTCTATTTTAAAATACTGCCTGCCCCAAGAGATAAAATGGAGCACATTCTGGTGGGTTACAGCGACACCTTTAGGAATTCCAGTAGAGCCGGAAGTGAACATGACATAAGCAATAGTTGAGCCATCAATTTTATGCATTAACTCCCTTTGTATTTCTAGATCATTAGTTGTTACTACAGGAAGGGCATCAGATTTAAGTTCTATGGCTTGTATTCTAGCTGCATCAGCCAAATCCAGCATTTGTTGACTGTAAAAGGGATCATCATAAAATAAAAATGCAGCTTGACTCAGCTCTAGTATAGGTAAGTTTCGAGCTAGAGGAGCTGTGACATCAATGTTTAAATAAGCAATGCCCAGTCGTATGGCTGCAAGCATCAGTGCGTAGGTTAAGCCCTGCTTATTTGAGCCAATTGCAATTATATCACCAGGTTGAATTCCTTTAGAATTTAGAAAAACACCTAAACTTTGAGCCCAGACCATTAATTCATCGTAGTGACGGGTTTGGTCTGGATAACGAAGAGCAGGATGTGTAGCATTCTCCAAGGCCACATCATCAAATAACAAACCTAAATTATGGTAATATTTATTCATATGTTATTTTCAAAATTGTTTTTTAATAGCGCGCTGGACACTTTGCACCTCTCATTTATTGATGGTAAAAAAGGGATAAGGATCATTAAATGCATTAAATCCCACGGATTTAGAGAGCATCATGGACCCCGGATTATTAATGAAACAATCCCACAAAGGCCTTAGTCCCAATTCAAAACAGTTATTAATAAAACAAAGGACTGTTTTCTTTGCGAGTCCTAAATCTCTGTATTTTGGTAAAGTTAGAACATCAATTTCCACGCAGTTGTTAGCTTGGGCAGCTGCATAGCAAATTGAAGCAACTTCTCCATCATAATAAACAACAACTGCATTAGACTTCTCGATGAAGTCTATCGAATTCCTCCAAAATCGAGAAACCAAAGCAAACTGGTTCTCAACAATAGAAATATTTGCTAGATTAACGCCCGAAACGATTATTTTTTTATCTGATTGCTCCAATGGTAACTCATCAAAGGGAGATTCAGAGCCAAGTACTAAACGCTGTCTGAAAGATGTCAATGATTTATAGTGAGGCTTTACTATAAAATCGGGAGGATAAGGAGCATAGAGGCGAATTTTATCGGCATTAAAACTTTTATCAAGGAGCAAATAGCGCTCCAATTCTTGCTCAAATTGCTCATCAAACTTGCCGAAAATTTGTGAAAACCCAAAAGAATGTTCGACATAAATTTGAGATGGGGAGCTTAGATTATTAACATAGACAAGGCCATCTTGTTCATCGAGTAGTACCGATGCAATCAATGGAAAAAAAAACTTGGTCTTCAAATATAATCTATATATTTGTTCAAAATCGTTTTTATCTAATCGTATCATTAGATTGTCAGCCCGCCATTAACATCTAATACAACACCATTCATAAAATCATTCGTTATTACAGAAGCTACGGCTTCTGCTACATTGTTCACCTGACCAAGTCTTCGAAGGGGAGTATTAGATTGAATATGTTTAATTATTGACTCCTTCAGAGCCTGACGAGTTGAGTCAGTATCAATAAAGCCGGGCGCTACTGCATTACAACGTATACCCAATCTACCAAGTTCTTTAGACAAGGTTACGGTCATCGCATTAACGCCGGCTTTGGCTGCTGAGTATGCGATTTGTCCCTCATTACCGCAAGCACTAATAGAGCTAATGTTAATGATTGCGCCCTTGATTCTACTTAATACCATTTGCTCTACTACAGCGGCTGTCATGATGAAAACAGAATCGAGATTAGCTGTGATACATTTACGAAATCTCTCGTAATCATGCATTATCTCGGGAGAATTCATAATATTTACCATGGGCTCGCTATAAATGATGCCGGCATTATTTACTAAAATATCGATACGATTATGGCGCCTAATAATTTCCTGTATTATATTTTTTACATCCTTTGGTTTTGTTACATCAAGGACATGCCCCTTAATATTTTCGGGGAGATCAGCCAAGGCTCTGCTATCGAGATCTACTACTATAACTTTTGCTCCACCCTCATATAAATAATTGGCAATTGCCAAACCCAGGCCCTTTGCTCCGCCAGTAATCAGCGCGATTGCACCTTTAAGCTCCAAGGTCTACCCCTTTGCTAGCGAGCACATCAATGATTTGGCCAACTGAATCCATTTTGATAATGTCAGGGATTTCTAAAACAACATTAAATTCTCGCTCAAGCGACACTACTAAATCCATCTGTTTTAGCGAATCCCAAGACCCTACATTAGCTTTAGTTAATTCAACTACTATGTCATCCGCTCGTAAACCAAAAACCTCAGATAAAACTGAAACTAAACGATTATTCATGTTTAAACTCCAAAAAATTTCACATAGTCTTGTGATGAGTAGCGGAGCTCTTCACCAGAGCGTGCTAAATGCACCGATGATGGTTTTGTATTTTTGGTTATTAAAGCGCCGGCACCAATAATGCAGTACTCATCAATTATTATTTCGTTAACAATGGTTGCATTAACTCCTATAAACGAATTGCGCTTCACCGTGGCCTGCCCGGAAATAGTTGCTCCAGAAGCTACCCAACAGTGCTTTTCTACAGAGGAATGATGAGCCAGCGTTACATTTGCCCAGATCATAGAATTTGCACCTAATCGAACGTGGGGTTCTATGATTGCCGAGGGCATAATTACACAACCTTCACCCAAGGGGTGGCGGGTAAAAACTTTAGCATCCGGATGCACATAAGATTCTATTTGATAACTCATTGCTTTAAGGCGATTGAACATCGACTCACGGCTGCGATTAATATCGTTATAGCCCATTGCCATGATTACCCTATGGTTCTGAGGATTATAAATTGAACTAATAGTTGATAAAGGAATTGATTGGATACCAAGAACTCCATTTGTAGCTATAAAATCATCATCGACTGTGAGTCCTACAACTTCATAACGATTATCCTGCTCGAGGTATTCACTTAGAATATTGGCCGTTGTCGCATTGCCAGCTAATATAATTTTTATCATTATAGGCTCTCCAGCACAGCTAAGCCAAAACCAGTTTTTCCATAATTATTACCGTTGTAAAGCATATAGAGTTGGTCCTGGTGCTCAAAAATATAAGGATAACAAATCATTTCACTATCCCATCCCCCAGAGGATACATCGATACCTGATAAATTATCGTTACGATCCCATTTCAATCCGTCCGAAGACAAGGCAAAACCTATGCGATAAGTTGCAATATCTTTGGTAGCGCGATGAGCAAACCACATGTAATAAATGCCATCGTTATAATAAACGCTGGGACGACCAAAAGCATATTCATATTCATCTGCAAAAGGAATACACATTCCTGGATCACAAATCCAGTCGATACCATTCTGAGAATGTGCATGATGAATACCGTAATGATGGTGCCATCCCCTCTCTACCTTTTCCCATTTAATTCCGGAGTTATACCAGGTATGCCAAATATCACCTGTTATATGAAAGGCCGTTGCCGCAGCAAAGAGGGGGTTATGTTTATCTCTTCCTAAAACGGGTCCTAAAAATTCTTTCTCCAGGGTGAGATTTTCAATATTCAGGATTGCCCGGCCCGTATCGCAAATCCATAATTCTTCCGGAAGGTTTTGCCAGCCTACATAATACAAATAATGTTGATTATTATTCTTTATAAAACAGACGCTTATCACTCCATCACAATCGAAATGGACAGTATCCCCAGGACTTAGTGCTAATTTAGGTTTACCCATCAGCAACATCTGTCCGGCAGATATTTCTGCATAGGATAGGAATACATGCGAGCGATTTTTTGAGTCACGGCAGGTAAAGGCTACGATAAAAATATCGTCTTTATAATGTATAGCGCAAGGATGTGACCCATGAGTATAGCCTGGTATATTTGGATTAAAAATTAACCCCATCTTATTCCAGTTAAATGGTATCGCATGCTTTAAACGATACCTCATTTGTTCCCCCAGACTCATAACTCACAACCTGCACTAAGTAAGCTTTCTAAATATTCAACTCTGCTAATCCCTAGTTTTTCTGCTTTGGCATAGACTTTATCGCGCAAGTCAGGGTCTATACCTTCGAGCTGGCCTAAGTAACGTGAACGGATAGAGCCACCTCTTTTTCCTATGTGAGGAATGTCAATATTAATAGGTAAGGGAGCATCTGAAACATCAAACTCAATGACATAAAAGCAATGACTTAGCTCCCATGATAATTTAACTGCTCTGGCATTAGAGGGAATAAGTGATAAAGGAGCTTCATAAGCATACAGTGGATTATTATTTATAAGCATTTTACCAATCTCGGACTCTTTAAGCCATGGAGCAAGGCCTTCATCACAGATGAGCACTTGTCCACCTGGTCTAACGACTCGGTCCATTTCAGAAATTCCTTTCTGAAGATCGGGAAATAAATTTAGTCCACCGAAGTGATAGGCTATATCAAAAAAATCATCTCTAAAAGGTAAATTCGTTGCATCACTAGCAGAAAAAAATACGTCTACACCGAATTCATTAAGGCTGGTATTGTATTTTTGAACGCCTGCTGTGAGCATTTGTTTGGATATATCTTGTGCATAAATAGTTCCCTTCCCTTCTAAATTTTGGGCCAGGAATGGGAGATCGTTACCAGACCCTGCTCCAGTTACAAGAATTGTCTGGCCGTACGATAATTTTAAACGAGAAATTAAATTTTTTCTTAGTGTTGATTCATCTGTACCAAAGGTTTGAAAAACCCAACGAAAAGAATTGTCATGAATAGTCACTGCGTCTTCCTGGGCGTAATCGTTCGCATTATCCGCTTCACAAGCGAAAACAGGTACCTCTGTACCTTGAATAAAGGGATAAAAATGGTCATTATGACAAACTAATCCATCATTCCGAGCGGATAAAATACTGCGCTCACATTGCAATTCAGTGCAGCAATAACCTAAAGTTTTTTTCATGTTTTACCTCTTTTGACATACCACCCAAAATACCCGTTCGCTGATACCGTAATAATCATTATCAGCAGAACCGAAAGAGAAATTTTTAAATAAGGGTGTGAAATAGGTTTCAATGTCTTCTTTACTTGAAAATGCTTGTAACCTATACCCATTTCGATTGTTGTAGGGATCTTTTGCAACAATAAGCGTACCATCGTCAAGTTCTTGGGCATTTTCAAAAATATAGGAGGCTTTGTTTGCTACAGATGCAATAAGATAACCCTCTTTTTTTAGAACTCTTGAATATTCTTTGAGGTTATCAAGCAGGGTTTCATCCTCATCACAGTAATAACAGCAGTGGCAGGCTAAAATATAATCAAATTCTGCATTGTCAAAGGGGATGGCAGAATTTCTTCCAACGCGTAAATCTGGAGTATGGCCTATTTTCGCTAACCTATGTTGTGTTTGCTCTACAATACCTTGAGTTATTTCAATGCCGCTCACATCTAAATCGAGATCACAAAGAAGAGTAGTATTTCTTCCATCGCCAAAACCGATGTCCAGAATTTTATTACCTGCAATTGGTTTTTTAAAATTTATTTTTGGATAATTCGCAAGCATTGTTCTCACTACAAACTCAGTCGGGTATACCTTTGAACTAGTTCTATTCGCATAATGACGTTCATATTGGGTATTAATATTTTCAATCACTTTTTCCATAGGTATTCCTAATAATTACGTAAGGGCGTTGTTTGGTCTCTGAAAAAATCTTTGCTAAATAAATTCCTATAATTCCTATAAATGATATGATCATGCCACCCAATAACCAAATGGAAACCATAATCGATGTCCAGCCATTTAAAGGTGTTGCCATAAAAAATCGATCAATAATTAGCACTGACGCGTAGAAAATAGCACCTAAAAAAATAAAAATTCCACAAAGGAATATCATATGAAGTGGTGTTGCGCTAAAAGACGTAACCGCATTTATCATATGATTAATTTTTTTAAAAAAACTATATGTAGTGGTACTCTTAGTGTGCTTTTTTACAGTATGAGCACATTGCTTAAATCCAGTGATAACCCATAAGCAGGAGATAACGGATTCTATTTCTTTATGACTCAACAACGCTTTTACATAGCGTCTAGTCATTAAACGGGCTGTTGTTATATTCTTTGGATGATCAATATTGGTTAACCAATTAAGAATAATGTAATAAATTGACCCGCTCCATCGTTCAAACCAATTACCTTTACGATTTTCTTGCACTCCATAAACTACGTCCGATTTCTCAACTGACATTTTTTCAGAAAAAGGTATAAGCCATTCTGGCTCTTCTTCTAAATCACTGTCGATTAGAAAAACATGGTCTCCAGTGGAACATTCAAGCCCGGCACGCATTGCTTTATGGTGACCAAAATTACGTGAAAGGTCGATTACTACTATATGGCCGTCCTCTTCTGAAAGCTGTACTGCCCCTTCAAGGCTTTGGTCAGGTGAACCATCATTCACAAAAATGATTTCATAATCATTACCCGCAAATTTTTGCGCAGCAGTCGACGCTCTTTGATAAAATTCATTAATAAAGGCTTCAGATTTATAAAGTGTGGCTACAATTGAAAGTTTCATGTTTTTAGATGCTTCATATAGGAGGGGGAGTTTTTTCCGCAGTTAAATAACAAATCCAGGATGCTAACAGGATGGATAAATTCGCCCCATAACTGAGGATATTCAGCATAGCCGGAATAGTCAAACCAGGTTAGTTTAATATTCTGCTCAATGAAAACATTTTCTTCGATGTAATCCTTAGCGGCTGGCCCGGAGATGTATTCATTGGCTCTAGCCTGAAGACAGAGATTTACTAAGCGCTCGGTCTTTCCTTCAGTTAAATTATAATCCCATGAATTTTTGATAAGGGTCTTTATGCCTAAATAATGACAGAAGGCTTCAATAAATTTGCGGTTTAAGACGGAAAGTTGGTTGTATAAATTATTTAAGTAAAGCGGTTCAAGCCAGGTAGCAATTTCATTGAAATAGGGTGCGCGCCGATAGTTTTGTGTTAAGGATTTCCAATGATTCTGCGCCCAATCTTCACCGTCAATTTCAGTCTCTCGGATAGTTTGAAAATACTTGCCCTTCACTTTCACTGGTACAGTTAACCACTGAGGACCTTGTGGAGTTTTAATCTGATTACGATTACGCCAATCACGGCGAGTAAATTGCATATCATCAAAAAGAATAAGTTCATCGACAGCAGCAATAATGTCGAAATAACCTTTCCAAGGGATATAATTAGATTGCAATAAAGCAATTTTTTTTTGCAAGACAACCCCTTAGTTTGACTAAATGGGTAGATAATATCAATTTCAATATGAGAAGTGAAGAAAGAACCAGAGGAGATCGATCAAAACCAGAGGAAAGAGACAGTTAAGACTAACTCTTTAGGAAATTAAGCATGGCAAATTAATAATCAGGGTAAAATTTCTATGTTTTTCAACAGTAGTTAAACATAAAACTTTTAAATTCCTTTCAAGATCAAAATAATAGAATTAGGGCCAAATTATGTATTCACTGCCATCCGATATTTTATGATAGAGTATGTTTTAAAATAATCAAAACAGAAAACGTTTCAATTTAATCTACAAAGAAATTAGCATTTTCTCATTTTCTACAGAATCTTTATGTTCAGCTTTTTTACCAGCAAAGAGAGAAAAATAATCCCTGATTTTTTGGCGTGTTAGAGGTTCTTCGGTAGTGTTCAAATAAGTGTGTCAGCTCTTTAAGAATTGTTATAATTTTTACAAATAGGAGAGCTGTAGCATGAATAATAAAGAAATAGATTTAGCTAATTTTGATTTCAGTCAATTTCAAACC
>JACCSX010000092.1 GCA_013812775.1 Tatlockia sp. | reverse complement strand
AAAAACTCCACTTTCAATTGATAAGGGTTTTGGATACAACACATCAGGTAATTGTTGATTGGCTTAAGAAGAACAATTAATCAGCCCTTCTTACCACCCTCTTGCATCCGGCTTTAGACTTCCTCACGATTAACCCGAAGTGAACGAGGTGCATCGATGCCGATTGTAATATGTTCATGCTCACGCGTGTGAAAGGCAACCAGGGTAACGCCCTTCCCTCTTATGTCAATCACCAGTTTTTCTTCAAAGTTAATAGTTACAATATCCATGCAAGCTCCTTTTTATTTGCCACGGGATTTTAACATAAGATTTTCAAAATTCCAGACCACCTTGTCTCTAGCTGTTAAATCGATAAACGCCTGGATTAGACTGGAAAACATGACCACGTCTGCACACAGGGTTATCCACCGATTGTGTGGATAACTTGTCGCTGTCGCGAAATGTTTTGCTTTTAATTAAATCAATTTGCTACATTATTTATAGCTCTTAAATCTAAATGAACAGATCGATCTCCATTTCCTCTTAGACCTGCAAGATCAGTGCTTGATGTTGTCCCACAATTAACGCATTTGCTACATTTTGCATTAACCCCCTGGATTTTGGACCAATGAGCGGTTCAATTCCAGCCCGTCGGTTATGCAGTAACTTTCGGATTAGCCAGGGTGTTGTTTCAGGCGAAGCATTTAATGTTCGTTCAGGTCGTGGCAGGTAGATATCTCTAACACCTGCCTGAATTAATAGTTGTTCATTACTCAGCGAATAATACCCTTTGTCAGTAGCGATTGAGGAAAGCATGCCTTTTCCAAAAAGTTGCTCATGCGTATAAATCATCAAGGGCAAGGATTGAGCATCAGGCATACGGATTGAAGAACATCGCCCCGCAAATAGGAAATTACCGCCAATGCGACCTAACTGGTAAGCACGACCAAATTCGAGTTTTTTATTAAGCTTGCCTTTGTTAAAGCAAGCGACTGCATAGGCATGTAAAGAAGAAATAGAAACATCGGTCACTCCTTCAAAAAGATAGCCATGAATGTTCTGCAATAACTTAGCCCCTCGCCAACGCAAAGTCTTTACTGCGCGCCTGACTGGCCATTGCTTACCCTGTGTTAATTGTTTGTCGAGCTTGTGTATATTATTCATTATCGGCAACACCTCAGCTAGGTTTCCTGCCATAAACGCTGCAACACCACCGATAGAATGCCTTCACGTTCATCCTTTCGTTTAAGATTAAAATAATAAAGGGCAATTTGCTTTAAGTGAGTTAATTGAACCTTATAATGCTCAACCCCTTGTTGGCAGAACTGATTGAGCGCCTTTCCCACGGTTGCCGCAATCACAGCAACTCTAATTAATAAATTAGCCATAGCAGGATAGGCAATATTGGCTTCTTGGACGGTTGAATCAATATCAAGCTCTGCGGGATTGGCATAACCCAACCGCACTGCCTGTTGGCTCGTGAGATTCGCTAGTTTGCGTTGTATTTCTGCGCTTAATCGTGAACGAAAGGTTTCTATTTTAGTATGGTCTGGCGCATGCCATTTCTTGATTTGTCCATAACCGCAAAACAACCGGAATGCGGCATTATCACGGTCCTGATGTTCTGCTGTTCTATCAGTCAGATTGAACATTTGCTGCAAAAGGTAAACCCTAAATGTATGCGTACCCGAAGTGGCCTTCCCATCCACCAGCATTCTCGTTCCGTGCGTTGCAAGTCAGGAAGTATTTGGGCACGCATCGCTTCCCAAGGCAGATTACGTGCTAACTGGAGTAATTTGTGATTGTCATCAACTTTAATAATGACCTCTGAACCTTCTATTTCATTGGAGAATCCATCCACATCCAGGCTCATGCTATACTCTGCTTAATTTTAAAAGCCCGATTTTACCCAGTCTAAGGCGGAAACTAGTCTATGCAAAAAATACCTCTAACTAGAAGCAGCCCTTTAGAGCCTATTCGTGGCGCTGATTTTAGCCGGGATTTACAAAATAAATGTGTTTAATTATAATACACCACTCTTTAAGTGGGCTAGTCCCAATCCAGGAAAAAAACCCATGCTCATTACAAACGATAACTACCGTCAGGCATTAAGACTACTAAAGCAAAGATATTCAGACTTACCATGGTATCAAAGATGGTGGTTTAGTTTATGGTCTTATCGTTTGTCTTCAGCACTTTCAGCAATGGATCTTGACAATCCAACCACTGAACAGGTTGATGACTTAGTGAAAATGTCAGATGAGGCTTGGTTTTTTAACTCTATTTTCGGAATTCTTACGCAATTTAGGGAAACAATAGGAAGACTTAGCTTTAGTGGGCAACCAAAAGAGATAAAAGAGGAAGTAGGGAGCAGGTTACCTCCAAAATACCTTGTAGCTCTCTCTTTGACTTCAGAAGAAAATTACGCTTTTTTTGAATCGATGCGTCATATTAGTCAATTTTTATTAGCTGTGGCTCATGGCGAGTATGATGCAGTGGTAATCCTGCTAAAGAACAATATTAACTTGCTCTTACACAAGGGACGAGTCACCGATTATTCTGGCCGCACCTTTTTCTATATCAGTGGTTTTCAATATGCCCTATGGGCTTTAGATAAACACATGTGGCTTAAGATTCTTAATTGCTTACCCCAAAATGAGACCAGTGCAAAAATAAAAGCAGCACTCTATAAACAATATCAAGAGCTAAAGGAAAAAGGGGTGGCTTATGAATTAAACGGCAAAAGAATCAGAGAAAACCACTTTGATTTTGAAAACACCATCATTAAAGAACTTACATCGCAAGTCAATGATTACGACTATGGGATTAAAAATTGGGGCGAAATTGACAAACAATGGCGCGAGGGTGTGGGGTCTGCCCAGAAATTACTGCCCATGCATGTCGTTTATGAGTACTGTAGTGATCTTCCTTTTGACCCTGTACCAGAATTTATTGAGCAACCATCACTAAAAAAACAATTTAAAAATGGGTTAAGGGGCGACAAAGACGAGAATTGGTTTCTTCCGGTTTCGGAATTGGGTTCGGGTTTTGCTATTTATAAGAGCGCGGCGTGGGCGTACGGGACGAGTGCAGCGTTGCGTGTAGCGGTCGCGGTGCGGCGGAATTTGTTGGCCATGGAGACCCTATGTAATGTAAGAACCGCGGATTTTAAAGATCTCGAGTCACTGCTCAAAGAGCCGTTGGGATTCGACAATCAATTGCCAGCTTCTCAATCTTGCTCAATTTCGGGGGAAGTCATGATACGTGGCAATATGGGTCACTTGGAGTTTACAACCCCTATTTAGACCATATGGAATAAGGCTTAAATACGATTTGCTTTGAAAATAAATAGGTGCTAGAAGTGTTTAACCATTACTGACATAATAATTTACATATTGTATTTGTAACCCTGCTTTTAGTCCTTAAATATACCCTATTTTTTGACTTCATAAAATATTGTTTGATTTTCTATCGATAGACTGTGAATACCATGCGTGGCAAAGGCTAGAGGCCAATTTGAAACACCAAGTGACCCATATTGCCACGTATCATGACTTCCCCAGAAGAAACCACTTTATCTTAAACGGGCATCGGATACGTCTTATCAGACGTCACATCAAAGTGAAGTCAGAAGCTAACCCTTTTGATCCTCGCTTCAGGGAGTATTTTATGCAGCGAGCAAAGAAACAAAAGGCAAAGCTAACGACGCAACGACTTGTTCTGCCGGGTTGGAAACTAGCCCGCACCGTTCTTAGAGGGCTGCTCTCCTAATTGTTGTGCGATTATAACAATTTCAGAAAGCTGACACAGTTATCTAAACACTACCACCGAAATTAGAGCAGATTAAAGGGAAAATCCATTAGTTAAGGGTTCCACCTCATTACTTAGACCTTTTAGAAGGGCTTTCTCTATTTCCTCAAACTTCTGTTTTGACCGTGTCCTATTTTCATTAGATTCTTTGTAAACATGTCTATATTGAGAAATAGAATTGGGTAAAAACTTAATATCATGGGCACAGGCTATGGTAATATTGCGAAAGTATTCAGCAAAACACTCTAGATTTTCTTTTGTTTCTGGTTTGGTATTTTTCTCTATTTGGATATCGTAGTTAACGCAATACCAACGTACTGTTACGGCATCTATTGACTCCGATGAGCCCCCTGCTTCATCTATAGCTGCTAGCACTTCATAGACTTTAGTTTTAGTTGTAGGTTTTTTTTGTATATAAAACATAAGTTATCTTCCTATTACTCATTAGAAATTTTCTCTATTTGATGAAATTTACTGTTTTTTAACCTTAAATTTATATTTCGACGAGTTTTTCTTTTAAGTTACCCAATTCCACGTTTAATAAAATGGTCTAAGCAGTCCCACTTAATCCCCTGATTACAATTTCGAGGAATGAAAAACCCTATCAGAGAAATCTTCATTTTGAGTAACTTCCTCAATTTTTGATCTATTTAAAATAGTAAAGGAGGCATAGGGTTCGGTAGAGGCATAGAATCTACCCATTTCAACGCTAATAGCAGGAGTATTCTAACTAATTATTAGGCGACAATTATCTTTGCCGGTTGACGACAATTAGGACTGCCGGTCTTAACTAGCTATTGTTAAAGGACATTGAACACTTTTGGAGTGCTTAGATGTCTGGACAATGGC
>JACCSX010000304.1 GCA_013812775.1 Tatlockia sp. | reverse complement strand
TTTTTCTTAATGTACCTAACTCTTTTAAAGATAACTTCTTATTGCTCATCTTTTGTAAAAATCCATTTAAATCAGTTGGATAATTATATCATATCTTAATAACAATATTTAAATGCCGGGGTAATAGATATATTCTTGATCAATGCCAGCTCTCAATAATGCATCTTTCTGCAGATCAAGTAATTGACTACCATCTGATTTTGAAACACGAACATATCCAATTAACATAACCCTATGCTTTAACAAGAAAACCATAGAAATAGTCTATCAACTTATCTTGATTTTCTCTATGAGTTATTTGGTTTGATTTAACGATTTTTTAACTTAAACTGAAACTACCAGAAAAACGAGGGTATTTCTGGTGATAGACATTCCATTCGTAAATACAAATAGCTTGGTTACAATTTAATTTGATCCAAATTAGAGCGGTTGCCCTGGCTGTAACGATTATTGATTAATGTGACGACAAAATATAAAATGCCCTGCAAATAATATACTCAACCATCACAGAGAGATGAAAATGGTAACTACGCAAGTAATATGTCAATCTGAGGTGATGATAAAAGTTGATGGCCTTGAATTTTGGTCAGAAACTTTTGGCATTATGGAAAATCCACCCATCATTTTAATCATGGGTGCCGGTGGCCAAGGCGTACTGTGGCCAGTTGAATTTTGTGAAGAGCTTTCAAGGCACGGTTATTTCGTTATTCGTTACGATAATAGAGATACCGGCCTTTCAACATCCTTCAATTTTGATACACATCCTTATACCTTATTAGATATGGCACATGATGTAGTTCGCATAATGAATTATTACCAGCTTCAAAACGCCCATATTATGGGCGGATCTATGGGTGGCAATATTGCAATGTTATTAGGCGCACATTTTCCTGAGCGTGTTCGTTCTTTAACCTTGATGGTAACAACAACGGATATGCGTCCTGCACTTGATGCATTTCAAGACATTACCATTAATTATAAGTTACCAGCACCGGATCCCCGTGTGTTAAATGCTGTAAAAGAAACGGTTAACCAGATGCCAAATACACTGGAAGAACAGGTACAATTATTTATTAGGAATGCTAAAATAAACAGCGGCAGTATTCCAACCGATGAGGTGCTTTGTCGCGAACTGGCCTTACAGGTCTTTCAGCGTATGAAAAATCCGGAAGGCATTAATAATCATCTTAAAGCTACCGCGGCATCCTATGATTTATATACAGAAGCTCTTGGTAAAATTACTGCACCTACCCATATCATACATGGTGCCGAAGACCCTATTTTTCCCTTGGCACATGGCCGAGCAATCCAAGAGGCTATTGTAGGATCAACACTTTTTGTTATGCCTGGCTTAGGTCACAGTTTTGCGAATAGACAATTCTTCCAACCCACTATCATGAACATTATTACATGTGCAAAAACTGCAGATAATAAAGCAAAAAATTCCAGTTAAACGAAAATGTAGTTGCAAATAAAGTGGGTTCATTCGCAATTAATGTGGGTCATATCTATTGTAATTGCAATTAAAGTGAGCCAAAGATGAATTATATTCGCATTTAATTTGGGCCAATTTTATGCTCTGTTCGTGAGCCGAGTGGTTTATGATTGCGAGCGTTTACACTTAGCTACACTAAATAAATTTTTTTAATTTTAAGTTCCCTATTCTAATTTGTTGACCTACACTTGTAGAGCGTCTTTTACACATTAAGGAAATTAAATGAATAATGAAAATGACTTAAATCCTAACTCAAACCTTTCCAATCAGGCAAATCGTGTTGTAGGCGAAACTAAAAAGCTTGGTGATGAATTATATGATCACGGGAAAGATCAATTAAAATCAATACAAGATGATTTATCGCACTATTCAGAACAATTAACAAAGAAGATACACCAAAAACCGCTAGCTTCAGTTTTATGGGCAGCAGGAATAGGATTTGTCTTATCTAAAATTCTAGGTCATAAATAAAAACATATCTTAGATAGCACCCTTTAAACAAATATATTTGTTCAAAGGGTGCATTAGTATAAAATACCGCCAAATGGTTTCTATTTTATCATTAATGCCTTATCTATATATAATTATTTCGATGATTTACTGGGGCTTCACTAAAACTTAGCCACTCCTATCAAACGTGTTTTGCATACCTAGCCTGACCTTCTTCCCATAAAAGTCTGAGATTGACTTTCAACTTAGTTACAAAATTTTTTGCAAGAATCGCATCATAAGTCTATTGAACTTATTGAGGTTTTCTTAACCAAATATTGACCACCTAAAGTGTAAACTCGGGAGAAATAGCCAAGTCGATGATGCTATTAGCCATTTTAATACTAAATCATGTTTTCATTGCTTCCAGGACGTCAGATGTATAAAATAAGTCCATCCAGGTCAGCCCCTGACGTGGAACGCTGTTTGTATAAAACTGCTGGGGTGCACCTTAGGCAAAACATTCTCCAGCGTGGCGAGAGAGCTCATGTCCATTAATGTTGACAGTATCATCTATTAACAGAGTTTCAGAATCCCCTTTCAATAAAGATGCTATAACTTTATGCATCGATAAGGTCTGATTGGAATAATTATTGCAGCGGAAAAAATGACGCTCGGTTTTTAAAAAATGATCTGGAGAATTTAAGAGATAAAGCGCAAATTGTTTTCTAGCGCTTTGGGTTGGCAATTGAACGATATAACTAATTAACAATTGAATATATTGGTTTTTACGTTCTTTTAAATCTAAATTGGGATCCAATTCAGCCTGCAAAAACGAATCAAATTCTTGTGGAATAAATACCTTATTTTGCTGTGTAGATTTACTATCAACGTTCGAATTCGAAAATTCTACAGCTTGTTCTTTTTGATAAAAGGTAGGTATAGACTTAGTTGATTCAGAGCTTGAATTTTCGAAATTTGTATCTGTTTTTCTCTCACTTTCAAAAAAGGGTTGAGGGGTTGTAGGTGCCTCAGCAGATAGGTCTTCTAATTGAAATTCTGGTTGAAATTCATCTGTATTTATTTCTGGTCGCTCTAACTCATTTTTATACTTTTCGCAAAATTGTATTAATAATTGGAAAATTTTCTCTTTCTTTTCCAGATACGGAAAATAAGATTTATAATTAGACATTATCCTTTCTTTATTACAATTACCCGAGATCGTTTGATTTAAAATATCATAACCAGTTAATAATATAACTCGGCCCACATAACCAACTCTATGGTCTTTTTTTCACCCAGTTCGGTATTAACCATTATACAAAAAATACCACCTAAAAAGGCTGCAATCTTTTGACTCTGATCCGTTGCTGATTCAAAAGCTCTTTGTGTCTCACCCCATACATTTATCCGTTGAGGGGTTGATAATGATTTATCAACTATTACCAATTGGGTTATTAGTTCTTTAAGTAATTCTTCAACATTTATAATCATTTCTGCTCTTAATGAATTGGTCAAAATTGGTTAGCATTATAACCATTAGATATTTTTTTATCAAGGTGTTCGTTTTTTAAGTACAAAACAGAAATTATTAGCCCCTTTCCTTACTTTTTTCAGGAAAACACTTCCCTAGCTAGAAAATATAAAATGCGCCACCTCTGCAGCTATTGCGACAGTAGATGGCATTTTGCCTGTTGCCTTGATTGAACAATGAAAAATTTATTATTGGTTCAATGGTATCCAAGTGCTGAGCACTCGGCTATTAAACATCAATATTCTCAGCTTCAAGAGCATTGCTTTCAATGAATTCACGCCGTGGCTCAACGTTATCGCCCATTAGAGTAGTAAATATCTCATCGGCAGCAACAGCATCTTCAATGTTCACCTGCAACATGCGTCTTACCTCTGGGTCCATGGTGGTTTCCCAAAGTTGTTCTGGATTCATTTCCCCAAGACCTTTATAACGTTGAATTGTTTGGCCACGTTTTGCTTCTTCCATGAGCCAATCAAGTGCTTGTTCAAAGGTTTCAACTAGCTGTACTTTTTCACCACGTTTAACTCGCGCATCTTTTTCAACCAGCGTACCTAATTTTGCGCCTAGATTAGTTAATTCCTTGTAATCTTTAGAAATGAAAAATTCAGCGTTAAGGGTAATTGTTTGAGCTGAGCCATGCTGCTTGATAGTGATCTGTGGTTGATAATTATTAGTCTCCAGGTTCTGAACTACATTAACAATGTATTCCTGGTTTTTAGCTGCTAGTTGCTGCAAACTTAAATTTAATTGTTTTCCCCAATCAATAATTAAATCGCGATTTTTAAAATCGTCGAATTGCAGCAGGGGTAAATAGCTGATTCGTTTGAGAATTCCAGAATTATAACGTCTTGAATTACGTTTAACTATTTTTTCAACACGACGGTATTGCAGTACTAAATCTTCTAAGGCAAGCGCTGATATTGGTGGGGCCTCAGTGGTTGGGAACAACTCAGCGCCTTCCATAGCACTTTGTGTTAAATACTCATAAAGTGCTTCGTCATCTTTGACATATTGTTCTTGCTTACCACGCTTTACCTTATACAGTGGTGGCTGTGCAATATAGATATAACCTCGTTCAATTAATTCTGGGGTTTGTCGGTAGAAAAAAGTAAGTAATAAGGTGCGGATATGTGAGCCGTCAACGTCGGCGTCGGTCATGATGATAATTCGATGATAGCGAATTTTATTAGCGTCGTATTCATCTGGACCTATACCACAACCTAGTGCGGTAATCAGGGTAGCAACTTCTTGCGAGGCAAGCATTTTATCAAAACGTGCCTTTTCGACATTTAGAATTTTACCTTTTAAAGGAAGAATTGCCTGGAATTTTCGATCCCGGCCTTGTTTAGCTGAGCCTCCCGCGGAATCTCCCTCTACGATATACAATTCTGAAAGTGCAGGATCTTTTTCCTGACAATCTGCCAGCTTTCCTGGCAAACCAGCAATATCAAGCGCTCCTTTACGTCTTGTCATTTCACGTGCGCGGCGCGCTGCCTCTCTAGCTCTTGCTGCATCAATCATCTTGCCAACAATTGATTTAGCTATTGCTGGGTTTTCGAGGAGAAAATCATTGAGTTTTTCTGCAACTACAGATTCTACGACGGCCTTAACTTCGGAGGAGACAAGTTTATCTTTGGTTTGGGAAGAAAATTTGGGATCCGGCACTTTTACTGATAAAACTGCAGTTAATCCTTCACGTGCATCATCACCCGTTGTCGAAACTTTGGCTTTTTTAGCATAACCTTCGTTTTCAATGTAGGTATTAAGCGTGCGAGTAAGTGCCGCTCGAAAGCCTGCGATATGCGTTCCGCCATCACGTTGAGGTATATTATTTGTAAAACAATAAATTGTTTCTTGATAGGAGTCATTCCACTGCATGGAAAGTTCAACGACAATATTGTCTTTTTCACAGATAAGTGTAAACACAACTGGCATAATTGGCGTTTTATTGCGATTAAGATGTTCCACAAAGGCTTTTATGCCGCCTTCATACTTAAAGGTATCCTGTTTCTGACTACGCTCATCGAGTAAATGGATGCATACACCTGAATTCAGAAAAGAAAGTTCGCGCAAACGTTTTGCTAAAATATCGTAGTGGAATTCGATGTTTGTGAAGGTGTTGGCGCTTGGCTTAAACCATACCTGTGTGCCGGTTGCGTCAGAATCGCCAGTAACGGCTAAAGGAGCATCGGGTACACCATTACGATAATGTTGCTCGTGCAGCTTACCATTGCGGCGAATGGTTAAATGTAATTCTTCAGAAAGGGCATTTACTACAGAAACCCCTACGCCATGTAAACCACCTGAAACCTTATAGGAGTTATCATCGAATTTACCACCGGCATGGAGAATTGTCATAATAACTTCTGCCGCAGATCGTCCCTCTTCCTGATGTATATCAACCGGTATTCCCCGGCCGTCATCTTTTACCGTAATTGATTCGTCAGCATGGATTATAACGTTAACCGCTTGACAGTAACCTGCTAAGGCTTCATCAATGGAGTTATCCACCACCTCAAAAACCATATGATGTAAACCCGTACCATCATCAGTGTCACCAATGTACATTCCTGGTCGCTTTCTAACTGCGTCCAAGCCTTTTAAAACTTTGATGTTTTTTGAATCATAGCTTGCGTCTACGCTCATAGGTATCCCATTGCTTGTGGCTGTACAAAAGCACTTAGTATACCAGACTCTGCTTACTTTTACATGGCCAACTTTGGTTTATGCTCTGTTTCACGTGAAACATTTTAGGCTAAAGTTTTGGCTAAAAGCAAAGCGAT
>JACCSX010000303.1 GCA_013812775.1 Tatlockia sp. | reverse complement strand
TTTTTCTTAATGTACCTAACTCTTTTAAAGATAACTTCTTATTGCTCATCTTTTGTAAAAATCCATTTAAATCAGTTGGATAATTATATCATATCTTAATAACAATATTTAAATGCCGGGGTAATATATTAACAATCGCCTCTAATTTTTGCCCAGGTTTTTCCTAATAATTCATGCATCGCAATAGATAAATAAAAGAAGTTATGGGCATTAGGTAAATAGCGAATTGGCCATAGCTTATCGCTCCAATAGAGGGTGAAATCGGTAGGAGCTGCGATGGGATTAAGTCCATTAGCATGGCAAAGGCAAATCGAACGTGGCATATGGATAGCAGAGGTCACCAGATAAAAAGGTTCATCATGGACAAATTGCTTAATCGCTTTGACCTGTTCCACTGTATTCATTGACCTGGTTTCTAATACAATATCTCTGGCCGGAATTGCAAACCAAGTTGCCAGTTCAGCCAAATGGGCTGCTTCTGACAGATCTGAGCCATAACCACCGCCAGATAACAGCATTTTGCTGCCGGGTAACTGTCGATAAATACGCAGCCCCTCAATTAACCGCTTGATGCTAATGCCATATAAAATATCGTTGGTTGGCAAATTAGTTAACTGTGCTTGACCACCACTTAATACCACTACCCATCGAATTGAAGGAGAAACCTTGGTTAGAGGCTTGTTTCCATCCTCCAAGGTGCGAGTTAAACCCTCAACTAACCAGCCAGAGCTGAATAGAATAAATAAAATAAAAACGCTTAAAAAACCAATACGTATAAATAAACTGGTAGCAGAGAGCCATAATAGAATTAAAAAAAAGACAAACAGTAATAAAATTAAAAAAAATGGATTCAAAATAACTTCAAATAAATGCCGCAAAATAAAGAAGATAGTCATTATCTCATCCTGCGCATCAAATAAAGTCCTAAAAGAGCAAATAAAAAAGTAGGACCAATCGCTGCAATTTCAGGCGGCCATTGCAGCACTAAGCTTATTGGACCAAAAAATTTATTCATAATATAAAAGCCAAAGCCAATCCCGGCTCCTACCATTAATTTAGATCCAATCGTTGAAGAGCGCAGCGGCCCAAAAATAAAAGGAATGGCAAGTATCATCATTACGGCTGTTGTCAATGGTTGAATTATTCGTTGCCAGTAAGTTAGCTTGTAATTGAAATCATTAATGTGACCAAGCTTTTGGGCGCGTAAAAACTGACGCAGCTGATGTAAGGTCATTTCATCTGGTTCACTTGAACTGACACGAAGGATCTGTGGCTTAACCGAAACATCCCAAATCATTTCGGGTATCAGCCTTTTCTGGATGCTTTTATTATTGATCAACGTCTCATTAACTTCATGAGCCACCCAGCGTTCATCTAGATAATCAATCTTGTGAATAAAGCGGGCAAGTCGCAATTTATGGGTTGCATCAAAGCGAAATTGATGAACAAAAAGAAGACTATCACCAGGCAAAATAGTGTTGATAAAAATAAAATCATTCTTATTTCTTAACCATACACCATGCTTAGTACGCAAAGTTTGGCCACTGCTTAAAGCCTGTGCCTTCCGATCACTGGCGTAATGAGCCAGTTTCGGAACCAGCGTTTCGCCAATTAATGTTACGAGAAAAATAACTATCATTGCCGCTTTTAGTACTGCCAGGGTAACCTGGCCTATAGACATACCAGCAGCACGCATCACAATCAATTCGCGGTTGTTAGCCATAACGCTCAAACCAATCAAACAGCCTAAAAGGCATGCCATGGGAATAAACAGATATACTTGATAAGGCATTTGTAAGAGAACAAAAAAAGCAGCCTGCAAAAAAGTGAAATCAGCCTTGCCTAAATCCTCAATCTGGTTAACAAAAAGAATGAAGATCTGCAGTCCACTTAAGACTAAAGTCACTAAGGCTATAGAGGCAAGTATCGTTTTGGCGATATAGCGATCAAGTATTTTCATGATAATTTCGCCTGATTACGCCAGATTAAAGATAATCCTAATAAAGCAACTGTTAGATGCAGCCACCAGATTCCTATCCACCAGGGTATTTTTCCAGACATCATCCAATCACGAGAAACGAAAATAAAATTGGCATAAATAATATAAAGTAAGATTGCCGGTAATAATTTTGCGTACTTCCCCTCGCGTGGATTAATCCGGCTAAGTGGTACTGCAACGAGTGTCAAAACAAAGACCATGATTGGTATTGCCAAACGCCATTGCAATTCTGCCGCTTTTGCCTTGTTCGGATTATTGAAAGGCAACAAACTCACCATGGTAGCTGTTCGCAAATCATTCCCTACTTCTGTTATTTTTGGATGAGGTAAGCGCACATTTGTTTGCGCAAAATCAGCAACCTGAAAATTGGCCAAACCGGGAATTCCTTGATAAGCGTTACCTTTTTGCAAGATAAGATAATCTTCCTTGGTTTTAGGATCATCAGCTATAAAGGCTTTTTCAGCCGATAAAATATCCCACTGCACTAAAGCATTTACCAGTTTAAACTGCGCTATAAATACATTTTTCGCCTTAGTATGATCACGGCTCATTGATTCAACATAGAAGACTTTCTGGCCCACTGCCATAAAACGCCCTGGCGAGATTAATTGTATTGCGGTTTGTACTCCTGTAGTTTTCATCAGCCTTGAACGCTCAGTATTTATTAAAGGACTCACCCAAACCATGATAATGGTTACCACTACAAAAACCAGGCTAGCCATAACAAAACTATGTTTAAGCAACTGAGAAGGACCATAGCCACAGGCTTGCAAAACAGTCATTTCACTTTCTGCATACAAACGACCATAAGCGACCAACAAGGCTACATAAAAACCAAGTGGTAAGAGAAGGCTCATTAGATTGGGGAGCTCGAGCATCATGAGTTTCATGATAATCATAACGGGAAATTGACCAAGAGCGGCCCGATTTAAATAAGATACAAACTGATTAGACATGAAAATTAGCAACAAGATAGCAGTTAAACCCGCTAAAGTGATGAAAACTTCTTTTGCTAAATATCGGAAAATCAACACGAATTCGTTCTCTGCTTCATAAAAAAGCGCAGGTTTTGCGCATCATATACCCTTGCTATTCGAATTGACAAATGGAGCTATCAGAGCGCGGAAAAAATTTATTTGGGCGCCAGCCTTCTGGTAATGTCAACAGACCCTAGGTAAACTAGCAGTTTTTGTTACAGGAATCAAAAATGAATTACGGACTTCTGGAAACAGCAACCCTAAAAAACTGCGAATGCCTGGTGCTTGGTCTCTTTGCCGATGATGATTTTCCCGAAATTGCCAAAGAACTCGATCAACAACACAATCAGATCATAAGTCTTTTATTTGCTAAATTAAGTGAAGCCGGCGATTCCTTATGGCAGGCAGATATTGATGGCCATAGCCTTTTACTGATTCATTGCGGCAAAAAAGCTGAATTCAAATCTAAAAATTTACAGAAATACCTTAGTGAGATAGTCCCCACCCTTATTAAACAGCATTTTAGTTCAGTGAGTTTTTGCCTGCCTGAAATCGTGGATCACAATGCCGATTGGCAGATACAACGCATGCTTGTGAAAATTGATAGTGAGCTTTATCACCTCGCTGATTTTAAATCCAAAAATAAGAAAATCCCGAAGCTTGAAAACGTCCAATTTTATCTGCCCGGTGCCACCGCAAAGGCCATCAGAGAGGGTGAAGCCCTCGCTGCCGGTATAAAATTGACCAGGACTTTAGCAGATTTGCCAGCCAATATATGTACACCAACCTATCTGGGCGAACAGGCTAAATCTTTAAGCCAAGAGCATGACAATCTGACTGTTAAAATTATGGGGCCAGAGGAGATGAAGGCTATGGGCATGGGGGCTTTGCTAGCAGTAGCTCAGGGCAGTCCACAAGAACCACGTTTGATTGAAATGCAATACCGAGGCGATGGCGATTGTCCTCCCCTTGTTTTAGTAGGCAAAGGAATCACCTTTGATTCTGGTGGTTTATCGCTAAAACCCGCTAATTTAATGGATGAAATGAAATATGACATGTCGGGTGCTGCATCTGTTATAGGTACTCTAAAAGTCTGTGCGATTATGAAATTACCAATTAATCTTATTGGCCTTGTAGCCTGCGCAGAAAATATGCCTAGTGGAACTGCTGTCAAGCCAGGTGATATTGTTACCAGTATGTCAGGACAAACAATTGAGATTTTAAACACCGATGCCGAAGGCCGATTAGCACTTGCCGATGCCCTGACCTATGCCGAGCGCTTTAAACCTGAGCTAGTCATCGACTTAGCTACGCTGACTGGTGCAATGATCGTAGCCCTTGGTTCTATCCGCTCAGGCTTTATGACTGAGGATGAAAGATTAGCAGAGCAAATTCTAAAAGCTGCAAAAGAAAGCGATGAAAAAGTTTGGCGCATGCCTTTAGATGAGGATTACCAATCTGCCCTCGATAGCCCCATGGCCGATATGATTAATGGCGCTTTTGACCGCAGCGCTGGCGCAATCACCGCCGCCTGTTTTCTCTCTCGATTTACCAAAAAATACCCCTGGGCACATTTAGACATTGCCGGAACTGCCTGGGTCTCTGGTAAAAAACGTATTGCCACAGGCCGACCTGTCTCCCTGCTTGTTCAGATATTACAAGATGCCATCAATGCGCGTTGATTTCTATTTATTAGCCGGAAGCGATGCGAAAGAGGCTTCTTTGATTGTATGTCGTTTGCTTGAAAAAGCCTATCTGCGAGGGCATCGTGTATTTGTTTATTGCTCCAATCAGCAGGAAGCGGAAGAACTTGACGAATTACTATGGACCTTTAAGGATAACTCCTTCATCCCACATAATTTACAAGGCGAAGGCCCCGAACCGCCGCCGCCAATCCAAATTGGTTATCAAGATGAACCACGTGGATTTAATGATATTTTGATCAATCTACACTCTGAAATACCCAAGTTTTATACCCGTTTTCGTCGCATCATTGAAGTGGTGGCCAATAACGATAGCGCTAAGGAATTAAGCCGTACTCATTACCGTGAATATCGAGTAAACAAATGTGAGCTACAAACGCATGAGATTGCTTTGAGTTAGGCGCCTGCTTAAAAATGCTGCCTTCGATCGTATAAAAAAATAAATAGTCAAATACAGATATGAATAATTTTTAATTTTGAATAAAATACAAGCTTCTACTGTAAGGTGGAATTGTTCGTTTAACTCCGGAAAGGCCACAGAATTTTGTCGGTATGTGTACTGTATGGTTGCAAATCTGTTTAGGATTAAATTAGCTTTGATGCGGCGCAACGTAATCAAAGCTACATTAATGATTTATGGGGACTTTCCATAAGCTTTAGCCAAATAATGCATCAAGGCGCGCAAGACCATAGCTTCGCCCCCTTCTGGCTTTCCTGGTTTTGAGCTGGTATTCCAGGCCATGATATCAAAATGCAGCCAGGGCAGTGATTTTGTTACAAAATGCTGCAAGAAGAGAGCAGCCGTGATTGCACCGGCTAAAGGTGTGGCTGGCAAATTGGAAAGATCAGCAATTGTGGAATCAATCAGCGGCTCGTAGGCTGCAAACAAGGGTAATCGCCATACCGGATCATCAACGGCTAGGGCTGAGTCAGTTATAGCTTGGGCTAAGCTATCATCATTTGAAAACATTGCTGCGATCTCAGTGCCTACTGCAACGCGGGCAGCGCCGGTGAGCGTTGCAAAATCTATTAATAAATCTGGATTTTCTTCACAGGCTTTAGCCATTGCATCAGCCAGCACCAAACGTCCTTCTGCATCGGTATTTGCTACCTCCACGGTTAGGCCATTGTACATTCTGATAACATCGCCAGGTCTAAACGAATCCGGGCCAATAGAATTTTCCACAGCAGGTATATATACCTGCAAATGAACCGGTAATTTTTCTGACATTATCCACTGTGCCAAGCCGATAGCATGGGCTGCACCACCCATGTCCTTCTTCATAAGACGCATGCCCTCACAGGGTTTAATATCAAGGCCGCCGCTATCAAAACAAACCCCTTTGCCAATTAAGCAAAGACGCGGATGTGAAGGAGAGCCCCAGCTTAAACTTAATAACCGTGGTGCCTGCGCTGAGGCGCGCCCGACAGTATGAATGGCTTCAAATTTTGCGGAAATTAATTCCTCACCAACCCATTGCTGAAATTTTGCACCAAACTCATTTCCTAGATTTGATAAAACCAACCCCAGCTCTTCAGGACCTAAATCATTAGTAGGAGTATTAATTAAGTCTCGTACCAGAAAAACAGCTTTGGATTCTGCAATAATGGCAGCTAAATTCTTATCCTTAACCACTAAAATACGCGGCAGGCATTCCTGCTTTTTATAAGTACAGAATCGGTATTGGGCGAGCGACCACATAACTTCTGCGGTATGCGAAAAGCTTTGCTGAGGCAGAAAGCAGCCCGCAGGTAAACGAGTTGCAGCATTAGCAATCGCTAGAACCTCATTTCCCTCACCGGCACCAACATAAGCCTTTGTGATCAGACCATCATTGTCTCTTATTAGACAGACATCGCCCAGTTTTCCTGTAAATTGCCGGGTAGCAAAATAATTACGTTCTTGCAGCGTAAAGGTCTCTAACTCTTGCTCATAGCGCTTTGTAGTCAGTAAAAATAGGGGGGTTGCCTTATCAGGCTGTGTTTCGTAAAACATCTTAGGATGCATAAATTTACTCCTTCATCTGACCGCGAAATTGACTAACACGAATACCGCTTAAACCCAAAATTGTAAAATAAATAAGCATAGCTATAAACACGTGTGTCAAAAGCAATAGCAAGCGCATTAGAGCAGAAAGCTCCAGCCAATAATCAACATTAGCAGCCATTAAATAGAGATAGATGGCTATGGCCGCATTGGCTAAAACCAATTGTATTATAAATTTCCACCATCCCTTTGCGGGTTGGTAAATGCCTCGCCGTTTTAGCAATACTAATAAAATACCGCAATTCACATAACCTGCTAAAGCAGAAGCTAAAGCCAGACCGGCATGTGCGAGAGGCCAAATCAAAAAGGCACAAAGGATAGAATTAACCACCATTGCAAAAGCACCTGCTTTTACCGGAGTTTTGATATCCTGACGCGCGTAGAAGCCAGAGGCTAAGACTTTCACCAACATAAAGGCTGGCACGCCGGAGGCAAGAGCGATAAGACTTTTTTGGGTTTGGATAAGATCATAGACAGAAAAGGCACCGTAGGTAAAACAGCTTGCGATAAGTGGCATGGAAAACAAGGCCAGACCGAGGCCAGAGGGTATGCCGATCAATAAGAGGCTGCGTATTCCCCAGTCCAGTGCGCGCGAGAAATTTTCAATACTTTGTTCTGCATGCCGTCTCGACAGATGCGGCAGGATCACAGTCGCTATTGCAACCCCAAATACGCCTAGAGGAAAATCGGTAAGCCTGTCTGTGTAAAATAACCAGGTAACCGAGCCGACCTTTAAAAAAGAGGCAAAAATAGAATCGACCATTAGATTAAGCTGGGCAATTGAAACGCCGAATAAAGCAGGAACCATTAATTTTAAAACACGCTTGACTCCAGGATCAGACCAACCCATCTTTGGTTTTACCAATAATCTGCGATGATAAAGAAAAGGAATTTGAAATAAAAATTGCACAAGGCCGGCAATGAGCACTCCCCAGGCCAGACCCACTACTGGATGCTCAAGAGTAGGGCTGAGATAAATTGCCGCCAGAATCATACAAATATTTAAGATAACAGGAGTAAAAGCCGGAACACCGAAATAACCATAGGTATTTAAAACAGCACCGGCCATCGCCGTCATTGAGACCAGCATCAGAAATGGAAAGGTCAATCGCAGCATTTGCGTAGCAAGTTCTGAACGCATGCTATGCTCGCCAAAACCGGGAGCAAAGATAAAAATAACAACAGGCGCAATCAAGACCCCTATTACAGTAACCAGAGAAAGTACCGCACCTAATTGCCCTGCTATACGAGCAATAAAAACGCGGACATCATCGATAGTACGCGTCTGTTGATACTCGGTAAGCACTGGCACAAAGGCTTGTGAGAAGGCACCCTCGGCAAAAAGACGACGCATAAAATTGGGGATTCGAAAGGCAACGTAAAATGCATCCATGGCCGCTTGGGCGCCAAATAGTTGGGCAATTACCATATCGCGTATAAAGCCCATCATACGTGATATCAAAGTCATTATGGATACCAGGGAGGTAGAGCGCAGCAGGCTTTGTCGTTTAGGTACCATGGTTTCTATCGCAGACATAATTCAAATAAATTAAAAAGAATGCTCTATGATATACGACTTTGTAAAAGTTTTTTTATATTGTAAAAGTTTTTTTACCTAAGATTAAAATGCTACCTTCTAATCCTATAAATTAAATAGAGTCTTGGATAAAAAAAATTTAATCCTACACCCGTCATCTTGAGCATAAGCGAGCGATCTTATTATACCAAAACAAAAGCGACTGAAGATTGATATTGACAAATTCTAATGCATTGGGCATGATCTCAGTTTTTTGTGATATCCAAAAGAAGTGGAGATTTTTAAGTGGCAAATATTAAATCAGCGATCAAACGCGCTAGACAAAACGTTAAACTGCGTCAACATAACGCCAGTGCACGTTCTATGTACCGTACTTACATTAAAAACGTCCTCAAAGCCGTTGAAACTGGTGACCAAGAAGCTGCTCGAGCAGCTTATGCTAAGGCACAACCAGTTATTGATAAAGCTGCTGGTAAAGGATTGGTTCACAAAAATAAAGCTGCCCGCATTAAAAGCCGCCTGAGCGCTCGCGTTAAAGCTATGGCTGCTTGATCCTGCGTTTCCGTCGCTCTAAGTCCGTAAACACCCGAACCGGTTTACTCCGGTTCGGTTCTTTTGATGATATAATTTCTTGTTTTGAAGAGCGTATCCACCTTATTAAAGGTTTAACTAAACAATAGAAAGATTGAATTGTTAAATTCGTCATTGCATACAGAGGTAATTACTGATTGCCTTGGTTAATTAGCTCTCGATAATGATTTTTCTTTATTATACTCACGGGTAAAACTCTGAACATAATGAAAGTTGCAATATTTTAGATCAAATAGATACGCTTATTATTAAGCTGAGCTTCTAAATTATGTCAAAGAATTTGAAAACTCACCGAAGGCCAATCAATTTTCAAACATCTTACCTTTATATTTTGTCATTTTATTGAATTTTTTTTTAATGTCTCAAAATCCTAGTAAGAAATTGGACGTGGTTGAATACCCCCGTCTGTATACCAGAAGGAATTATCTTAACTTCTAGGTAGTATTAAAGCTGGATAGATTTTTGAATGTCTGAGTCAGATGATATTCGAAAAAATTTTCCTTTACACCTTTGAGCTAAGCCAGATATCAAAGCGAATTATTTTTCCCTCTATACTTAAATCGGGTTTTAAAATTGGCGCCAAGAGCTGTGGCCATTTAATTACAACTCGTTTCAACACTTTTGTGCGTGCCAATTCCACTAATGCTTGCGCGTCATTATCAGCGCCTAAAAGTTGCTGTAAAGCTTGCATGTCTTTTTTTACCAAGGCTGCTTTTTGCCTGGTCGGATGCATGGGGTCTATGTAAATGACATCTGGAAAATCATTCGGTGCCAAGGATTGCAGATAGTCTTTTGCGTCGATTTCGCATAATTTAAGATTCAAATTCTTTTTTGATTGCTCATCTTGTCGCTCTAAACCATCACGCAACAAAGCTGCAATCACGGGCTGACGTTCGAGCATCAATACCTCCGATCCAAAGCTTGCAAGTATGGCAGCATCGCGTCCCCAGCCAGCGGTTGTATCGATAATTCGAAGACCCTGAGCAGGCTTGCAGGCACGAACTAGCCCTTGTTTTTTACCTGCATCCCGTCGCGGCTGCCAGGTTTTAGAGCTAAAATCGCTGTATAGAGGCAAAAAATTTGCCATTTTCAGTACCAGCTTATCGGCTGTAACTACTAATTTCTGCCTAGCCGCATTATCAATAGGCAAATGCATAGACTCAGCAAGTTTTAAAGCCTTTTGATAGAGGGATTCATCCTCATAGCCTATTGCCAATTGCTCGTTCATGCACTAGCCAACAATTGATCCACATATTGAGAAAGTGAAAGAAACACAGGGACGTGGAGATGGTTCTGCAAACTTACTCTGTCAGTCATTGGCGACAAAACCATAACCGGTTTTGCGCCAGCTGCTTCTGCTGCCAGGATATCCGAAACTCTATCACCAACAAAGGGCACATCAACCAATGAAAAACCCAGGCGTTCTGCCAATGCTAACAGCATGCCCGGCTGCGGTTTACGGCAAATACAACCAGCGTCAGGCATGTGTTTGCAATAGACTACTAAACCAATCTCACCGCCTGCTGCTTGCACCAAGGTGTGCATTTTACTATGAATCGCGTGGAGTTCTTCTTCATTGTAATAACCTCGCGCTATTCCAGATTGGTTTGTAGCTACACCAATTTTATAGCCTGCTTCTGTTAATCGCGCAATGGCCTCTATACTGCCGGGAATAGGGATAAACTCATTAGCAGACTTGATATAATGCAAGGAGTCCTGGTTAATAACGCCGTCTCGGTCTAAAAGAATTAGCTTATCCATAGTACCTCTCAAAGTCTTCTTTGAAAAATTGGCCAGTCGCCCTAAA
Source organism: Tatlockia sp. (assembly GCA_013812775.1). GTDB lineage: Bacteria > Pseudomonadota > Gammaproteobacteria > Legionellales > Legionellaceae > Tatlockia. The sequence continues at coordinate 31,792 of JACCSX010000303.1, read as the reverse complement.
AATATCGATGATAGGGTTCAAGACGTGGCTCTCGCTCCTACTCACCGAGAACGGATTCGGCCCTTATCCCCAAATTACCTTATAGCAAATATCATTGGCCCTAGTTTGAAATCCTGGAAATATCTGCAACGCCTTGTAATAAAGATTGCAAACGAGCCAATAAAAGCAAACGATTCTTTTTAACAGCCTCATTATCTACCATAACCATAACCTGTTCGAAAAATGCATCTACAGGTTCACCTAAAGAAGCGAGTTGATTTAAAATTTTCTCATAATCTGCATTAGCGTAAAATGGCTCTATATGATGCTCAATTGTTTGCAGATGAGTAAAAAGCGCTTGTTCAGCCCCCTCTTCCAGTAAACTCTCATTAATCTTGTCAGTTTCGTTTTCAGAGTCTGCCTGCTGTAAAATGTTTTGAACCCGTTTACAAGCAGCTGATAAAGCGGCTGCTTCTGGTAATTTAATAAAGGATCTAAGCGCGTGAAGGCGTTTATCAAAATCATAAAGCCAATCCTCCTGACGAGCCCGAACGGCCATGATTAGATCAGCGCTAAAGCCTATTCCTTGATAATAGGATTGCAAACGCTCCAGGATAAATGGTTTTAATTCAGCAACTGGAACCGCTGACTGAGGTAGTTTGTCACCGTAAATTTTTAGAGTTTCAGCAATCAAGGTCGATACATTAAGTGGTTCTTTGGTTGCTATCAGCAAACGCACAACTGCCAAGGCATGACGGCGTAATTTAAAGGGATCTTTCACACCCGAAGGTTTTTGGCCAATGGCAAAAATACCAACCAAGGTATCCAGCCGATCCGCAAGCGATAACGCCAGGCCAAGTTTAGTTTCCGGTAATTTATCAGCAGCAAATCGAGGCATGTATTGCTCATTTAAAGCTAAAGCCACATCTTCAGCTTCACCGTCATTAAGAGCATAATAATAGCCCATAAGTCCTTGTAACTCGGGAAATTCGCCAACCATACCTGTCATTAGGTCGCATTTACCTAGCTCAGCAGCCCGACTTGCCTGCTGCTTATCAAGGAGCAGCGACCTAGCTAATAAATCCATCAGGGCTTGCACGCGATTCGCTTTATCTTTAAGGCTTCCTAATTTCAGCTGGAAAACGACCTGCTCAGTTGCGGCAATGTAGCTATACAATGGTTGCATTTTATCTAAACGAAAGAAAAAAGCAGCATCACTCAAACGAGCTCTCATCACTTTTTCATTCCCAGAAATCACTTGTTGAGGATTTGTACTGACAATATTAGCTACGGTAATGAAATGCGGTAATAGTTGTTCTTGCTTATCTTGCAAAGCAAAACATTTTTGATGGGATTGCATGGATGCAATCAACGCTTCTGCAGGTACGTTCAGGAATTCCTCTTCAAAATCGGCAATCAGGGCCTGCGGCCATTCAACAATGGATGTAACTTCATCCACCAAGGCCTCTGGCATTACTGCCCTTGCCTCATGCTCTGCAGCCAGCTTCTCTACCTGCTCTACGATTAAAGCTCTTCTTGTCTTAAAATCAACGACGACAAAGGCATCTTTTAATAAGTTTTCATAATTTTCTGCTTTGTTAATTTCGACAGCCTGTGGATGATGAAAACGATGACCATAACTATGGCGACCGGTTTTAACCCCCAGAAGCTCACAGTCAATTAAAGCTTCATCAAACAGCATAATCGCCCAATGCACTGGTCGCACAAATTCAAGGTCGCCTTTGCCCCATCGCATCTGTTTAACAATAGGTAAAGCAGCGAGAGCCTGAGTTATCATGGGGGCCAACAAATCAGCAGTTTTTGCGCCCTGAGTCTTAGCCTCATGAACTAACCAGTCTCCTTTTTCTGTTTTAATCACTGTTAAATCTTCAGGAGCAACATTGCAGGATTTAGCAAAACCGGATAAGGCGGGTGTAGGTTGGCCTTTTGCATCGTAGGCTGCAATGAGGGCAGGACCACGGCGGGTTTGAGTCTGGTTTGGCTGCTCAGTCGCTAAATTTTTAATATAGAGCGCTAAACGTCTGGGTGTTGCAAAAGAACGCAGCTGGCCGTAAGGAATCTGTGCTTTATCGAGAGCAGCTCTTACATTAACAGCCAAGGCTTCAGCCAACACTGAAACTGAACCTGAAGGAAGTTCTTCACAACCCAATTCAAATAAAAAATCATTCGCCATCACACACCTTTTGCATTGGAAAACCCAGCGCTGCACGCGCATCATAATAGGCTTGCGCCACTTCTTTAGAAAGATGCCGTAATCTTAAAATATAGCGTTGTCGCTCAGTTACGGAAATAGCTCGTCTTGCATCTAACAAATTGAAAGCATGAGACGCTTTCATAATCATTTCATAGGAGGGTAAAGGAAGATTTAAAGCCACTAACTTTTGCGCTTCGCTTTCATAATAATCGAATTGATGGAATAAACCATCGACATTAGCATGTTCAAAATTATAGGTAGACATCTCTACTTCATTTTGATGAAAAACATCCCCGTAAGTCACCACACTATTTTCAGTTTTGCACCAAGGCAAATCAAATAAGTTATCAACACCTAAGACATACATGGCAATGCGCTCAAGGCCGTAGGTCAGTTCGCCTGTGATTGGTTTACAAACTAAACCGCCAATCTGTTGAAAATAGGTAAACTGTGATACTTCCATACCATTTTGCCAAACTTCCCAACCCAGACCCCAAGCGCCTAAAGTGGGTGATTCCCAATTGTCTTCAACAAAACGGATATCATCAGCCAGAGGATCAACGCCAAGAGCACGCAGTGAATCCAGATATTTTTCCTGAATATCCAAGGGCGAGGGCTTTAATACAACCTGAAACTGATAATAATGTTGAACACGATTTGGATTTTCACCATATCGTCCATCAGTCGGCCGCCTTGAGGGCTGAACATAAGCTGCTGACCAGGGTTCAGGGCCTATTGCACGTAAAAATGTCGCTGGATGGAAGGTTCCCGCACCTACCTCCATATCCAAAGGTTGTAATAGAACACATCCTTGCGAAACCCAATATTGCTGCAAGACTAAAATAATATCTTGAAAACTACGCGGTTTTGTCATGTTTGTCTGCCTGAATCCTAGGTTGGATCATTTGACCCAACAACTGAAGATCGATTTGGGAGTGTTCATTGTTGGGTCAAATGACCCAACCTAGAGCCTGTTAAGGTAGAAAATGACTGGTTAAATATCAAGAGTTAGAACCTTCTTTTTTAACCAATTCATCTAAAGTTTTTTCGCTGGCAGCACCTGGAATAAAGGTTGGCGTGCTACCTTGCTTCATTTTTCCTTGAGGAGTACCTACAACTATAAAGGCTGGCGTGCCCATCAAATGCAATTTTTCAGCTAATTGACGATTTTGGTCCAAGGCTTCATCGACAACTTTTGAATTCATGTCTGCCTTAAACTTGGTTAAATCCAGACCAGCTTCTTTTGCTGCCTTCATAATCAAGTCTTCATTCAAACGACCTTCTTGCTTGAATAAAGCACTATGCATGGCTGTATATTTGCCTTGCATGGCAGCTGCCAATGCGGCTTTGGATGCTAGTTCAGAGCTGTTACCAAATATTGGGAATTCTTTATAAACTACACGCAGATTTGGGTTTTGCTTGATTAAACCATTAATAACGGGTTCCATTGTTTTGCAGTGGCTACATTGATAGTCAAAGAATTCAACAAGAGTTACATTACCCTTTGGATTCCCTGCTACTGACAGACTATCGTTGAATATTTGATCAGCATTTGTCTGAATAGCGGCCTGTGCCTGAACCTGCATTGTTTGTTGTTGTTTTTGTTGTAAGGCCTGTGAGGCTTCCAGCAATACTTCAGGATTATTAACAAGATAATCATGCACTAATTTTTCGATTTGCTTGGTTTGCGTATCAGAAAGATTAGACGTATTCGTATCAGCAGCTGCAGCTAAAGCAACAGGCGATACCATTGCAGTCATCAATGCGCCTGCAGTTAACAAACTTGTAAATTTCACTCCATTCCCCTTTAAGATGTAATTCAAAAATTATTTTGCTCGCAAACCCTAGCACCAGCCTGCGTTAAATACAATATTTTAGCCTGGAAAACTGCCTCTAATTTAAAAAGCTGTGCAATCATCTTCCAAAATAGTGAGATTGGCATAGGCTAAAACCAACCATTTGGAACCTTCCTTAGCAAATTTTATCTGCACACGTGTATGCGCACCTGAACCTTCAACCGCTAAAACAACCCCTTGCCCGAACTTTGCATGACTCACAGTCTGACCCAGTCTTAATCCAGCATCTTTTGCCGCAGATGCAGAAGAGGACAGCGATTTTTGCATTGCAGGAGCCTGGAAGCGGGCTTTAACGCGAATTTCATCCACCAGCTCTTCTGGTAATTCACGCAAAAATCGAGAAGGACGATGATATTCTTCGCGCCCATAGAGACGACGCACCTCAGCATAGGAAAGAACCAGTGTTTGCATGGCTCGAGTCATACCAACATAGCAGAGCCGACGCTCTTCCTCTAAGCGTCCAGGTTCTTCAATGGATTGTTTGCCTGGGAAAACACCCTCTTCCATGCCAACTAAAAATACAACGGGAAACTCTAAGCCCTTGGCGGCATGAAGCGTCATCAAATGAACATAGCGTTCATGTTCTGCAGCTTGCATTTCACCTGATTCCAAGGAAGCATGCGCAAGAAAAGCGATCATCAGAGGCAATTCATCGTCATCACTCTCCTCATAACGGAACTGTTTAGCCGCATTAATAAGTTCCTGCAGATTGTCTAGTCTTGACTCTGATTTATCGCCTTTAACTTTAGAAAAATGAGCATATAGACCGCTAAATTCTATGACAGTGCTGATTTGCTCATCCAATTCCATAAGGGCTGTTTTTTGCTTTAATTTTTCGATTAGTTCTATAAATTTTGCCAAAGCAGAGGCCGCACGCTGGGGTAAAAATTGCTCTTCTAAAATTTTATTCGCTGCTTGCCATAATGAAATTTGCTCAGACCTGGCAAGCTGGCGTGTTTCTTCCAGTGTTTTCTCGCCTATTCCGCGAGTAGGAAAATTAACAACACGTTCAAAGGCTGTATCGTCATCCACATTCGCCAAGAGGCGCAAATAAGCTAAACTGTCTTTTATTTCAGCACGCTCAAAAAAGCGTAGACCGCCATGGATACGATAGGCTGTTCCGGCCCGTAGCAAGGCTTCCTCCAAAACTCGAGATTGCGCATTAGAACGATAGAGAATAGCTATTTCATCGGCACTACGCCCTTGATTTAACTCTGAGCTGATTCTTTCGCTAACAAAACGCGCCTCTTCCAATTCATTAAAGGCAGAATAAACAATGATTTTTTCACCGGTTGCACCAGCCGTCCACAAGGCTTTGCCCATTCTTGAATTATTATTATTAATCAGGGCATTAGCCGCATCGAGAATTGTAGAAGTAGAACGATAATTTTGCTCCAGCCTGATAATTTGAGTGTTTTTAAAATCGTTAGAAAATTTCTGGATATTTTCTACTTTGGCACCACGCCAACCATAAATTGACTGATCATCATCCCCAACTGCCATTACCGCAGCATGCTCGCCTGCGAGTAAACGTATCCATGCATATTGAATTGTGTTGGTATCCTGAAACTCATCCACTAAAATTGCCTGGAAGCGTTGGCGATAAGATGCCAACAGTTCATGATTGTCCCTGAGAAGCTCATGGGTTCGTAGCAACAATTCTGCAAAATCAATAACACCAGCTGTTCTGCAAGCTTGTTCATAAGCCGTATATATATCAACCAGAGTTCTGCCAGGATCATAATTCAGGACATTCACATGCTGAGGACGTAAACCCTCATCTTTTTTGCTGTTAATAAAGGACTGCGCCTGTTTAACAGGCCATTGATCTTCATCCAGATTTAAGGCAGCAATTGCACGCTTTATAACACGCGCCTGATCGTCAGAATCCAGAATATGAAATTGTGCGGGTAAATCAGCTGCTTGATAATGGCGGCGCAATAGCCGATGGCATAAGCCATGAAAGGTGCCTACCCAAAGACCGGATACGGCTATTGCAAGCATATTAGACAAACGCTGCTTCATTTCGCCGGCTGCTTTATTAGTAAAGGTTACGGCTAAAATAGAATGAGGGGATAAATGCTGTTCTTCGATAAGCCAAGCGATTCGACTGACTAAAACCCGGGTTTTCCCAGATCCTGCACCAGCCAACACTAACGTGTTTCCAAATGGCGCAGTTACAGCTTCACATTGTCTTTCATTTAAGTCATCAAGTAGTGCAATTCTTGTCATTATAAAGATCCAAATCAAAAAATTTCTAGGCATTCTCTATTACAATGATGCGACAATATCACAAGGTTTTTGACAAATATCCCTTTTTTTTACCTTTTTTTTATAAAAAACTATTGTCGCCAGTCCCTGTTTCAAGCTATGTTGAAACTATCCCATCTAAATATGGGTTTTTCTAGGGTCATTTAAGGACGAATGCGAGCGCTCAGCCAACCAAATTGGGTGACGTTTGATAAGAAGGAGGAATAATGGCGAGAGGCGAAGTTAAATGGTTTAATAATGCCAAAGGCTGGGGTTTTATCATGCCTGAAGGTGGCGGTGAAGATATTTTTGTTCATTTCTCAGCGATTCAAGGAACTGGATATAAAACGTTGATACCGGGGCAGCCAGTGAGTTATGACCTTGAAAAAGGTGATCGCGGACTCCATGCTTCTAATGTTGTTGGTCTGACAGAAACTGCTGAAGCCTAATTGAGTGTTTACTATCGATTCAATCTTTGAATGTATTTAACGAATTGATAGTAAACCTGATCCAGGATTATATTTGGTACAGTCTTGTTGTATGATGGCGACTCTTTTTAAGACGCAAGTATTATCATGAAAAAAGGTTTGTTGCTCATCAATCTTGGTACTCCTGCTAACCCTCATAAAGCGGCGGTCAGGCGCTACCTTGCAGAATTTCTCAGCGATAAACGGGTAATTGATTTACCTGCCCTGTTAAGGTATCCCTTAGTTTACGGTACAATACTCCCTTTTCGACCTAAGCAAACAGCAGAAGCTTATCAAGCTATATGGACTAAGCGAGGCTCCCCCTTACTTTTGCATAGTCGCAGTTTAGAGAAGAAACTTCAGGCTCGTCTCGGCGATCACTGGCAAGTTAGTCTTGGTATGCGCTATGGTGAACCCTCCTTGGAAGATGGCTTGGCTCAACTAAAACATTGCAAAGATCTAACTATACTTCCGCTCTATCCTCAGTATTCCTCCGCTGCGACCGGCTCATCGCTTGAAAGGGTTTTAGGACTGATAGCTACTCAGAATGTCCATCCTTCAATAACTCTGATTCGCGATTTTTACCAGGATTCAGGTTTCATTGCTGCCCAAGCGGCGTTGATTCAGCCTCAATTGGCTGAACATGATTATCTTTTACTCAGTTACCACGGCCTGCCTGAACGTCATTTAATAAAAAGCGGATGCCCTAAAATCTGTGCAACAGATTGCGCTTCAATTACTGAAACCACCCAAACCTGCTACCGAGCACAATGTTATGCATCAAGCCGAGCTATAGCAAATAAGCTAGGTTTGTCTGAGGAACAATATGGTCTGTCCTTTCAATCCAGATTGGGTAAAACCCCATGGATAAAACCCTATACAGATGAGGTTTTGCCTGAATTAATTAATAAGGGAATTAAAAAGCTAGCAGTCGCCTGCCCCTCTTTTGTTGCTGACTGCCTTGAAACCCTTGAGGAAATTGGCATTCGCGCCAAAGAACAATGGCATAAATTAGGTGGTGAACGATTGACACTTATTCCCTGTGTAAACGATACGGATAGGTGGATTGATGGGATTATTACTCTAATCAATAAGCCTTTTGGTAGCGAGTAGATACCCTGATAAAATTGCAAAACCCTGTTTTTATGCTATAGAACACTAATAAGAACGTTTTTATTTGAGGATGATATGCCAAACAAACTGTTTGCCGAACGGCTTAATAAAGAACTTGATGCTATCGGCGCTCCGCCTCGCTCTTTTGAACGTATCGAAGTCTTTGCCAAGCTGGTGAAAATTCCCAAATTTAAGGCCGAAGCCTTTTTGGATGGCATTACAATACCTGACGCCATTTTACTTGAGCGCATTGCCGAAGAGTTTGAAGTAAACCCTGAATGGTTAATGGGTAAAAGTGAACAGCGACATACAAAATAATCGAACTTAATTCCTGCCTCTTAAACGTCTTCTACTTTCTAATCCCAGTCCTCAGGATTATCTGTTGGCAACCGTATACCTTCCCAATCTTCGAACAAAGCCACATGAAATAAAGCATCGCCTTCATTTACTAAGGGAATATTCGTATTACCGATAATAAGGCCTTCAAAAGGACAGGTAATTTCTACTTCATTATGGCCCAAGGGATCAACTATCAGACAAAGTTTTTCGTCTTTGCTAATTTTATAACCCAGGGGCTTAGTCTGGACCATCATTCCACTGGCTAAAGCACGTACCCAAAAGGTTGATTTGGCTATAGAGGTAAGTGTTTTTCCTTTTGAAATATGCGTTAGCTGTGAGGGCGCAAGCATCCCTAAAAAAGCCATTACCCGCAGTACGCCATGCAAACCAAGTTTGATAGCAAATTCCTCAAAACGTAAGGCTTCGCCTGCTTCATAAACAATTACAGGAATATTTAAATTATCTGTGGCATAACGTAGGGATCCATCTCGTATATTAGAGGGCACAAGAATTGGGGTGGCAAAGGCTACTGCCATCTGTTTGGAGATGACATTCCCACTGAAACGTACTTGGGGGTAGTTGCTACGGTGAATTGCTCCGGTGTGCAGATCAATACCATGAGTCGAATGCTGTACAATTTCAGTCATGATTAGATTGGCTAATTGAGAAGCCATAGAACCTCGTTCAGATCCTGGAAATTGTCGGTTTAAATCGCGTCGGTCCGGTAAATAACGAGAATGGAGCATTAAGCCATAGACATTAACTACTGGAATGGTAATTAAAGTTCCGCGCAAACGTTTAATGTGGGGAGAATGGTGAAGCCTGCGCATAATTTCAACTCCATTGATTTCATCCCCGTGAATTGCGGCGGTAATGAAAAGCACAGGCCCTTCTTTCTTGCCGTGAAAAACATAGACAGGAATTTTAAGTGGAGTAGAGGTATACAGCATTGCCATGTCCAGTTTCACACAGCGGGATTCTCCCGCTTCAATTGTTTCACCTGCTATGACAATAGACTGTCTTTTATTCAACTCTTATTCATCCTTGGAATCGTTGGTTTGATCTTTTCGGTTTAGCATTTTTCTCTATATATTGAATAATTTTAGCAGCAATATTGATATTTGTGGCCTTTTCTATCCCTTCGAGTCCTGGTGAAGAATTGATTTCAAGGACAAGTGGTCCTTTATTTGACCGGATCAAATCCACTCCAGCGACCTTTAAGCCCATAGTTTTAGCCGCGGAAATGGCTAATGCCCGCTCTATAGGAGATAATATTACTTTTACTGCCTTGCCCCCCTGATGAACATTGGCACGAAAATCTCCATCTTTTGCCTGACGTTTTATCGCAGCCACTACCTTATCACCGATCACAAAACAACGAATATCAACGCCACGTGATTCTTCAATAAATTCCTGTACTAAAATATTGGCTGACATTTCTTTAAAGGCATTAATTATACTCACAGCAGATTGCTGGCTATCTGCCAGAATGACACCTTTGCCCTGCGTGCCTTCCAGGAGTTTTATCACCAGAGGCGCTCCGCCAACCATACGAATTAAATCCACAGTATCATCGGGTGATTGCGCAAAACTGGTTGAGGGCATAGGAATTCCCTTACGTGCCAAAAGCTGTAAGGAACGGAATTTATCCCGTGATCGCGAAATTGCAATTGATTCATTCAAGGTATACATCCCCATGGTTTCCATATGCCTTAACAAGGCAGTACCATAGAAAGTTATGGACGCACCAATACGGGGAATAACAGCATCAAATTTTGGCAAGGCTTCCCCACCGCGGTAATGAACTATGGGATTGGAGGCAGCAATATTCATATAGCAGTAAAGGGGGTTAATTATTGTGACCTCGTGGCCTGCTTCCTCACCCGCGCTTTTCAAGCGTTGGTGCGAATACAATTTCGCATTGGTGGCCAATATTGCAATTTTCATGAATCAATGTTCCTTTGTTATTATATTTAAAGCCTAGCACGGATTTTCAGAATATTTCTGGAAATTAAACACAATGAATAGCCGGATTTTTTATTCAAACGATTTTCTAATCTTGTTAACTTAAGTTCTGTAAAGAGATATGTTATCCAGAACCGTGCTTAGACGCGCTACAAAGCCGCTAGGTTAAAGAAGCAATCCCTCTCTGTCTAGATTCCGCCTATGCCTAGATTCGGCGGCTTGTCCGCGGAATCTAGGCTCTAAGTGAACTTCTCCTTCCGCTTTACGCTGTCTCGAAGCCTTAGAGGTCCTGACGTAGAGGCTTCGTACGGCATAAACAGCTCAAGCATCCTGAGGTTCTCGAAGGACAGCACGACCGGCGCCGGTAGCTAATCATTAAGATACTAACAGGCTATAATCCTTTGCCAATAACCCAGCCTGGTGCGGCGTAGTAAAAAAGGCACTCAACTCACCTTTTGGATTAAATAATATGACAGCACCGCTGTGCTGCATATCATAACTGTCTTTATCTGATGGTGCAGACAAAGCGATCTTAGTATAAGCAATCCCCATTTCTTTTGTCATTTCTCTAACGACATCCTCACCTCCACGAGCTCCATAAAAATGACTATGAAAGGCTTTGACATAAGAATTTAGTTTGTCTGGATTATCGCGCTCAGGATCAATGGAGATCATTACAACTTTTGGAAGGGGGCTAACTTTCTTTTCCTCAAGGATACGATACATTTTAGCTAATTCCGCCATTGTAGTCGGGCAGACAAAACCACAGTTAGTAAAGCCAAAAAACACCATAGTCCACTGCCCTTTTAGACTTGCATTAGTAAAGGGCTGATTATCAATACCCGTCAAGGCGAATTGATTAATTCCTCGCGACTTTTGCAGCAAAGTCCCGTTAAATTCACTAAGGTCAACCTTCTTTTTGCTATGCAAATGCTGTGACACAAACAAACCAGCAATCAGAGCCATGAAAACAATCAAAACAATTATAGTACTGGTAACACGATTCTTCTGGGTAGACATTTTTTACACCCCTTAACTGTAGTGATCAATCAACAAAAAAACGAACAACATCATTAGATAAACAATTGAAAAACGGAAGGTTCGCATAGCGACAGCAGGCTTCTCAGAGCGATACAATACAAGCGCCCAATATAAAAAGCGGGCCCCTAATAAGACCGCGCCTAAAAGATATAACCAGCCACTCATCCCAACAACAAAGGGTAATATACTGACTACAAATAGTAAAATAGTATAGAAAAGTACGTGTAATTTAGTATATGCGACACCATGAGTCACAGGTAACATTGGAATTTCGGCATTCTTATACTCTTCAAGCCGATAAATGGCCAAGGCCCAGAAGTGAGGAGGCGTCCAAGTGAAAATTATCAAGACTAAAAGCAGTGCCTGTGGATCAAGTTGATTAGTCACAGCAGTCCAACCTAACAAAGGTGGGGCTGCACCTGCTAAACCACCAATTACGATATTTTGTGAGGTCGCTCGCTTTAGATAACCCGTATAAATACCGGCATAACCTATCAAGGTGACGAAGGTAAGAAAGGCTGTAAGAACATTAACAAAGAGGATGAGAATAGTCATCCCTGAAACTGCGAGTGAGCAAGCAAAAAATAAGGCCTGTTTAACAGATACTCGACCAACAGCAATTGGTCTTTTTCTGGTACGAGTCATGATCGCATCAATACGTTTATCCACAAGATGATTAATTGCCGCAGCAGAGCCGGCACAACACCCAATACCCAGTAACGCTGCTATCAAGGTTGGCAAAGGCACCCAGCCAGGCGTTGCCAGATACATACCAACTACTACCGTTAGTAACATAAGTGCTACGACTTTAGGCTTACAAAGTTCTATGTAATCACGCCAATCAACCTTTATCGCTATCTCAGTCTTACCTTGCATCAGAAAATCTCCTCTGGCTAAGATAGAGCATCATCAATAATAGCGCCATCAAAAGAGCCGCAACACCATTGTGAGCAACCGCAATCCACAAAGGCAATAAATAGACGACATTCATCACACCTAAGAAAAATTGAACTAGAACAAGCAATATTGCCAGAAAAGCCAATACACGCAGACAGCGATTCCTAACCTTCACCACTAATAAAGAAGCCAGGACTAAAATATAAAGGGCTGTCACGATGGCCCCTAAACGGTGGATAAATTGAATGGTCATTCTAATCTCATTATCAAGCACACCGCCCTGATAATTAGCGCCAACCGGTGCAAACATATTAAAGCCTTGAGAAAAATGCAAGGGAGGTAGCCATTGGCCATTACATTGAGGAAAGCCAATACAAGCAATGCCCGCATAATTTGAACTAACCCACCCGCCTAAAGCAATTTGACAAAAGACAATAAGAGCCGCTAAGGCAATCCAAAAATGCCATTGCGGCAGGCTAATTGGTTTAACAGAACTTAATTGCATAGCTAGGCGACAGAGGCAGGAAAAAATTAAAATCCCGCCAAGCAAATGCCCCAAAACTACCACCGGCAATAATTTCAAGGTCACTGTCCACATCCCAAGAGCTGCTTGAAATAAAACCAACACTATTAGGGCAAGAGGCAGGAGTAAAGGCAAACGGAAACCTTGAAAACGCCGCCAAACAACGGAACCGGCAATAAACAAAATAAGAAGACCAAGTGTACCGGCAACGTAACGATGCGCCATTTCAGTCCATGCTTTACGGGCTTCAATAGGAATTTGCGGATAGAGATTTTGGGCTGAGTCCAATTTCGTTTGCGCGCTTGGCAGTACCAGGTGGCCATAACAGCCCGGCCAATCAGGACAACCCAAACCTGCATCAGTCAAGCGCGTATAAGCGCCAAGCATCACTACAAACAAGGCTAAGAATACAGCGATAAGTACAGCATAGCGTATTGCTTTAAATTGCATTCGTTAACCACTCTTCTTTAATAGTTGTTTAAGATCCTGATAAATATCTTGTGGTTTTGCGTTTTCTTTATAAGCCAGGACCAAATAACCTTCGGAATTGGCGATAAATATCTGTGGCTTCTTAGTAAAAACAGGAATAGAGGCCACAATGGCGCTGGAAATAGGCATTATATGAATATCCTGTTCACGCAACGTTTTTTCCATGGTTTCATCTGCTTGCTGACTCTCCTTGGCAAGAATCAACCACTCATCCACTTCATATAAATGCCTTCCTAAAGCCAACCGAATCCGGGCAAGTTTGTCAACTTGCCGCAAACAAGCCGCTTCGCAAGCGTTTGGATACCAATAAATGAGGCGCCACTTGGGCTTGCTCTGAGCTATAACTGAAAATAATAGCGGTGGATTTAGTAACTCGCCTTTGTTGGTAGTATTTACCAAAAACCATTGGGGATGACGATAAGATAAATAGGCCGTGAGCCCAGGGGCTGCAAAAATCAAAGCCAGCAAAAACAAGATTAGATAATTTCGTTTAGTCATTTTCATAATTTTTCTTCAAATTTAACGCAATGAAAAGAATTAATAGCACCGATGCAATTGCAAACCACTGAAAGGCGTAGCCATAATGTCGCTCAGGCAACATAGCGACCACTGGCCATTCCCGCACATAACCCTGACTGCCATCGTTATTGAGGCGAATAATAAACGGATAAACTGATTTATGCAAAAACTGTCCTATTATTTTTACATCAATCCGCTCTACAATAGCGATTTTTGCCCCTTTCTTTTCCAAAACCTGTCCTAATACCCAGGTTTTTTCAGAGGGGTAATAGACTGTGCCTTCCAAATCGGAGTCCAGCGGTCTGGCAATATCAGGCAAAACCTGCCGTCTGATATCAGCTACAACCCAACCTCTATCAACAAGAAGCACTTTGCCTGAGTCCAATAAAAAGGGAGTCAAAACATGATAACCAAACTGGTGTTGATGATGTTGATTATCTAAAAGCAGGTTTGGCTCTAAATAATGCCCTCTTACCCGGATAGGCTGATATTGTTTTGGTAAGGGACCTGCCGGCTGCCATGCTAGAGGAGCAAGCTTTGCCAGACTGGCTTGGGTACCCATCATTTGCTTTTTTTCCTTAGCACGTTCCAGTTGCCAAAATCCCAAGCGGCAAAAAAGCAAAATTGCAAAAAAGGCTAAAATGGTCATGCGCCAATCAGGAGTGAAACGGCGGTTAAAACAGGTTAAACTAATCATCTGATTTCTTACTCAATAAAGCAGTTGCGGGAGTATAACAAATGTTCACTAAGGCAATCATCATTGTTGTCATGTTAATCATTCTTATTGCTTTAGGCTCAAGCCTTGTTTTTTTAGTCCGCGATGACGGCAAGTCTACGAGAACAGTCAAAGCACTTACCTGGCGAATTTGCCTGTCTTTAGTTTTATTTTTGTTTCTATTTTTAGCTTTCAGTATGGGTTGGATAAAGCCGCATGCTGTTTAAATAAGAAAATAAAAGAATCAAAGAACACGGATAAACCCTCAAGTAGATTTTTTTTTTGCCGCTAACCCTATTAAGAGTTTTGCACAAATTCTGAATGATACGGAGGGGCAATGGAGATCATTTTTCAAGGTATTCACAGTAGTGAAGAAGCAGCAGAAAGCTTTTTGAGTGTGCTGCGTTTGTTTAAAGATCGTTATAACATTGACCACTTTCGAGAAATGCATCTGACTGTTACCCTCGTGGATGACGAAGGTGAGGATGTGGAATTAATTGATAGCGAAACATCTCAGGCGTTCCGAATCTTTGAAGTCTATCGCAAAGGTTATGAATTAAATGGACGTCAAGGGCCACCTATGCTGCAATTAGTAGTTGATAATACGCGATAGAATGCTGAGTAATTATGTTAAGAGCTTTTTTTGCAATTGTTTTGACCCTAATCCTCGTTGTAGGGATTCATGAAGCAGGCCATGCCATCTGCGCAAGGCTGTTTAAAATAAGAATCAACCGCATTTCAATTGGCTTTGGTAAAACTCTGCTAACAAGAAAAGACAAAGCTGGCCGTGAATGGACCTGGGCCTTGTGGCCCTTAGGCGGTTACGTGCATTTGCTTAATTCTCGCCAGGAGGTAGTTCCCGAAAGCGAGTACAGTCAATGTTTTGATAAAAAACCAATTTGGCAACGATGCCTTGTTCTAATTGCAGGACCTCTAGCCAATCTACTGGCTGCCTTTCTAGCTCTAACCCTAATGTATATGCTGGGTTTTAAGCAACAAATCCCGCTTATTAAAGAAGTAGCCCCGCAAAGTATTGCTTCTATATCAGGATTAAAGGCAAATGAGCGCTTTGTAGCTATTGCTGGCCAAAGGACTAATTCCTGGCAGGAAGTTGGAATGAGCCTAATCATGACTTTTGGTAAAACTGATGTTCCAGTTTTAATAATGGACAGCCTGGGAGCTGTGCATCAACTAAATTTTGATATGAGCCAATGGTATTATAAAAAAGGTGATCGCTCATTATTAGCAGCGCTTGGAATCAAGGCAGCGCCAGCAAAATCCAATACAGAACAGGTTGCAGGGGTTTCGATTGATCTGGCTGCTGCTGCAGCAATCAGCAAAATTGTATTTTTACTTAAATTTTTTATTATCATGCTAAAACTTTTGCTTACTCACAAAATTCCCTTTGTAGTCTTACTTGGCCCGCTTGGTTTATTTGAAGCCTCAATTAGCTCTTTTCTTCAGGGCATAGCCGTATTTTTATATTTCATCGCGAGCTTTAGCCTCGCTGTGGGCTTTATTAATTTATTTCCTGTTCCTGGTCTTGATGGTGGGTCGCTTGTCTATGCGCTGGTAGAAAAATTGAGCGGCAAACCAGTTTCTGTTGCCTTTGAAATTTTGTTACATCGATTTGCTTTCATTATCTTCACTATTTTATTGATACAGCTCGTTTTGAATGATTTACAACGTTATTTCAGTTAAGCTGCCATTAGTTCATGATAAGATCTATTGACTTTAATATGAAACCAAGTGTAAAATAATTTACCATCACAATTGGCCGCATTATGAAAAACCCGTTTGCTTTTCTATTTGAATCAAAAATTTATCCACATGCCCGAACGTTACGTACCTCATTAGGGCAAAAGTTTTTGGACTCATTTAATGTTTTTTATGGCGACACAGCCTCAGAAGTAGAGGCGACCATAGGACTATTTGATATTTTCACTTTAGGGATTCCAGCAAGCCTGGACAGGCTGACGGTTTATTTGTCGCAACGGCTTGATGAATTATTAATTGAAGAGGAGCTACACCCTACCAGCGACTGGGACATTGCCTTAGTGAAGGCAGTTAAAACTTTAAATTTTATTTTCAATCAAATGCCCCGATTTTTGTTCTCAACATTTTTTGCCCTTGTGGCCTTTTTACCCATTACTTTACCCATTCACCTCATTGCACGCACAGTTGACTATTTTAGTGACGATAGTTTATCAGAAGCTTTAACTGTAAAGAATGAATTTGGTGGAACGCTTCAACAAGCATTGCTGGCTTCAGATGAATCAACTGAACTTTATGACATAGAAGAACTAAAAGCAGAAATTCGTCAAACGCCCTCTCAGACAAAGGAGATTTATCTTTATATTCCATCTGAACAAGGAAAAAGAGAGCATAATATACTGTTAAGCCGCAGCCTCTATGATAAAACTAGTTATGCTATCAAAGCCTTGTTTACTCATAATATCGGTAATATAGCTTCTTTGTATCCAAAAGAGGCCCTTGAAACCCTGGAGCCTGCTTCTTCTAATTTAAAAATCTAAATAGGTTGGGCCATGACCCAAGACCACCTGCTTTTTAGACTGCACGAGCACAGCACCATAGATCAACCCGTTCGACGCCCTGCTGTTTGAAAGCCCGCGCTAATTCATTTGCTGTCGATCCTGTAGTCATTAGATCATCGACCAAAGTAATATGCTGATACTCTGTTGGCTTAGATTGAAAGGCATTACGCAAATTTTTTCGTCTTTGTTTAGATACTAAAGTTACTTGCGCTTCCGTGTGAATAATTTTTTTACAGAGATTGAGTTCGCATCTTAGTTCTAACTTTTTAGCTAATATTTTGCAAAGTTCGGCTGCCTGATTAAACCCGCGCTGTCGTATGCGTTTAGGATGTAGCGGTACAGGAACAAGACATTGTGTTTGCAAAGTTTGAGCAGGCAAGGAATCCAACATCAATTTAGCCAAAAAACTACGCAGATAAAGCGCCTCCTTGTATTTAAAATCATGCAACAAAGTTCGCAGGGGTTCCTCAAATACATAGGCGGTGATAGTACTATCAAACTGAGGCTTTTCCTTGATACAAAGACCGCAAACTAAAAATTTCTCATCCGGCAATGGATGAGCACAATAGCTGCAAGCTGGACCGATTTCCTTGAACAAACAGACACATGACTCGCAGACTGCAACAGGTTGATGATGGTATTGTTGGCAAAGTACACAGACCGAAGGTAAACGCAGCATCTGTGTTATACTGGCAATTTTCTGGCGCACGAGCGTTGGATTCCCTTAAATTTAGTTTGCCAATAATGAATCTGAAAACTGAAATTTGCAACGCCTTTAGCAAACATGCCCTGGAATACGAACAGGCTGCAAAGGTACAAAACGAAATTGGTGAACGTTTGTTTGAGCGTTTACAGTATTTGAAAATTTCCCCACGCTATGTCCTTGATTTAGGCTGTGGCACTGGCCTTTTTACGCCCATGCTAAAAAAACACTATCCGAAGGCCGAAATTATTGGTTTGGATTTGTCACAGGCAATGCTAATTCAAGCCAGAAAAAAACAGCGTTTCTGGCGTAAATGGCCACTAATTACCGGTGATATGACCGCCCTACCCTTTGCTGATGGCTGCTTTGATCTTATTTTTTCCAATCAGGTGATACATTGGTCGCAGCCCTTTGCAGCGGTCGCCCGGGAATTAAACCGCGTGATGAATGCCAATGGCTGCCTGATGTTTTCAACACTTGGCCCGGACACCTTCAAAGAGTTGAAAAAAGCTTGGCAGATAGCAGATAATTTTGCTCACACCAATAATTTTATGGATATGCACGACATTGGCGATTGCCTTTTAGCAGAACATTTCCTTGATCCAGTTGTCGATATGGAACTATTAACAGTACACTATAAAAGTCTGATTGAATTATTAGAGAATTTGAAAGCACAAGGAGTCCGTAACATCAATCAAGAACGTAATAGAGGGTTAACAGGCAAAGAATCCTGGCAAAATTTTGAAACCGCCTATCAAAGCTTACGTACAACAGATGGTAAATACCCATTAACTTATGAAGTGGTATATGGTCATGCATGGAAGGGTGAGCAACGTCGTTTGGGCACAGGAACAGAAACCTTTATTCCTGTTTCAAAAATTGCGCGACGACGACTCTAAGGTGTTCAAACAACGGAAGTATTGAATATGAAAAAAAACTATTTTTTAGCGCTTATTTTTATTTTTTCCTTTTTCTCCACTATTAGTTTCGCAGCAACAGCAATTGACCCTGAACTGCTTTCAGAAAAAATACATAAACTTCTTAGAGATTTTGGCGAAAATATTAATATCGGCATTCTTGTGAAAGACGCAAAAACTGGCAAAGTCCTCTATAAAAAGGATGCTGACCGCTATTTCATGCCCGCCTCTAATTTAAAATTGTTTACAGCATTTGCCGCTCTTCAATCCTTAGGCCCTGATTTTAAATTTAATACTCAACTGTTTGCTGAATATACCAAGATTAAGAACAATAGCTTAAAAGATAATCTGTATCTTTACTTCTCAGGAGATCCGACCCTCACTGAGGCTCAGTTTGAAAACTTAATACATTCACTCGCAGAAGCCGGCATTCAACAGGTTAAAGGTAAGGTAATCATTGACGATTCTGCCTTCGATCAAATGACCATGAGCCCAGGCACCTCTTGGGAAGATCAAAATTTTTGCTGGGGTTCGCCAATCTCTAGTCTAACAATCGATCACAACTGCGTAAGCGCCGCCCTGACTCCTGCAGACGTGGTTGGTCAACCAGCTAAACTTGAATTACCGCAATATCCGCAAACCATGAACTTTGTCAATCAGGTTCTAACCGGCACTGCAAAAGAAAAACATTGCCTTGTAAAAACCAAACGAACAGATAAAAGGACTTATACGATTAGCGGGTGTATTAAAAGCGGCGAAAAACCACGAACTATTACAATGGCAATTAATAATCCCCGCGACAATCTCCTGTCTTTATTAAAATATTCGCTTAGAAAAAATCAAATTAAAGTTTCTGGTGATTTCGAGTTTAAAAAATTTGTAGCCTTTCCCAAGGCCTTCGCTCGTCAGGATTCAGCGCCACTTAAAGACTTGATCGCAATCATGTTAAAGGACTCTGACAATACAATTTCTGAAGCCTTGTTTAAAACAATGGGGGCAAATTATGCTCATGAAGCCGGTAGTTTTTCCAATGGTTCTAAAGCCGTTCGTGCGATTCTTGCCCAGACAATACAGCTTAAAATTCCTAAAACAGCCCTCATAGATGGTGCAGGCGCCTCTCGCTATAATTTTTTAACTCCTGAACAAATTCTAAGCTTATTACAAAAAATTTATTTATCGCCTGGTGCTTCCGATTTTATTTCGGCATTGGCGATAGCAGGAGTTGATGGGACACTCAAAGACAGAATGCGAAATCCACCGACCCGTGGAAAAATATTTGCAAAAACAGGTTCAGAAACAGCGGTTACCTCATTATCTGGCTACCTTGAAACAAAAAATAAACAAATGCTGATCTTTTCAATAATGATGAATGGCTTTACCGACCCTTGGCTAAAATATAAAAACCTGGAAGATAAAATCTGCAAGGTTTTAGTAGAAACGAATTAAAGTGAAATAATCTTAATCAAATTTAACAATCTGATTAAGATTAGATCAAATACGAAAGCCACAATCAAGACTCTTCTATAAAGTCTACAAATTTACCAGCTTATAGTTTACAATTCCAAGATTGTATTGCTGGTCATAAAATTCTATGGTGTTTGTCGCCTGCGGACTCAATCATAAAACTGCTCCGATAAATGTGCGTGAAAAAATCGCCCTGCCTCTTGCTATGCAGGATTCTTTGCTTCGAGGGTTGGTGGATTTAAGCTCAGTCAATGAAGCTGCCATCTTATCAACCTGTAATCGCACTGAAATTTATTGTGATGCTGATGACCCAGAAAGCATCGCCTACTGGCTAGCGCATCAACATCAAATAACTCCTGAATCGTTAACCCCTCATCTTTACCTGCATCAAGGTTCCGGTGGCATCCGTCATACTCTCCGTGTTGCCAGTGGCTTAGACTCAATGATGCTTGGCGAGCCGCAAATTCTTGGGCAAATGAAGCAGGCTTATCAATACGCCTGTGAATTAGGGACTGCCAAAACCAATTTACGTCAGGTTTTTCAATATATTTTTAGCGCATCCAAGCGAGTACGAAGCCTTAGCGGTATTGGCACAAATCCTATTTCTATAGCCTATGCCGCTATTCAGCTTATAGGCCAGCTTTTCCCCGACTACAAACCTTTAAAAGTCTTTATTATAGGCTCAGGCGACACCGCCAATCTTGTGGCAAAATACTTGTATAAAGAAGGGGTTAGAGATTTTTTGGTGGCCAGTCGAACTAGCGAAAATGCAAGACAGCTTGCTGCTGCCTTTGATGGAAAGGCCATTGCTATTGGCGATATACCCCAATATCTTCCGCGCGCCGATGTCATCATTTCTGCTACAGCTTGCCCACTACCCTTTATTAATAAAAGTCTGGTAGAACACGCCCTGGCTACCCGTGGTAATGCGCCTATGTTTTTCCTTGATTTAGCAGTTCCACGCGATATCGAGGCTGATGTGGCTGACTTAGAGGGCGTACATCTTTATAATATCGATGATTTGCAGTACAAAATTGAAAAAGGAATGGATAAACGACGTTCAGCAGCCCTGCAAGCAGAACAATTAATTGATTGTGAATTAGATAATTATATTCGCTGGCACCGCTCGCTACGTGCAAAAGATGTTATTTGCGATTATCGTAATCAAATGCAAAATCTGGCACAACAGGAACTACTACGAGCTCAACAAAAACTATTAGCAGGCCATGGTCAAGATCAGGTGCTATCCGAGTTTTGTGAGCGTTTAGTCAAAAAGTTGACTCATCATTCAACCGCAGGGCTTCGCCAGGCTGCTTGGGATGGACGTGAAGAACTTCTTGATTTAGCCCAATATTTATTTAGACAGACGCAAACACCCTATGAAGAAATCTCTTGAAGCAAAGCTTGAACAAATGTTTGAACGTTACCAGGAGGTTAGCCGCCTATTATCGGAAGCGTCCATTATTGCCGATCATGACAAATTTAGAGATTTGTCCAAAGAATACGCCCAACTTGAACCGGTCGCCACTTGTTTCAACTCTTTCCTGGAAGCTTCAGCTAATATCAGCTCCTTAACGGAACTAGTTGAAGGCGAGGACAAAGAGCTTGCTTTAATGGCTGCTGAAGAAATCGAATCAGCAAAAGCCAGAGTAGACGAACTGGATGAACTCTTGCAATGGCATCTTATTCCGAAAGATCCTGATGACGAACGCAATGTTTATCTTGAGGTACGAGCCGGAACCGGCGGTGATGAAGCAGCTATTTTTGCCGGCGATCTATTTCGCATGTATAGCCGATATGCCGAAAACTTAGGCTGGCAACTGGAAGTCATTAGTGCCAGCCACGGCGAGCATGGCGGTTATAAAGAAATTATTGCGCGTATCAGCGGGCATTCAGTTTATTCACAATTAAAGTTTGAATCAGGTGCTCACCGCGTTCAACGTGTTCCTGAAACAGAATCGCAAGGCCGCGTCCATACCTCTGCCTGCACAGTTGCAATCTTGCCGGAAGTTGAGGAGATTGATGAGATTGAGATCAGCAGCGATGAATTGCGTATCGATACCTACCGATCTTCTGGCGCCGGCGGTCAGCATGTTAATAAAACCGATTCGGCAATACGTATAACGCATCTGCCAAGCGGACTTGTTGTTGAATGCCAGGATGAGCGTTCTCAACATAAAAACCGCGCTAAGGCCATGTCACTGCTTAAAACACGTTTACTGGATGCTGAACAAAGCAAACAACGGCAGCAACAAGCACAGACACGTAAATCGTTAGTTGGTTCTGGCGATCGTTCTGAACGAATCCGCACCTATAATTTTCCCCAAGGGCGTTTAACGGATCATCGTATCAATTTGACCCTTTATCAGTTAAATGATGTGATTGCAGGTGATTTGTCACCGGTGATTGACGCATTAAAACGCGAATACCACGCGGAACTATTGGCTGAGTTAGGACGCCATGATTGAGATAAAAGAGGCACTGTTGCAAGCTATCAGCGACCTTGAAGCCCAAAGCAACTCTGCTCGCCTGGATGCTGAAATCTTGCTAGCCTATGTGTTGATGAAAACGCGCAGCTTTCTTTTTTCACATCCAGAAGCCATGTTAAGTTCAGCTCAATGGCATACCTTTCAACATCTGCTAAGTGAGCGGATTAAGGGCGTTCCCATCGCTTATTTAACAGGGATGCGTGAATTCTGGTCGCTCCCCCTGCAAGTTTGTGAAGATACGCTAATCCCTCGCCCTGAAACTGAACTACTGGTTGAACTGACTTTAAAGTTACTCAAGGATAAAAAACAAGCCCAGATACTTGATTTAGGCACGGGTAGTGGCGCCATTGCCTTAGCCTGTGCCTCGGAAAAGCCCAATTGGCAGATCACAGCCTGTGATTGCAGCGGCGCTGCGCTGCGGACTGCTGAAGAAAATGCAAGTAACCTCAGTCTGACTAACATCTGTTTTTACAAATCTGATTGGTTTGAAAATATTTCTACTAATCTGCAATTTGATGCTATTGTCGCAAATCCACCTTATATTGCAGCAAATGATCCGCATCTTCTAATTGGTGATCTACGTTTTGAGCCAAGGCTTGCTTTGGTGAGCGGCGATGATGGCCTAATCGCAATCAAACATATCATTCAACATAGTCTTGCCAGGCTCAAACCAGGCGGGATATTATTGTTGGAACATGGCTTTGAACAAAAATCTGTAATAAAGTCTATGCTTAATAATTATGGGTATAGTCACGTGCAATGTTGGCAGGATTGGCAAGGTAATGACCGAGTCAGTGGTGGAAAACAAGATAAAGGATTGGTTGACACTTGATGGGCAGGACGTTTTTTGATATATCTAGCGGTTTTCTATTAAGCTACACCCTTTTGAAGGGTTTAACTTATTGGAGAGGCTGAGCAGGAGGCATTATGCCAGAACAATTAATTGATTCAACTAACGAGAGTAGACAAAACGTGAAAAATGACGCCGTTAGCAGTATGGGAATAGCCCCCTATCAGGAAACTGAAGGCGAAGAATACATGAATGAAAAGCAGCTGGCACATATTGAAAAAATATTGCTTGCATGGCGGCAATCATTAATGGAAGAAGTGGATAGAACAGTAAGTCACATGAAAGATGAGGCTGCTAATTTCCCTGATCCCTCTGATCGCGCTAGTCAGGAAGAAGAGTTCAGTCTGGAACTTAGAACACGTGATCGCGAACGTAAATTAATAAAGAAAATAGAAGATGCACTAGAACGATTACGCGATGACGATTTCGGCTACTGTGAAGCCTGCGGAATTGAAATTGGCTTACGCCGTTTAGAAGCTCGTCCAACAGCTACTCTTTGTATAGACTGTAAAACCCTGTCAGAAATAAAAGAGCGTCAGAATCAAGGTAGCTAGAATCTTCAAGCCTTTAGCGCTATGCGCCCTTACTGAAGTTGACAAATATCTGTCATTCCCGCTCGCGGGAATGGCAATTAGATCAAAATGTATATTTAGGTCTAAAAATAGGATGGGAACTTCAACTCGAATGGGATAACGCCGGCTTTCGGGAAGAAGACGTCCGCATCAGTCAAATTTGCAGTGAGCAGGGACAACCTAACAGGCGCAACGGCAAGTAGACGAAAAAGCGTTAAAAGTGGACCTGGAAGTTTTGAGTTGAAACGCCTGGAGTCCGTAAAAATAGTTATGCACCCGAAAGCATCAAGAACCGTCAGACCGTATTAAGTGATTCTTTTGATAACAAAATATTATCGCTTTATGCGCTTGGAATAACTATGACGCCATTTGTCGATGGTATCGTGTTTTTAAGCCATACTTTAGGCATTAACACCTCTATTTCAAGGATGAAGGAAATATGAAAAAATCCCATAAAATACTACTATTGACAGTCCTGCTTATTTTGATTGCTGCTTTATTATCTTTTTTCCTGGCTTATCGTACAACATCCAGTTCCAGTTTACATCCGTACTTTCAGTATACTCAAAATGACATCGCTTCATTAAAATCATTATCAACCAGTGCCAGCATCACAAAAGAAAGTTTGAAAAAATGGGATTCGATTGCAATCGAGCTGATTCGTAAAAATAAATTAGGTGATATAGATGCTTCGCTCATTATGACTTATGTTTATGTTGGACAACGTGATGCAGCATTTTTATCATACCAGGCTAAAGGGAAATTAGCTGGAAACATAGGACCATTGACTGCTGACATATTTTGTCTTTTTTTAAAAAATAATTGTGAAGCAACGAAGTCCTATGTTCAGGATCCTGATGCGTACTCTGAAGCACTGGCGAATATTGTGTTTACAGCAATAAAAAAACGAATTGCGGAAAATATAAAAACAACCACCCTCTATTCAGAAAAAACAGGTATTGAGCAGTGGGCAGGAGAACGCCCTTATTTTGGGCAAGACGCAGGCTCTTGGAAACCCTGGTTGATAGCGCATGGCAATGCGTTTAGAGTACCAGCACCAACAAATATTGATTGGCAAAAACAGTTGCAACTCACTAAAGAGGCACTTAGTAAAATTAGTCCGAAACAAAAAAGTGCTGTTATTTTTTGGGCTGGCAACCCCGGAACGGTGACACCACCAGGTCAATGGATTATTTATGCGAATGATTATATGTGGGAAAACAGTATTCCAATCGATAAAATGCTTGAAGTGCGTGCTGTATTGGCCATGACTATCACAGATTCGCTCATTGCTGTATTTGACTCAAAATATACGTATTGGATTCGTAGACCCAATATGTTTGATCCATCGATAAAAACGGTTATGCCAACCCCTAATCATCCAAGCTATCCTGCTGGGCATTCAACTATTTCAGGTGCAGCATCTACGATACTCAATTTTTATTTCCCAAAAAATAAAGCCGTATGGGATACAGCAGCCTACGAGGCATCGATGTCTCGTATTTGGGGGGGTATTCATTTTACAGCTGATCATGAAGCAGGCTTGGCCTTAGGACGAAATGTAGCGAATGCTGCATTGAAAGCTGAGGAGATGAAAAATGAAAAATCTCAGCATTCGAACTAAATTAATTATTGGTATGCTATTTTTAGTTTTACTCTTTATTCCACAAAGTCTATATTTTTTTTGGAATATAAACCGTTTTTCGCAATCACTTGATTTGGTTGTGAATCATGTTTTTCCACAAACAGATGCGCTTCAAAAAATACAAATCGCCACAATTAAGCTGCAAGACCTGATACAAAATCTTCATGCAAAAACAAAAGTTTGGGATGATCCTAAAGGAAATGATCATCTATATTATACCAACACAAAAGATGCGAAAAAAAATGAATTATTAGCCTATATGGAAGACATTAGCTTTTGGGGGAAGCAATATTTGCAATCGCAAGTGTCAAATATAAATATATTAAATATCAAGGAATTACAGGCGCTAAAAAATAATATTACAATTACGAGTATTGATTTGTTTTCCTTAAAAGAAGGAAAGACAGATGATAAAAAAATTATTATAAAAAATAATGAATTACATATTTACGTCACTGAATTAAATAAATTAATTGATAACGCTGTCATTAAAAAAAATGTTTTTTTAGGGGAAATGGAATTTAAATTAAAACAGCAGCTAAAATTATTTTTATGGATTTCTATCATTTCTATATTGCTTACGATAATAGCAGCAATTATATTGAGTTTACTGTTTTCAAATTTCATATCAAAACCAATTATACTCCTTAGTGAATTTACAAAAAATATCAATAAAAATCCTGACGCACGCGTTAATTTGAAAAGCAAGGATGAGATAGGCGGATTAGGCGAAAGTATGAACATGATGCTTGATGATATAAAAGAAAATAATGAAACATTAAATATTATATCTAGAAAAGCAGGTATGGCTGAAGTCTCTACAGTTGTTTTGCACAATATTGGTAATGTGCTTAATAGCGTGGGGGTTTCGATCACCGTATTAAATGAAACGCTTAATAAATCAACTTTTAACAACTTTTCTCGCTTGTGTGACTTGCTTAAAGAAAACCATACCAATCTTCAGGAATATCTAACCCAAGATACTAAAGGAAAACTATTGCCTGAGTACTTTATGCATTTGTGTAGTGAGCTTGGAATCTTACATCATACTATGGAAAATGAATCGAAAAGCCTGTTTTTACATTTTAATCATATTTGTGAAATTGTTAATATGCAAAGCGCTATCAGTGGTAATCGATCCACAGTCATTCAAAAAGTGTCGATATCGGAAATTGTCGACATAGTCATTCAGATGGTTTCACAAGGGCTAGAAACCACACATATTAAACTAGATAAGTCGGTTGATAATTTTTTTGTAACAACGGACAAATCAAGATTATTACAAATCATCGTCAATCTGATTCAGAATTCAAAAGATTCATTAATGGAAGTGAAGGTAGATAAATTAAAAATAATTTCAATTAAAGCCCATGAAAACAAAAGCGAAAATTTTTTTGAAATCATTATAGAAGACAATGGAATTGGAATTTCCAAAGAAAATTTATCTAAACTATTTACATTTGGATTTACAACAAAAAAAAGTGGCCATGGATTTGGATTGCATAACAGTATTCTTTCGGCGAAAGAATTGGGTGGATCAATCATAGTAAAAAGTGAAGGCGTTGATTTAGGCGCTACCTTTATTCTCAGATTGCCGATTTCATAGATTACCATTTACGTGAAATAATGAAGTCAGTTCATAGATATAAGGAAATGAAAATGGACACTACTAATGAAATTAATTTACGCATTCTCATCATTGATGATAATCCTGATGTTCATAAAGATTTTATCAAGATATTGACGATAACTCAGTCACCTAACATAACAAATCTTGAAGAAGCAATTTTTGGAGAGGTGAGTGAGAAAAAGAAAACTACTCTGCCAAGCTTTCAGATTTCGACGGCATCGCAAGGGCAAGAAGGAGTGCAATCCATTGAAGTAGCAATCAAGGAGGGTAAGCCTTATGCGCTTGCATTCGTTGATATACGCATGCCGCCAGGCTGGGATGGCATTGAAACCATTAAGCACATATGGGCCTTAGATCAGGATATTCAAATTGTTATTTGTACTGCCTATTCTGATTATTCCTGGGAAGAAACCATCAAAGAACTGGGCGAAAGAGATAACTTATTAATTCTAAAAAAACCATTTGATGCAACGGCTGTCCGACAGTTAGCCTACTCATTAACAAAAAAATGGCAGTTATTACAAAATTTACATCGTTATACCCAGGCGCTTGAAACAGGTATTAAGGAACGTACAGGCTCGCTGGAAAAATCCATGTCTATTATGCGTGCAACTTTTGAATCGTCTACTGACGGCATTTTAGTGGTAGATAAATCCGGAAAATTGATTGACCATAATGATAAATTTATTGAAATGTACGGTATCAATCAATCACAATTTGATACCAAAAATTTTCACAACATAGTTGAATATTTTTCAAATCAAATTGTTGATCCCTCTGATTTTCAAAAAAAGGTGAAGGGCGTTCTAGATAATGACATTCAAGTGGTTACCGGTAAATTAATTTTTGAAAATGGATGTATTTTTGAATATTTTGCAGTGCCTCATAAAATTGATGGAAGCACATCAGGCCATGTTTGGAGTTTTAGAGATATCACGCAGCAAGCAGTTTTGGAAGATAAGTTACAATACCAAGCATTACATGATGATTTAACAGGACTAGTGAACCGCGCTGGTTTGTTAAATCATATGCGTCGTGAAATTACTGCTGCTGCGAATAATCAAAACATATTTGGTGTATTTTTTATTGACCTGGATAGATTTAAATTAATTAATGACAGCATTAGTCATGAAGCCGGGGATGAGTTATTACGTCTCATTGCAAAGCAATTGCAAGATACTTTGCGCAATCAAGATATAGTCGCCAGATTGGGCGGTGATGAATTTGTGGCATTAATTTTGAATATTAAAACTAAGGAGCATCTCAGCGAACTTGCTGGAAAAATAATAGCGACGCTTAACAAGCCAAAAACGATTAGAACAATTCAGGTAACAGTAACAGGTAGTATTGGAATCGCTTTTTTTCCAACCGATGGAGAAACAGCGTATGATTTATTGCATAACGCTGATGTCGCTATGTATCACGCTAAAAACATGGGTCGAAATCAGTTCTTTTATTATGAAGAAGAGCTTAATAAAAGTAACACCAAAAAATTTGAAACTATAGTTGAATTGCGTGCCGCCATAGAAAAAAATGAGTTTTTTTTGGAATATCAGCCAGAACTTGATACTTCAACGGATAAATTAATTGCTGTGGAAGCGTTAATTCGTTGGCGCCATCCCATCAAAGGCATTATCTTACCGATGGACTTTATTCCCTTAGCAGAAGAAACAGGATTGATGGTTTATATTGGAGACTGGGTAATATATGAAGCTTGTCGGCAAAATAAAGCATGGCAAGACCGCGGTTTCCCACCAATCAGGGTGGCAGTGAACATTTCTTCCTGTCAATTTACACAAATAAATTTCGTATCGAATATAATAGAAACATTAAAGAAAGTTAATTTAAAACCAGAATATCTGGAGATCGAATTAACAGAAAATTTAATTATTAATAATATTGGTGAACTCAATAGTATCAAAGAACTTAGAGACATTGGCGTTAAAATTACTTTAGATGATTTTGGTACTGGTTATTCCAGTTTAAATTATTTGAAAAATATTTCATTGGATCGCTTGAAAATTGATAAATCTTTTATTGATGGTATTTGCGACCAACGCAATGATCAGTTAATTGTACAAGCGATTATAGCGATGGCAAAAAGTATGTCTTTAGAAGTCGTCGCTGAAGGCGTTGAGAGAAAGAAGCAACTTGACTCCCTAAACACATTAGAGTGCCAGAAGATCCAAGGTTATTACTTTAGTAAACCTCAATCCCCGAATAATTTAGAAAAAATACTTTCAAAAAAAGGCACTATTGACCCATTTTCGTGAAAAATCCGGGATTCATAAATCCGGATTTTTTATCAATTTTTGAAATTAGGTATAATTGGACAATGCGGTGAAATTTTGTTAACGCCCTGTTATTCAAAACAAATTTCAATGTTTTCAATATACTACTTTTTTGTATATTATCTGTCCGGAAATTTTTGCCGACTCTAGGCTGGAACTCCAATACAGTATCAATGTGTCCCCCATCTTTCCTAGCAAATGGATAAATTGAAGTTGACACTATAGAGGCTTGTATTTAAAATGCGCATTTATTGATCAGGGTGTGAGCAGATGTATAAACGAATTGAAATTGATTTAAAAAAAGATTCTTTTCAAAGTCAAGAACTCGAAGATGTCTTAAGTTTAGCTCATGGTCCACAAATCCCCTCCCTTGATACTCTGCCTCGAGATTTACTAAAGATGATATGTTTTTCAGTGAATATTCAGACCGTATTCCAAATGAAAATTATATCTAAACAAATGGCGGAATTAATAACTCCAATTTTGGTTAACATAGAACTCTGGGGTAGAATTACTTCCTTAAACTTAAATCCTAAACAAATCGCTAGCTTTACGCGTGATCAAGATGGTTATAAAAAACTTATTTCTTTCTCAACCGAGGTTTTTGAAGAAAATTTTTCTACTAATTTTCCATATAAAACTCATAATTATTACACGAAATCCTGGAGTTTTTTTAGAGAATACAATTACAAACAAAAAACGATTGGTAAAGAATTTTCTTTAAAAAAATTGCTACCACTTATTCTTGATGATAACGCGGCTACCCTGTTTAGTAGGGTGAGTCGGTTAAAAGCAATTCTAGGCTATATTCAAGAGGATAATTTTGATCTTATTAAAATCAAGAAATTTTTAGCGCGAGTAGGGGATCAACTTAAAGTTGCAGATTTATGTTTTATTGGACTATTACCCAATATAATCAAATTTGGAGCAAAGAAATCATTTGATGTTTTCGTGAAAGCTTATTTAGCACTACTTTCCTATAATTATTGGACTGTAAATTGGATAGAAGGGTATTCTTATGCTGAAGCTTTTAATCTCACTTACTATTCAAACACAGATTATTTTATTAACCGTTTTATCGAACTAACTATTAGATTATATCCAATTGACTATGATATAGGGGCTCTCGTTAATTTTGCATCTAAACGGCGCGAACAAGTATTAATCGATAGCATTAAAAACTTACCTCAACCAAGGAAATCTGAATTATTAACTCATTTACAATCAGAGGATAGGTTCTTTCATTTAATAAACGAAATCGAGATGTATGAAGAATATTCCAATGACATTGATCAAACGAATGAATTTAGTTTTTCCTCTTGTTAAAGTTTATCAGATCGACAAGTAACGAAATAAAAAGCATATTGAATCGTCGGTTAATTTTCATTCAGACCCTTTGGAGGGGTTCTTCAACCCCCGCATTAGTGCAATTAAAATTGCCTGATAAATAAAAATTACGCGTTCAACAGTCTATACGCTACTTATAAGTTAAAGCTAGTGACTGACAATTTCCCTCTATGCAAGGAGAATACCCAGTGACAGATCAAGGCAAAAGCTATGATTTAATTGCAGAGGAATTTGCCAAAATGCGCGATTCCTTTTATATGGAAAAAAAATATATTGATAGGTTCCTGCAAATGCTATCCACATCTGCTTCAATTCTGGATTTGGGTTGTGGCTCTGGGTATCCGATTGCTTCCTATATAATAAGTAAGGGTTATTTGGTTACAGGAATAGATTCTTCAAAAAAATTATTGGCAATAGCTGAAAAAAACTGTCCTTCGATGCAGTGCATTCTTGGGGATATGCGTTCCATAGAATTAATAGATAGATTCGATGGAATCATTGAATGGTGGGCTCTTTTTCATATTCCCAAAGAAACTCACGAGACCATGATAAAACGCTTTGCTTCCTGGCTAAAGCCTGGTGGTATTTTACAGTTTACTACTGGTGACTCTGTCTATGAAGATAGCAGCAAGGATATGCTCAATCAGGAGCTTTGGTTTTATAGTTTGGCTCCTGAAGAATATGAAAAATATCTCAAACAAAACGGATTTAATATATTATTATGTGAAAATGACCAGCCACAACATTTGGTCTGGATGGCGGAATATACTAGGGGTTAAGGTATGAAATACAAGATGGTAAAATCTATGACGATAATTCCTGTTTATTATTCTGATTGAGAGTATTCATTTAACTGTGTCAGCGGCTGATTTACCTCAACTCTAAATCCAATCTTCCATCAAAGAATATTTGGAGTTGCGAAGCGATAAGTGCCCAATTATGCATAGGTTGATTCCATTTT
>JACCSX010000302.1 GCA_013812775.1 Tatlockia sp. | reverse complement strand
TTTTTCTTAATGTACCTAACTCTTTTAAAGATAACTTCTTATTGCTCATCTTTTGTAAAAATCCATTTAAATCAGTTGGATAATTATATCATATCTTAATAACAATATTTAAATGCCGGGGTAATATCAATGAATTTTTGGGCAGTTCCTAATCTATTTGTATAAAATCCCTGAACAAAAGAAAGTTGTTTAGATGGAGCGTGAGAATAGCCAGCCTTTAAATTAAATTGCGGACGATACTTATTGAGATTTAGATCATATTGATAGTGGGCCCCGAAGGCGCCTTGTCTGACCCATTCGCGAGAACTGCCACTAAAAAAAGCGTAGTTAATATCCTGCTCTAAAAATTCACCGCTAATCTTTATGCGGTGAATATCAAAAAATTGCCCGCCTAGTGTTGCACCCAGACGATAATTTCGGGGACCAGCCTCTCCGAGTACAGAAAAGGCAGAGTTATCACCAATGAAGTGTGAAAACTTTCCTTTTGCAGTTGTCCCAACGTAGGAATGGGGGTTATCAGTATTTGGGATTGCAGCTTGAAGGATTGAGCAGTTACAGATTAGTGCAAGTAATAATATCTGTTTTTTTTATGATTTTGAACATTCCATATTCCTCTATAATCATACCCCGAGTAATGGGTTTATTTTTTCTCCTTAGATATTAATTGAATTTTAACTCAGTGGCTAGAAACTTTGTTTATTTGTTAATTGAGAATATTTTGTCAGCAAAATTGCAATTCATTACTGGATTCATGTGAAATCAAATTTTGGGCAATTTTGTCGGAGCTTTCATAAGAATCGTCAGAAGAATCTCTATGAGACTTAAAAAAGGAAAATCTCGTAGATGAGGCCCGTTTTTCTAAGGGAATTACTTTGTTTTCAGCCAATACAGTGGGATTAATTAAAGAATCGGGTTGCTTTTGTTCTTCAATTTCAAAAGAAGAAAAAAGGTCAATGGCCTCATCGATTGAACTACGATACTCTGGATCCGTTTCTAGCATTTCTTGCAAGGTTGAAACGATTAAAGTTTGAAGTCCAAAACCAATATCGTTAATGCCGCTAAATAAATTTTCTAGCCGCTGCGTCGTAGTTAAGGCAAAGGCGTCGGAAGAATCTTCAAATAAGGTGGAATCATAAGTATCATTAGACGCACCCCAAACCAGGGTAATAATACGAGCAATTGAGAATACATCTGCTTTATAACTTGCATTAAGCGGATCCTCTAGTAGTTCGGGTGCAAGATAGCAGGGAGAACCGCGAGTTTTTTCTGCCAGCTTGTTTACATCCATTGCTAACCCATAATCAAGAATAGTTATTTTAATGGGCAGCTCGTCTAATTTAACAAAAATATTATCAGGTTTTAAATCTCGATGTATTATCTCTCTGGAAGTCAGTCGTTCTTTTACAGCCCTTAACAAGGCGACACTTAGATCTAAACGTTGTTTTGTCGTTAGGACTTCGGTTTTTAGACGGTCCTCATTGATAATATCAAAAATCTCTTTTCCAGGAGCTAACATCATTACGGTATAACTGGTTGCATTCTTTGAATCATCAGACAGGGTGGGTTCCTTGATGTGGAGTTGATCCGCTCTTTCTGTCAGTTCATATTCATTTTGCAAAGCGCTAAGAGAATTTCTTTTACTGTGCTCCTGTTTCTTAACGGCTCGACGTTGTCCATTCTTGCCTTCTTTTTTTGAGTGAATTCCATTTTTGTCGAGAGCTAAAGTACGTTTAATTTTGCGCACCTCACCGTAGCCACCTTCACCAAGTTTCTCCTTGTTCGATACTAGTTCATAACGAACACCTTCCTTGCCATTTTTTCTTTTACGCTGAAACAAATTATTTTTAAATTTAAATTCGGTACCGTCTTCCAAAGAATAGATTTCTTGCGTTGACCAGATTTTGACGCCAGTTTTCGCTTGCTCAAGAATAAAATGATGTATTTTTTTGCTAGTTTCAGTATCTATTGTTTTAAAATTAATTTCTAAAGTCATGAAGTACAACCGATATAAATAATGTTCTTAATATACACAATTTATCTTAAGGAAATATTAGGTGAATAAAAGAACGGCAACATGCAAGATAGAAACTCATAAAACTCTCATATTATTGGGTTGGGCGCTGAGGTTATAATATTGGATTTTAGATACAATCAATCGGGTTAACTATAAGCAGGTAATTATTTATGAAAGGCTATTCTAAGACTCTAATTTTTTTTTCCTTGGTCACAACACTGACTATCACGCAAGCTAACACAGCAACCACAAAACGAATAGAACAATTTGCTAATAAGCAGGTCAAGGTGTGGAGAACAGTTATTTATCCCACATCAAGTCAATCCTTGACCCTGCATCGTCATGATCATAATCGCGTTCTTGTGGCTTTGACCAATGGACTGTTAAAAATCACCAATGATAAAGGCCAGGTACATTATTTACATCTTATAAAAGATAAGGCTTATTACCTAAAAAAAGATATCCCAAATGAATTGCACAAGGATGAAAATCTAACGCAGTACCCAATAAAAATTATGGTCATTGAGTTAAACTGACCGTTATCTCTCGCCATGCTCGAGGGTTAATGCAAGATTAACCAATTTTACGAACATTAATCTTACGTCCTTTCAATTTCCCATTTTGTAAATATTGCTGCGCTTTGTCGACTTGGCTGCGGTGTATTGCAAAATAGGAATTAAGGGCAGTGATGTTAATTTTGCCAATTGAGTCTCCTGCCAATCCTGCATCTTTAGTCAAGGCCCCGAGAATATCTCCGGCTCTAATTTTATTTTTTTTACCCGCAGCAAGGCATAAAGTGACCATTTCTGGAACTAATCGAGTGGTGTTAGAGTTTGCAACCTCATTAGGGTCTGCAAAGATAATTGGCTGAGGTAAATTATCTTCAATCACAGCAATACGTCCTGCGTCTGCAGTTGTTGTAATAGTTAAGGCCAAACCTTTAGACCCAGCTCGACCGGTTCGGCCAATACGATGAATATGAACATCATGATCAAAGGCGAGATCAAAATTAATAACTGCAGGAAGCTCTTTAATATCAAGACCTCGAGCTGCAACGTCAGTTGCCACCAGGATTGAGCAACTTTGATTGGCAAAACGTAAAAAAGCCAGGTCGCGGTCTATTTGTTCCATATCTCCATTCAAGGCGATAGCACTGAAACCGTCCTGGGTAAGTTGGTTCGTAAGCTCTGCAGTTTGTTGCTTGGTATTACAGAAGATTAAAGATGAGACTGGTTTAAAGTGCAACAGCAGTGATTTTAATAATGAAAATTTGGTCTGCTTGGGAACCTCATAAAAACGTTGTTCGATATCAAGTTCAGTGTGAGGTGTTTCAATAAAGACTTCCTTGGGATTAATCATAAACTGCTTTGTCATTTGTTTAATTTCTGCAGGATAGGTCGCAGAAAATAACAAGGTTTGACGTTTTTTTGGGCAAGCAGCAATAATGGTTGTTATATCGTCTAAAAATCCCATATCCAGCATTCTATCGGCCTCATCTAAAACCAGGGTTTTCAGTTGGGTTAAGTCCAGGGAGGCTTTTTGAAGGTGCTTCAGCACTCTTCCAGGTGTTCCCACAATGATATGAGCGCCATGTCTTAGAGAATCTGACTGCGGCTTCATCGGTATGCCGCCTGAGAGGTTAATAATTTTAACATTAGGCAGTAAACAGGCTAAACGACGGAGAGCCTGACTGACTTGTTCTGCCAGTTCACGAGTTGGGCAAAGGATTAAACCCTGTGCTCCAAAAAATGTAAGCTTCAAATTATTTAACAGCGACAAACCAAAAGCAGCAGTTTTTCCAGAGCCTGTTTTTGCCTGCGCAATAATATCCTCATTGTTAAGAATTATTGGGAGGCTTTGTATCTGGATTGGAGTCATGGTCTCATAATTTAAAGAAGCAAGACTTTTTAAGAGTTCCTCGCGCAAAGGTAAGTGGGAGAATGACAATTGTTGATCAGAGAGTTCAGATTGAATCATTAGAGCGCTTAGGTTTTTAAATAGGCCCCTAGACTAACATTGTTTAGTTCAAAATTAAATCAATTTATTTTTTTAGTAACTCCCCACGTCATCCCGAGCGAAGCGAGGGATCTCCCTGCAGTGGGCACAATCTCTAACATAACGATCGATATAAATCATCCCACTCAGGATTGAATGTATTAATCAGATCTTGCTTCTTTTT
>JACCSX010000301.1 GCA_013812775.1 Tatlockia sp. | reverse complement strand
TTTTTCTTAATGTACCTAACTCTTTTAAAGATAACTTCTTATTGCTCATCTTTTGTAAAAATCCATTTAAATCAGTTGGATAATTATATCATATCTTAATAACAATATTTAAATGCCGGGGTAATATGCAAAGCGCAAAAAAACATTTCATTGTTTTCCTGACCTGCCTCCCTTGTAAAATACAGCTTTTTAGCTCCTTGCAAAAATAAGATCGAGGCTGACGGTTCGAGACGTCGCTACTCGCTCCTCCTCACCGCGAACGGTATTTAGGAATTCACTAAACCCGAGCATTAAACAAGAGCATCCTGAGGTCCTCGAAGGACCGTTAACATCCTTTCAATTGCCATTGACAGGACACCGCGATGCAGATATTTACCCTCCCCAGCTCCTAGGTATCCCTACAAAACTGAACAGGCTATTTGTCGTGAAAAAAGATTAGTTATTGAAGAATCTAATCAAATTGCACAATCAACCCCCTCGCCCGCGACAGGAATTCTTCTAAGAATAGAGTTTTTTCTCGCGGGAGAGGGCAGAGAGGGTTAAAATGAGATCTTTTTGTCTAAATAAGATTCTAAGCTGCCTAACCCTTTAAAATAAGCGAGATCCTAAAGATCTCTCTTCTCTGGAGATGAGCTTTCCCCAAAAAGATTCAATATCTTGTTTCCATCCAGATGTTTACCCTCCCTCCAGCTCCTAGGTAATGGTCTCAGAATTTGAACAACTTGTCTTTTCTAAAGAACAAAGCAATATTTACCCCCATCTCCCGCGAGGAACAACCGTATTCTTTGAAGAATTTCAGTCGCGGGGCGAGGGTCTTATCGTGCCAATTGATTAGATTTAGTTAATATACAGGCATTTTTTCATTAATAATTGCTGTACGAATATGAAGAGATTCGATCCTACCAATTGATTGTATTTATTCATATGTAAACATTTATTACAAATAGTTCAAATCAATGAACAGATGTATAGTCCCCCTCCATCTCAGCTAATACCATATCCATAGCCGCATGGATTTGCTCAGCTACCGTGGGAAAGGTTTTCTTAAATTTCTTTCCAGCGTCAGCCGGATCGCTAAAATTGCTGTGAATAATAAGCGCAATATCGGCCAGTATAGATTGTTGATCCAGTTGCTTGGCTTTTGCTATCAACCGCTCAGCTTCTGCTAAGTCTGAACGCAGACTTGCAACCAGTGCCAATCCACCCCAGCCCTCAGCGATTTCCTCATTGGTAGCAATTATCTGCTGATAACTGAATTCTGCTTTCTTAATCTTATCTAGACAGAGTTGGCACCAACCGAGACTGATCCAGTTTTCGGAAAAAAACGGGTCCAATTCAGCAGCTTTTAAGAATGCTTCTTCAGCCTTTTTCACTTTCATTTCACGCATAAAGGTCACACCTAGAGCGAACCATAAATAGGCATCCTCTGGTTGTCTGATTAATAAGGTCTTAATTTCGCGAACAGTTGTTTTACCCTCAGCCAGACGCAATAACAGGAGGATAACCAGGGCCTCATAATTTCCAGGTTCAATTATCAGTGCCTGCTGGGCTGTCTTTTCTGCTAATTCCAATTCCTGTTTGTCAAAATATATTTCTGAGAGTAAGGCAAGGCTATCACTTGCAGGGCCATGATGTTCGATGGCTGCTTCCAGCAATTTAATTGCCTCATCAAGTCTGGATTGTTGACGCATCATTTTCGCTACGAGCAGTTCAACCTCATAGTTTGAACTACCGTTCACTAATAAAGGACTCAAGATTCCTATACCCTCTATTGGTTCATTCAAGGAGTAATGACAAATCGCCAGACTATACCGGAGAATAGCTAAATCCTCTTTGGCAAGTGCTTTGACGAGCGCTTCTTTTGCCAAGCTAAAATTACCCAGACTGATATCAATGAAACCTTGTTGAGCAAAACAGGCGTCGCTATCGATGGCCTTGGCTTTCTCAAGATAAAGTTGCGCTCTTGCAAAATCTCCCATTTTACGGTAGCCGTCAATAATAGATATTAAGAGATTAAAGTTATCAGGATCCTGTTCAAGAAAGTGCAGGTAAGTTGCTAGTTGGTCTTTATTGTCTGCTCTAATAGTCATTTATTTGCTTCTCAAAATTTAAAGAATGTTGAAACTTCCTACTAAAGATTGTATCACCAAATCCCAGCCGTCTATCAGCACAAAAAGCAGGAGTTTAACCGGCAGGGAAATTGTCATAGGCGGCACCATCATCATTCCCATCGTCATAAGAATGCCCGAAACAATTAAATCAACCAAGAGGAAAGGTAAAAAAATCATAAAGCCAATCTGGAAAGCGGTTTGTAATTCACTCAGCAGAAAGGCAGGAACCAGTTGATAAAATTTGATGTCTTTTGCTGTTGCTGGTAAGGGTTCTTTCGCTAATTGCAAAATCATTTGCAAATCCTTTTCCCGAGTTTGTTTAATCATAAATTGTTTAAGCGGCACTAAAGCCGTGTTAAAGGCAGTTTCAGTATTTATTCGCTTTGACTGATAGGGTTCATAGGCTTCGGTATAGATGGTTTTAATAACAGGCATCATGGTAAAAAAAGTTAAAAACAGCGCTAAAGAAATGAGGACCGTATTAGGCGGTGTTTGTTGTAATCCCAAAGCATTTCGCAACATGGAAAGTACAATAATGATGCGTGTAAAAGAAGAAAGCATGATTAAAAAACTGGGAGCTAAACTGAGCATTGTTAATAAAGCAAAAACCTCTAAGGCTGGTGAAATAGCACCCTCGTCAAAATGAATAGGGCCAAAGGAAAGCGGCGAGGCTATAC
>JACCSX010000052.1 GCA_013812775.1 Tatlockia sp. | reverse complement strand
ACCCACACCCTAAAAATTCAACGCGATTTTTCACAAAACGATAACGGTCTAACGGCGAGTTATTCAGAGGTAATTAACTATGGGCGAAAAAGATTAGTAGAGCTTTCAAAAAACTTTAATTTTGTACCCCCTCAACTCAACACAAATAATTATGAAAACCTTCAACTTATTTTTAATACCCCTATTTATAGCTGGCATGCCAAAAGTTTTTGGGGAGCTAAAGATAATGCCCTTGAGACACTCAAGAGCATTTTGGGTCAAATATCTACAGATGTGAATTATCAATTTAGCCCAGCCAAATAAGGTACGGGGATTAAAACAAGCTGCTTAACTGGTGTGTTTTAATTTGCTTGACCACGTCAACCCTTAATGAGTCGCGATTTCATCTCTAAACTTCCAGACAGTAGTGAAATTGCAATAGAGCTTAAATTAATCAGCGTAAGTTAAAAGTGCCTTACATATATCAGTTCGGGAAATAGTTCCTATCAATTTCCTACCTTGTATAACTGGTAAACGACGAATATTTTTGGTAATCAAAACGATAGAGGCTTTAAGTAATTCATCATCTGAATTTAAGGTAATGACATCGCGCAAAATAAATTGAGCTATGGGTTGATTTTTCATACCCCCTGCAAAGTCTAAAAAAATTTTATAAGCCTCCGCCATTGTTGCCAGGTTTGTTACACTTAAGTTAGGGATGAGATGGCGAATTAAATCCCCCTCAGATAAAACCCCAATAAAGTTAAATTCTTCATCAATAACCATCAGGTCATTTACTTGCTTACTATCCATCAAAAGCACAGCATCATTTACTGTTTTATTTAGAAAAATAGTATAGGGATGCTTATTTACAACATCACCCACTTTGATACTTGAAGTTTCCATAGATTAGGCTTTTAGTTGTTGAATAGTTTCATTCAGTTTTTGGGTATAGGTTTTAATTATTTTTAATGCGGTTTTTAAAATCTGAATAATTTCTTTACTTGAACTTTCAATAAATTTGTCCTCATGCCTTTCAAATAGCTTAATACCCTTAATTGAATTCGTTTTCATTTTTTCTAAAAAACCCCCACTAAGAGTCATTATTTGCGAAAAAAATTCTTTAAGATTTTGCTTATCTTTATATTGGTTCGCTGAAAGAAGCTCATGAAAACAATGCAAAATTGCTAAATAATCCGGTGATTTTTTTAAGGCTTGAATCAGGCTATCGATTTCTAAAATGGACTCATTTTGGGCACATAAAGTGACCGTGTTTTTCCATAATATAGTGAATTTTTCACTAATCAAACCACCTAAAAAACCAATTAAAATATCTTCAATTAGTTTAATTATAGACTGTAATGCAAACACATAGGTTTTTTTAGTAATTTCATCTTTAAAAATTTTAGAATAATAAGCTTCTTCAAAGGAGAATGTATTCTGCATTTCTACCACTAAATATAAATAGTTAACCCATGATTCATATAACTCTTTTAAGGTAATGTATTGCCATTCATTGGTATTTGATAATGTAACTCCCCAGTTGTTGGAAAAATTTAATTTTTTAACTGCACCAATTTTGTAGACTGAAAGAACCGCATTTATAGATGAATCTAGATGGTGGCTGACTGCTTTATATTCATGAGTAGCATCCATCCCTACAAAAGCCGTTAAGGTTTTTTCTCCCCCCGCATGTAGAAATATAAAATCAGAAATATTATAAACCTCATCATCTATGACCATCCAATAACCATTTTTCTTATTATTGTGTAAAACAATTTCGGAAATTGGATAAAATTGGTAATGCTTATCTATACTGTTTGCAGGTGAACTATTAGTAAATAAATCCATCATAATTCGTTTGTTTGCGCAAAGATTGTATATAAACTCTTCAGATTTTTTAGCATTTTTCAAAAAGTAAAAAGCGATATTTCGAAGAGTTGATAGAGTTGATTCAAAATAGCGCGCAAGACCGCATATATAAAAGACTGCTTCTTTACCACCTAATGCTTTTGGCTTCATTAATTCCCAAAGCCTATCTTTGTTTTCTTCAAGGCAAGCAGTTATATAGCCGCGCTTAATTTTTTTAGGAATTAGTTTTCTATTTTTATGATCATAAATTAACTCCACGTCTTCTTCTGAAAAACGTACGCATAAATTTAATTGGTTTAAGCCTACCCATTCTTCCAACTCTTTAAAATAACTCATATGATTCATCGATTTTAAACCAAAAAATAGCCAGTTTTCGCCACAATTTTTTTGCTTCAAACGCTGAGAAATAAACCCTATAAAAGGGGCAATGCCTGAACCTCCAGCGATCATGACAATAGGTACTTCATTTTTAGAAGGTAAATAGAATGAAGTAGGCCTAATTAATTTGATAGGTTGGTAACTCGGAAGCTTTTTTATATAGTTAGATGCCGTTCCATAACGGATAAATTGCTCAACTCCTGTATCAGTTGTATAAATTAAAGATTTAATAGTCAAATCGAGATTTTTATTACTATCTGAAGAGATGGAATAAACTTTTAGAGGCTCAACTTCTAATATATGACATAGATTTTCCTTATGCCAAGGATCGGTATTCCAAAATCGTCGAACATCGTAATAGTCTTTGATTAAAGACAGCGCGTCCCAAAATTCCCATTGATCTTCTCTATGATTATCAATCATCGTTCTAATCCAGGGTAAGGCGCTTAATGCGTATAATTGTTCAGCTGCTTTTCGAGTGAGCGGACGAATTTTAGTATGTTTGAGAAAATCGCGCAGGGGAATTCTGTCAGGTACCTGAGTAGGGTATATTTTAATTTTATTGAAATGTTGTTTAAATTTATCGCTAATCGAAATGTAGTCATTATCAGTAGCTAATAAAGCCTTCATTGTCTTATCAACTAATGCTTCATGATTAGAGGGCCATAAACCGCATCTATCACCCGGCCTATAAATTAAGCCCTGCTTTTTTATATCGAAGGAAACACGATTAATTGAATCTTGAATAAGGGGATTTTCACGAGAAACGGCTGTCACTTTTATCTGCGGAAATAATTTATCAGGGTCGATATTTCGTTCGTCCTTTGATTCTTTTAAGCCGCTATTAACCTCATTCCAAGGTCTTTCAATGAAAGGACATACCGTACTAGTTCCGGCATGGGTGG
Source organism: Tatlockia sp. (assembly GCA_013812775.1). Classification (GTDB taxonomy): domain Bacteria; phylum Pseudomonadota; class Gammaproteobacteria; order Legionellales; family Legionellaceae; genus Tatlockia. Next base: position 20,502 of record JACCSX010000052.1, on the reverse strand, counting down.
TACTGCGGCCTATTTTAAAAACTGTGGTTACATATCCATAAGCTTTTCTTCGGTGCAATCCTAATAAACCAGTTTCTCCACCATAAACCTCTTCAAGATTATCAAACAGACCTCTTAATTCTTTATCCTTTGCATTGTGCACATACTCTTTAATAGAAATTTTACTCACTGCATCAATAAAATTTTTAATATTGGGCGCATTATAAATTTCTTTATAATAAAGCTGATTTTTTCCATGCAAAGAATTATATTTCTGCCGTCCAATAATTGTATCTAATAGATGAAAGTAAGGTGAGGCTGTGCCACTAGGCCCTTTGGATCCATAACCTTCCCAGGGAAGAGGTAAAATCCCTACACATTTGCCCCATGTAATGGGGTCTACATAGGTTTTAGAATAAAAATTAGGTGAGATTTTCAAAAAGGATTGAATAACTTCTTCTGTTGATTTTGTCATTCGTATTAATGCTTTCTTTAAACTGTCATGATTATGATTGACTATCGCTTCTTGGGCACAAACAACCGAACTAATAATAGGAGTTGCCACAGCTAACATTTCGACCATGCACAAGTAAAATGTTCTTTCCGCATCGTCTCCAATGGTTTCCACCAATAAAGAAAGATTTTCTACAGAACGTTCCGTTAAATGGGGATTCTTAAATTTCCAATTATAGGAAACTAACTCAGCATAGGAAAGAAAAGGCATTTCTTTACCTAAGCGAGAGGAAACTTCTTGCCAAGGTTGCATGATAGATTCTGGAATAGCAGGTGATGGCCTTAGATCTAACCAATAATAGGCATGGGCAAAATTCCCTAATAAGGTTGCAGCTCTTAGCAAATATTTATCATCGAGCGATTTTTTATCCGCTTTTAAAATTGGAATTTTATCAAAGCGTTTTCTGATGGTTACCGATTTATATAAAGTAGGTAATTCTTCAGCTATCTCATCCCAAAGAGAATGCGTTTCGGAAAAAGCTAATAAGGGTGGAGATGAAGGTAAAAAACCATAGTCAACAGACAAAAATCCTAAATTTTCATTAGCCTTTTTTGCGTTAATAACCTCCGCCTGTTCTAGGGCCTCTTTACTGGGAACGTTTACATCCATATCCATCTTACCTCCATTTTCCATTTATTTTTATTATTACAAAATCTAGAGGATTTAGCAGGTTAATTCGAAATTAAATTAAGGTGGATTAAATATTTAGGAATAATCGGTCAGCGATGAATGAAGGTTGAGAATTGTTGAATTGCACTCCAAATTAAAAGCAAACATGGTCTACTATTATAGTAATAAGGTACAGTGTGGAGATATAACAATGAAACAGGATGAAGCCTTGGAGATTTCCAACCCCCGCTTACTATCCGCAGCCTATTTTTGTCTGCTGGCGGTGATAATCACTATCGTTATTGATACTCTTTTTTATGCAATGGGAGTAAAACAATTAATCCCAACCTTTCAAGCCGTATTACTTGCCGCTACCTTTGCCGCTTGTTCGGGAGCAATTTTTGGGGAAAAGATTGTACATTCTCCTAAACCTTACAGCCGTAAAGCGTTCTTGTGGGGTTTTCTAATGGTTCTCGCTGCTCTGCCCTTCTATGATGTCATCTTTCTCTATTTGCTTAACCAATTTCATCCTAAATTACTGGAAGGCTTATCTGTAGGTAATGTACTGCTCGCTTATTTGTCTATAGTTTTATACAGTTTTATTTTTGCGGGTTTTTGGCTGGCAGTCACTGCAGGATTTGCTGCTATGTATTTACGTGGACACATCGTTTACGACATACTACACTCCAAAAATGATAAGTTGAAAGAAGCTCATCCGGCACATCCCATTGAAACCCCAGTTGAAAAACAAAGGGCTGCGCCTACAAAAATTAAATAGAGAAAAGAGTGACCAACACCCAAAATTCAGAGGCTTATCCTCGTCCACCCTTAAACCCCAGATTTGCTGGGGCTATTTTTTTTGCCATTTATTGTTTGCTATTGATATTTTTTATCAAATATACCTTTTTAACCCTACGTGATAGTGCAATGATGCCGCTTTTGCCTTCTATTTTGCTTGCACTGTTTATCGGCGCTTTTGTCGGAGCCTGTTTTAGTAAAATGCTGGCTAAAAAAAGCACCTGGATACGCTCTTTTTTCATTGGCAACTTGTTGGCTTGTTTTGCTTTACTCCTTGCAGCTGTGGCGCTACTAATTTATTACTATTTCAACGAAACAGCTCTTTTAACGCCCCTGCTACAGAAAAAAGCTTATTTTTTTATGTATATTCAAATTTTGCTTATTCTTAGTCTGGCAATTGGTAGCTGGTTTATTCCGTTAACGGGGCTTGTAGCTATTTATTTCAACAAGCAATTCTTACCTGGTTTGATTGCCACTGACATAAAACGACTAGAGAATGACAATTCTAAATCCGATGATAGCTAATCGATCACAGTTATTCACGATGATGCAAAACAAGGCTACTGTGATTACGCCCAATAATCGCCTTAGTTCTGAATTAATTAATAATTTTTTCAGGTCTAATCCGAAACCAATTCAAGATAAACCGCTTTGCCTTCCTTATACTGCTTTTTTACATCTAAGCTTCAAAAAACTCTGTTACAGTTCGCCCAAACATAGTCATCCATTTGTTCTAACCATCCAGCAATGCCACTTTTTGTGGCGTCGAATACTTGCCAAATCTTCACAAAAATCAGTCAATGAAGGGTTGTTGCTTGCGCTTGAAGAAGCATGGACTCGTTGCCATTTATGGCAACTTGATTTTTCTCATCCCAGTTTTACACACACACCTCAGACTAGCGAATTTCAACTTTGGGCGCTGGAGTTGCAAGATGAACTCAATAAAATGGGTGCAATAACTGAAGTTCAACTTGCAGGCTATTTACTTGAGCAACGTTTTCATTATCAATATAAAGAATTAATCTGGGCTTGCTTTGATGATTACACGCCACAACAAACTGCTTTGCAAAATTATTTCTCTAAACAGCGATGCCAGAATTTTCATTATGATTTAAGCGAAGAAACCAGCCACCCTTATTGTTTTACAGCGAAAGATAGTAGTGATGAGTACCAGCAGCTTATTTATTGGCTAAAAGAACGACTTGCACATAATGAAAAATCGATTGCAGTCATTGTCCCTAACTTACAAAGCGAAGCAAAGCCTTTAAAGCGGCTACTCCAACAACAGTTAGGCGCGCAATTTAATATTTCCTTTGGTCAGTCTTTATCAGAATTTCCTTTGGTTTCAGATGCTCTCTGCTGGCTTGAGCTGGATGAAGAGAAAATGAGTGTTTATCAGGCACAGCTATTATTGCATTCACCCTATCTTGCCTTTTCTCAAACAGAAATGCTTGCCCGCGCACAATTTAGAGAAGACTCAAAGATCCTGCAAGAACTTTATTTTACAAAGGCAGCACTGGTTAAAGAACTTCAGGGCAGAGTTCCTAAACTCGCTGAGCTCCTTAAGAATCTAGTCAACTATCCTCAAAACGATTCGCTGCAGGCTTGGATTAGGCATTTTAAAAACCGCCTTCGAACCTTGGGCTTTCCGGGTGAATATTCGCTTAATTCGGATTCTTATCAATGTTATCAACGCTTGTTAACCTTATTTGATGAGTTTAGAGAATTTGCCTTAGTCAACAGTGAAATGACAAAATTCGAAGCCTTTTCTTTATTTAAAAATCTGGCTAAATCGACTATTTTTCAAGCAAAGTCTGCAGCAGCGAAGATCCAGGTTCTCGGCCTGCTGGAAGCGGCGGGATGCACCTTTGATAGTCTCTGGGTCACTGGTTTAACTGATCTCTGCTTACCTCAAAAGGCTAAACTTTCAGCCTTTATTCCCATTTCTTTACAGCGCGAAAAACTAATGCCCTATGCAAGCCCCGCTCGGGAACTTAAACTGGCGCAAAAGGTCTTAGGTCGTTTAGGTTCAAGTTCTCAGCATGTTGTCTTTTCTTACCCACTATTGAGCGATGATAAACCTAATTTGCCTAGTCCCTTGATCGCAAACTTTCCATCTTTTCCTGCCTATGAGCTAACTAAAAATCTCAGGCCCTTTGCTTTGGTAAATTTTGTTGAAACTTATGAAATCCCTTTTGGCCAAGAGGAAAAGGTGGCGGGGGGAACTGCTATTTTAGCAAACCAGGCGAAATGCCCCTTTCGCGCATTTGCCACTCATCGCTTGCATGCCAAAGCTAACTTAGCAGTTTCAGATGGTCCAGATGCTAAAGAGCGCGGTCAGTTAATTCATAAAGTTATGGAATTACTCTGGCAATCTTTGCAAAATCAAAAAACCTTATTAACCATGGCTCCCCAACAATTAGATAAGGCAATTGAGCAAGCCATTTGTCAGTCTTTGGAACCCATAATTCAACAGCGGCCCTATTCTTTTTCAACCCTGATTCAAGAAGTTGAATTAGTGAAACTAAAACATCTGGTGCATGCTTGTCTGGATTGGGAACGGCAACGCCCTGCGTTTGAAGTTGAGGCTTTGGAAGAGGCTTTTACTATGCATTTAGCCGGCATTGATTTTAAAGTTCGTGTTGACCGACTGGATAAGCTTGAAGATGGCTCCAAATGGATTATCGATTATAAAAGCTCGTTGCCAACAAGCATGCCCTGGAAAGAAGAACGGCCGAAAGAGCCTCAACTTTTACTCTATGCACTCTTGGATGAAACCATCAATGGTCTTTTATTTGCACAATTAAAAGCCGGTCAGTTAACTTGTAAGGGTTTCTCTGCGGAAAATCATTCTCTTCCAGGTTTGAGTACTCTAAAAAAAGACGAGGAATGGATAGAGTATCGAGAACATTGGAAGTCTCAACTAAATGAACTAGCTGAAGAATTCAGTCAGGGTAAATGCCAACCTCAACCCTCAAGCGCGGCAGTTTGCCAACTCTGTGATTTGCAAAATTTATGTCGCTTTGTGGTTAAGTAAAACAAGGTTAAAATACTCAATTACCCTCAGTCTCACTGCACCTGGGCCCCCTGGCATTTACGCGTCTAGCAATCTCAACATGGATTGGCAACTAGAAGGATTTTTTTTAAGGAGTTTTTAACCATGAATATTTTAATCGCTGGCGCCTCTGGTTTTATTGGCCGTAACTTAGTCAAAGCCTTGCAAAACAATCATAATCTGACAGTTCTTGGCCGTAGTTCCACAGGCCTGGAAAAAATATTTCCCAAAGGAGTTAAAATTTGCAGCTGGGATTCCTTGGCTAATCTTGATCCTAATACCTATGATGCCGTTATTAATCTTTGTGGTCATAATATTGGAGCTTCACGCTGGAATGCTAAGGTTAAACAAAAACTGATTGATTCTCGCGTTAACACCAGCAAAGATTTAATTGATTGGGCCATTAAACAAGGTGCAAAACCACATTTTTATTGTGCAAATGCTATAGGCATCTATGGTCTGCAAGAAAATGGCGACCCTCAAGCCTTTGATGAAAACTCAACCATCAATTTTAATAACCCACCTGATTTCCTTACTGAGATTGCTGTGCGTTGGCAAAATGCTATGCAACCGGCTATCGATCAAGGTATGGATGTCACAATCACTCGATTTGGAGTCGCCCTGCAAAAAGGTGAGGGCATGCTAAAAAAGCTTAGCCCAAGTTTCTTTTTCGGCTTAGGTGCTGCAATTGGTGATGGTAAACAAATCCTTTCCTGGGTCCATGTGGACGATATTGTCAGCGCATATTTGTTTTTACTGGGGCATCCAAAACTTACAGGAGCCTTCAATGTGACTGCGCCTAATCCTTTAAGTCAGGCAGAATTTGCCCAGACATTGGCTAAAGCCATGCATCGACCCTTATTCTTAAAGATTCCTGGTTTTGTAATCAGCAGCATTTTCGGCGAAATGGGTGAATATTTATTACTTAAAGGACAACGTGTAATACCTAAACGACTTGAGGAAGAAGGCTACCAATTTATCTATCCAGACTTGGCTGGCGCTTTAAATCATGAGTTTGAGGTCAGGTAGAAAAACCCAACCTCTGCTACATTTTTAATAAGTATTAGCCTCTAAGTCATTATTGTTATCGTTTTCTTCATCTGAACTCAGCTCGTCATCATGAGAGTTGTGATAAGGATGATTAGCTGCGTTGTTTAGCAATGATTTTTTAGGTGTGATATCAGGATCAAGATGAATAACAAAATCGGTAATTTCCTGAAGTTGACTGTCTCTGAATAGTCTACCATTTTGATAGATTTTGTAAGCCTCATAAGATGCTATAACAAGGCCAGTCAATATAAGTGCAACTCCTATGGCAGCTACTCCCCAAGGCCCTAAAGCTAAGGTAGCAGTACTCCAGATTGCAAAGTATAGCGCCGTTGAACCCAGAGCAGCTGCACCAATACTGGCAGTAAAACTAAGTGAATGGACAGCAACATTCCAACCACCTGTCGCTTGATTAGTGATATTGGAATCTTCCATCTCACCTCTGTATTGAATTAATAATAGATATAGTTCGTCAAAATTTTCCTTTGATCGGGAAAGTACGGTGTTCGTTGCGGCATTCACAAATTGTTCGTAAAACTTATGTGTACTAGTATGCGTAAGTATTTTTAATTCACGGATACTTTTTAAAAAGTTATTACCCTTTGCTACGGTTTCGTATTTTTTCTCTTGTACAGCCTTGGAGACTACAATATTTAAAAATGATACTTCTTTAGCTAAGGCATCTCGAAATGCTTTTTCCCCTTCAGTTTCCAACCAAGACATAATTTCTCCTTTTTTATTAATATCTTAATGATAGGTGGGAAATGTATCATGTTGTAGAAAACAATTCAAACATGAAAAGCGAATGTGCGGATTTTTTAATTAGGAATCAGAATCTTAATTTTGATATTAGCAATTTTAAGAGTCAGGCTCTTGCAAAATCAAAAGCAAGCGTTTTGGCAATGGCTGGTTGTTTCAAGGCTAAGGTTAGAAGTCTATCAATACCAAGAGCCACCCCCGAACAAGCTGGCAAACCATGAGCTAAGGCGGCTAAAAAATTATCATCGGGAATCGGCTCTGGCAAGCCCTTCTGGCGACGAATCACTAAATCCTGTTGAAAACGTGAAGCCTGAGCACTGGCATCCGTCAGTTCATGGAATCCATTAGCAAGCTCGACGCCTTGCACATAGATCTCAAAGCGTTCAGCAACTCCCTGGCTAATTTTAGCCAAGGCTGCTTGAGAAGGTGGAAAGTTATACAGAGCTACGGGAACTGTTTCTTTACCTAGCGCTGGTTCAACGATATGAGACATTAGCAAGAACAAATACTGATCTGGATCCTGTTCTCCTGTGGTTAATACATAATCTAGCTCAAAATGCTCTAAGGTTTGCTGTAATTGAGCAATTGTCGCAGTTAAGGGATCGAGCTGACAGGTCTCCATAAAAACCTGCTGATAGGTTTTACGAACCATTGGCGCGCATTGCAAAACCAATTGTAATAAAAGATCCATTTCATCCATTAATTCATGATGATCAATATTTAATTGATACCATTCCAACATGGTGAACTCAGGATTATGCCAACGCCCTAACTCATCATCGCGAAAGACTCTCGCTAATTGATAAATGGGACCAGAACCTGCCGCTAAAAGGCGTTTCATATGATATTCAGGGGAGGTTTGCAGATAATAGGGTTGGTTTCTAAAAATTGCTTTGATATTTGCCAAATAAACATCAGTAACAGCAAAACGCGACATGCTTGGCGTTTCTACTTCCAGATAGCCTCGTTGGTTAAAAAAATCTCTGATTTGTCCGAGAAGCTTGGCGCGTTGTTTTAAAATTTCAATAGAGGCGGAGGGCTGCCAGAGAAGATTTGCGTCCATCATAATAGCTCCGGTAGTATTGGTCGAACTGCCATATTTGTGCTCAGATTGAGAATAAACATAACTTTTAAAGCGCAGCAAAGGCGGTTATCTGAGCATTTTTTTAGGCGATTTTCTCTTAAGATGGGCCAATAAATGCCAAAACCATTCATCAATAAAAAATTCCGAGTTCAAGTCGAGCAGCTTCAGTCATTCGCTCCTGAGACCAAGGCGGCTCCCAAACTAGTTCCACAGTGCAATCACTTATCCCTTCGACCTCATTAACAGCCCGTTCGACAGTGCCAGGAAAGGTTTGGGCCACTGGACAACCAGGGGTCGTCAGGGTCATTTGAATATGAGCATGCTGTTCTTCATTAATATTAATGTCATAAATAAGTCCAAGATCATAAATATTAACTGGAATTTCAGGGTCAAACACGCCTTTCAAGGCGGTAATTACTGCGTCTTTCAAAGCTTCATTATCCTGTTTTTTCTTAAATCCAAACATAATCACTCCGTAGATACTATGGTTGCTTCTTTATTTAGCGCTGCTTCCATAGTATGCCAGGCAAGAGTTGCACATTTTACCCGCGCCGGGTAGGCTTTTACCCCAGCAAGAACGGTCAGTTTATCTGAATCAGTCAAACCACTTTCTTCATCCGAGGTGAGCATTATGTGAAAACGTGAGAATAATTCGTGCGCTTCTTCTATCGTTTTACCGACTAAGGCTTCCGTCATTAGCGAAGCAGAAGCCTGAGAAATAGCACAGCCCTGACCTAGAAAACTAAGATCGCTGATTTTAGTACCTTCAATTTTCAGATAGACCGTTAATTTATCGCCGCAAAGCCGGTTAAAACCATTAGCCTGCGTGGTTGAATCCGCCATATCGTGATGGTTTCGTGGATTACGATTGTGATCAATGATCATTTCCTGATACAGTTCACGCAAGTCCATGGTCATGCGAATACCTCTTTAACTTTATGCAGGGCTTGCACACAGCGATCAATTTCTTCGGTCGTATTATAAAAGGACATAGAAATACGCGTAGTAGCAGCAACACCCAAAAAATCCATTAAAGGCATTGTACAATGGTGGCCGCTACGAATAGCAATGCCTGCGCTATCGAGGATAGTACCGATATCATGCGCATGAATTTTGCCATGTACGAAGGAAATGATAGGAACTTTGTGTTTAGCTCTACCAATGATATTAAAGCCTTTTACCGATTCCACTGCCGCAGTAGCATATTCAAGTAAACGGGCTTCGTAGGCAGCAATCGCTTCCATATCTAAAGAGCCAAGATAATCTATAGCGGCACCAAGCCCAATCGCACCAGTAATATTCGGTGTTCCTGCTTCAAATTTGTGAGGTAAGGACGCGTATTCAGTTGACTCAAAGCTCACATAACTAATCATCTCTCCGCCGCCCTGATAGGGCATCATGTCATCTAATAAGCTTTCTCTACCCCAAAGCACGCCTATGCCTGTTGGTCCATACATTTTATGACCGGAAAAAGCATAAAAATCACAGCCTAAATCCTGCACATCGATAGGCAAATGGGCCGTAGACTGAGCACCGTCTAAAAGGACTAAAGCACCTTTGGCATGAGCCATCTCAATCATTTTCCTGACTGGATTAATAGTCCCCAAAGCATTTGAAGCATAGTTAATGGCAACGAATTTTGTATTGTCAGTTAGTTTTTTCTCAAATTCATCAAGAAGAACTTCACCTTCCAATGATATAGGAGCTACGACCAAATTAGCGGCTGTTTTCTTACATACCATTTGCCAGGGCACGATATTAGAATGATGCTCCATGTGAGTAATAAGGATTTCTTCCCCGGGCATAATGCGCGGTGCAACAAAACTCTGCGCAACCATATTGATTGCCTCAGTCGTTCCACGTACAAAAATGCATTCATGCGCTGAATTAGCATGTATAAAACGTCGTACCTTGTCACGGGCTGCCTCATATTGCTGAGTCGCTCGAACGCTTAAGGCATGAACGCCTCGATGCACATTAGAATTATCGAAACTGTAAAAATGATTGATAGCATCAATCACTTTCTGAGGTTTTTGAGTAGTGGCGGCATTATCCAGATAAGTTAAGGGGTAATCGTTTATCCGCTGTTTCAGTACAGGAAAATGGCTACGAATTTCGTCAATATTCAGTGTTTCAATCAAGGCTGCGCTTTCTATGCTCATCGTTTTTACCCCAATTGCTCATTTAATAAAGTAGCCATCCAGTCAGCAAATAGCTTATCCGGCACGAGGCGCAAATTATTGGCAGCAAAAGCCTGAATTAAATATTTGCTAGCCTCGTGCCGATCAATTCCACGTGTAGCTAAATAAAATAAGGCGTCTTCATCCAACTGTCCGACTGTTGCTCCGTGCGTACAAATGACGTCATCAGCAAAAATTTCGAGCTGCGGTTTGGTATCAATTTCAGAATTTGCTGACAAGAGTACATTTTTGTTCTGCTGTTTTGCCTCAGTATGCTGGGCGTCTTTGGCGACTATGACCTTACCGTTAAATACAGCCCGTGAACGGCCGTTCAAAATACCTTTGTAATCCTGCTCGCTTTGGCAATTAGGAACAAGATGATAAACCGTGGTGTGATGGTCGATATGCTGGCCATCAGTCGGCGCATAAATGCCGTTCATTAGACAGCTTGCATTTTCTTCTTGCAAGCGCAGAGTCAAATCAGAACGCACTAATTTACCGCCCAGACTTAAAGAATGGCTTTCAAATTGGCTACTATTGGCCTGCTGTACAGAAAGATGACCAATGTGATATGCAGCTCTTCCCTCTCGCTGAATCTTGTAGTGCACAATTTTAGCTCGAGTCGCTGCAAATAATTCCGTGATGGTATTGGTAAAATATGAACAGTCTTCTGCACCGCGATAATCTTCAACAATTGTTGCCTGCGACCCCTCTTCTGCAATTATAAGGCAACGATTATAAAGTGCCTGATTGTTTTGATCTTGCCAGTGAGACAAAATAAGGGGTTGCTCAACTCTAATGCCAGCAGGCAAATAGATAAAAATACCAGTGCCTAGCATGGCCGTATTTAAAGCCTGAAAGCCATGTTCATGTTGCAAGGCTTTTCCTAAATAGGATTTTATCTTATCACTATGTTCTTTTAAGGCTTCGGCTAAAGATTGAACTATAACGCCGGCTGGCAATTGGCTGGTGATAGCCTTATCAACAAAAACCTGGCCATTTTGAATAGTCAGGCGCAAACCCTGAGGCATGCCTGGATCAGTTGGCATTCGGGCAGGCAGTTGCTTGGTTTGTTGGTCAAAACGATGCTGCAAAAAGCCATCCACTAAGGTATATTTCCATTCTTCATTATGCCGGTTTGGAAAACCATAGGTTGACAACTCGCGCAAACCCTTTTGCTGTATTTCAGCTAACCAGGGTATCGATGAAAATCCCTCTTGTGCTTTTAGTTGATAAAAATCAAGGGCTTCACTCATTATGTTCCACCTCTTCAAGCCAGCTATACCCTTTTTTCTCTAATTCAAGCGCCAGTGATTTGTCACCGGATTTAATGATCCGGCCATTGACTAATACGTGTATGAAATCAGGCTCTATATAATCCAGTAAACGCTGATAATGTGTCACTAAAATGATCGACCGCTCAGGCGAACGCATTGCATTGACTCCCTGCGATATCACTCTTAAGGCATCGATATCCAAACCTGAATCAGTTTCATCCAAAATAGCAAGTTTTGGTTCCAGGGCAATCATTTGCAGGATTTCATTGCGCTTTTTTTCACCACCTGAAAAACCTTCATTAATGCTGCGGTATAAAAAGCTTTCGTCCATATCTAAAAGCTTGCATTTTTCACGGATAAAACTCAAAAAATCAATGGCATCCAGAGTCTTTATCCCTTGGCCTTTACGCACGGCATTTACAGAGGCCTTAAGGAAATTGATATTGGTAACACCTGGAATTTCAACAGGGTATTGAAAGGACATAAAAATGCCGGCACGTGCCCGTTCTTCTGGTGCTAAAGGAAACAGATCTTGTCCCTGATAGCTAATCTCGCCGCTTGTCACTTCATAGGCAGAATGGCCGGCCAAAACTTTTGATAAAGTCGATTTGCCAGAACCGTTAGGGCCCATAATGGCATGCACTTCACCAGGCTTAATATCGAGACTGATGCCTTTTAAAATAGGTTGCGAATTAATCGCAACGTTTAATTCATTGATTTTTAACATATTAACCTACTGCCCCTTCAAGACTGATACCTAATAATTTTGTCGCTTCTACAGCGAATTCCATAGGTAACTCTTTCAATACTTGTTTACAAAAACCATTAACGATCATGGACACTGCATCTTCCATATCGATTCCCCGTTGTTGACAATAAAATAGCTGATCTTCACTGATTTTTGAGGTGGTGGCCTCATGTTCCAACTGCGCTGTGGGATTTTTAACCTCAATATAGGGAAAGGTGTGTGCAGAACACTCTGATCCCATCAACATTGAATCGCACTGCGTGTAATTACGCGCATTCGTTGCGGTTGGCGCTATGCGTACCAGACCACGATAGGCATTATGAGCCCGGCCGGCACTAATGCCTTTGGAAATAATTGTCGAGCTAGTATTTTTACCCAAATGAATCATCTTGGTGCCTGTATCTGCTTGCTGATAATTGTTAGTAAGAGCAACTGAATAAAATTCACCAACAGAATCATCACCTTGTAAAATCACAGACGGGTACTTCCAGGTGATTGCCGAACCTGTTTCAATCTGTGTCCAGGAAATTTTGGAACGCTTACCACGGCAAACCCCACGTTTGGTTACAAAATTATAAATACCACCTTTACCCTCTTTGTCGCCGGGATACCAGTTTTGTACGGTCGAATATTTGATTTGAGCACCCTCTAATGCAATCAGCTCTACAACAGCCGCATGCAATTGGTTTTCATCGCGCATTGGTGCTGTACAACCTTCTAAATAAGAGACGTAGCTATCCGAATCTGCAATGATCAGCGTGCGTTCAAATTGCCCTGTGGATGCAGCATTAATACGGAAATAAGTTGATAATTCCATCGGGCAACGCACGCCTTTTGGGATGTAAACAAACGATCCATCACTAAACACGGCGGAATTAAGGGCTGCATAGAAATTATCGCGATAGGGAACTACTGAGCCTAAGTATTTACGCATTAAATCGGGATGCTCATGCACAGCCTCTGAAAAAGGACAAAAAATCACCCCCACTTCAGCTAATTTTGCTTTAAAAGTTGTCGCAACAGAAACAGAGTCAAAGACTGCATCAACCGCAACACCGGCAAGCAGTTCCTGTTCCCTTAATGGGATACCCAGTTTTTCATAGGTTCGCAATAATTCCGGATCAACTTCATCAAGGCTCTTTGGACCGTCTTTCTTGTTTTTTGGTGCAGAATAATAAGAAATCGTCTGATAATCGATTGGGGGATAATGCACGCTTGACCATTTTGGTTGAGGCATCGTCAGCCAGTGTCTAAATGCTTTCAAACGCCATTCCAGCAAAAACTCAGGTTCACCCTTGATTGCAGATAATCGACGGATTACTTCTTCATTCAAACCAGGCTCAAAAGTATCTACCTCAATGTCAGTGACAAATCCGTGTTGGTATTCCCTTTCAAGTAAGGTATTAATTTGCTCATTGCTTTTAGCCATGATTAACTCCACTTGCTAACAGTCTGATGCGTTCGAGATCTACAGTCTTAAGAAAGGGTTTTGCCAGCGCGTCTAAACTCACTGAGTCCAGCGCGGTTTCTATAGCTTGGCTTATTAATCGCCAATTACCCTGAATATGACATACGTCTTGTAAGGAGCACTCATTGGTGTGCAAACTACATTCAGTCAATCCCAACTGCTCTTCCAAGGCAGAAATGATCTGCGCTACCGAAATCTCGGTAGCTGAGCGCTGCAGTCTATAACCACCACTAACACCACGCACAGAGGTTAATAAACCCGCTGCTGTCAGGCGTTTTAATAATTTACTGACCGTTGGGACTCGAAGATGAGTATGTAGCGCTATGTCGCGGGCATTGCAAAGCGTTTGATCGCGTTTTGCAAGATACACCATCACAACTGTTCCATAATCGGCCAATTTGCTGATGCGCAGCATACCACCCCCACATCTATTTATCTAGTACCAAATAAGTCTTGATTCGCCAAGACACTAAAAAAGCAAGTCCTACTTAGAATATAGTACCATTTTGGTTCTAATTAAAACAAAAGGCGAATAATACCTTATTTTCAATGGTTCACGCAAATCAATATTGGTTACAAGAACCATGAATTAAACCTTAACCACCCATGTAGAAGGTTGTAATGGCAAAATGGATAATTAATGAGCAATTGACAGGCTACATTTTAGCGATATAATGCCCGCTTTGATTAGATGATCAGGACGAGAATGAAAAAATCAGCCTTTAAATTTATTAATAAAGCACTCATTGTTCTAAGTTTCACCATAACGTCTTGGGCCGAACCCACTAATCTCGCTATCCTTACTAATAAAGTAAAGGCGTACCACGATTCTGGCCTTTATGAAAAAGAAATAGCCAAAGCGGTTTTAGAAGCTCAAAATTATATTCTTCAACAAGCTGAAATTAATGCAGGGGATAAAACCAAAAAACTAGCAGTCGTACTTGATATCGATGAAACCAGTCTCACAAATTATAATAAGATGGTTAAACGTGCCTTTGTGGCGAACCATAGTAAAATTCATAAAGAAATACTGGCTGCAGACTCCCCCGCCATCCGTCCCATGTTGTCCTTGTATAACAATGCCCGTAAAAAAGGGATAGCCGTATTTTTTGTGACCGGAAGACCGCAAAATGAACTAAGTGCAACCGAGACCAATTTATTACGCGCAGGTTATAAGGATTGGAAAGGTCTTTATCTACGGCCGGATAATTACAAAGAATCTTCAATTATTCCATTCAAGTCACAAATTAGAAAATCAATCACTGAGAAGGGCTATACTATTGTGGCTTCAATTGGGGATCAATATAGCGATATAAAAGGTGGTTATTTGCAAAAAGGATTTAAATTACCTAATCCTTATTATTTTCTGCCTTGAGAGATTCTCCCTACAATTTTGGAAATAAATAACTTATACATTTTGGTTTTCTGCTTTATTTTGCATAATTTTAAGCTGCTTCTAACCCAATATGGACTCGTTGGCCGATTGCAGCTGCAATATTTACCAAGGCATCTAATGAAAAGCGAGAAATACGGCCTCGTAATAAATCATTCATTCTCGGTTGAGTAATATTGCAATGCCGTGCTGCCTCAGCTTGTGTCCAATCATAAGTTTTAATAATAGCTACCATTTGACGCATCAACTCAGCCTTAGCTTGCATATTAGCAGCCTCTCCTGCTGTATCAGCTATAGCATCCCAAACGCTAGTAAAAGTTTGTTTTTCCATTTCATTTATCCCCCATTAATTTATTGTATCTGGCTTTCGCTAGATCAATATCTTTTGGATGTTGCCTGTGTTTTTTTCTGGAAAGCATGAAGGACATATACAGCATCAATAAGTCTTGCTGTATAAATTATTCTAAATGTCCCAGCTTCATCCCAAATTCTGATTTCTTCAACTCCTTTGCCAATTGAAGGCATGGATTTGAAATCATCTGGTTGCTCTCCTCTCTGAACTTTATCCAATTGATATCCAGCATCTTGCTTCGCATCAAGGCTAAATTTTCTGACTTGTGTAAGAGAATCAGCTAAAAAAATAATCGGCTTCATTATTATTTTTAAATATATTAGTTCTGATATAAATTATATCAGATTTTATATAAAACGCAAAATCAAATGAATTTTGACAAGAATAGCATCTAACTGCTGATTATTCCTGCAAAATAGCTACAGCGCGCGTCCAGCCAGCTGAGGCTGCTTTAATTTTGACGGGGAAACAGCAGATCATAAAACCATAGGGTGGTAATGATTCAAGGTTATGGAGTTTTTCGAGATGACAATAAGAGATTTCACGGCTGGCTTTATGCCCTTCCCAAATTAAAGAAGCATCCTGATTGGCCAGGTATTTTTCTCTGGTATGCACAAAGGGGGCATCCCAGCTCCAGCCATCTGTGCCTGTAATTTTAACTCCGTGTTCGAGCAAATAGAGTGTTGCCTCTCGCCCCATACCGCAGCCAGAACTAACATAATCATCATGGCCATAACGTGAGCCGGCTCGGGTATTGACCAGTATGATATCTAAGGGTTTTAGCTCATATTGAATACGAGTCAGTTCAGTCTGTATGTCATTTTTTGTTGCAACATAACCATCAGGCAGGTGACGAAAATCCAGTTTTACACCTGTTTGAAAACACCATTCCAAGGGAACCTCATCAATTGTAATGGCGCGCTTATCTTTATCCATCAAACTTGAAAAATGATAGGGAGCATCTAAATGAGTTCCATTATGAGTAATAAGATTGATGCGTTCATATGCCCAGGCTTCTTCATCAGGTAAATCAGCAGGTCTTAGTCCTGGAAAAAATTGGACTAGCTCGTCTACTGTGTCCCCATGATTCAAATATTGGATCTCAGGTCCATAACCCGGAGGATCAGACTTGATTTCATTTTCGATATGAATTGATAAATCTATAAATCGCTTGGCCATGTTCTATTCCTGTGATGAACTTTTAAAACTTCCTTGGTCTATTTTGGCGCCGGGGTTTAAGCTCTTTCTTCAGGACTGTAATGCACGGCAATAATATCATACTCGACAATGCCTCCTGGCGTATGCACGACCACAGTATCATCAACCTGCTTACCAATTAGTGCTCGACCTATGGGGGAACTGTAAGAGATTTTGTTTAGTTTGATATCAGCTTCATCCTCACCAACAATTTGATAAGCGATTTCCGCATCGGTTTGTAAATGACATAACTGCACAATCGCCCCAAAAACAACTTTGCCATTATTGGGTAGTTTAGAGATGTCAACAATCTGACAATGAGAAAGTTTTGCTTCCAGTTCCTGTATACGCCCTTCATTAAAACTTTGCTGTTCGCGAGCCGCGTGGTATTCGGCGTTTTCCTTTAAATCACCATGGGCGCGTCCTGTAGCAATGGCTTCTACTATTCGCGGACGTTCAATCGTTTTTAAGCGATTCAATTCATTTTTAAGGGCTTCTGCGCCTTGAGCTGTCATAGGATGTTTATGCATATCAACCTCTAGTGTAAATCCTGTAATCGGGTAACTGTTTTCCGGTCTTCGTATTTCATAGCTAAACAAGCTGCTTCAGCGCCGGATAAGGTAGTAGTATAACTAACCTTATGCTGCAAAGCATTGCGTCTTATTGCAAAAGAATCCGCGATTGCCAGCTTTCCTTCCGTAGTGTTTACGATAAAATCAATTTCATTATTTTTTATCAAATCTACTACATGTGGTCGCCCTTCCGCAACCTTAAAGACTCGCCGACATTCAATACCAGCTGCCTGCAATACCAGGGCTGTTCCTCTAGTTGCTATAATTTCAAAGCCTAATTGGATGAGCCGTTTTGCAATCTCACCGACTCGCGTCTTATCAGCATCACGCACTGAAACAAAGGCACGTCTTCTCTTCACGATATTACAACCTGCACCAATTTGCGCTTTTGCATAGGCTTGGCCAAAGCGGCGTGCAATCCCCATCACCTCGCCAGTTGATTTCATTTCCGGACCTAAAATCGAATCAACTCCAGAAAATTTAATAAATGGAAACACAGGCAGTTTAATAGAATAAAAAGCAGGCATAGGATAATGTTGGCTTAGTCCCTGTTGTTTTAAAGTTATCCCTACTTTGCATCGAGCAGCAATTTTGGCCAAGGCAAGGCCGGTCGCTTTCGAAACAAAAGGCACTGTACGCGAGGCCCTTGGATTGACTTCAAGGACATAAATATCATCGGCCTGAATGGCAAATTGGGCATTTACCAAACCAACCACACCAAGTTTTAAAGCCATGAGCCGAAGCTGCTCAATTAAGTCCTGTTGTACCACCACCGATAAACTAAAGGGAGGCAGGGTACAGGCTGAATCGCCAGAGTGGATGCCAGCCTCTTCGATATGCTCCATGATGGCGCCTATCATGACTTCTTCACCATCACAAACGGCGTCAATGTCCACTTCAATCGCGTCGTTTAGGAATTTATCCAAAAGCACTGGTGAGTCATTGGAAACTTCCACTGCATGCGCTAAATAATGACGCAGATCTTCTTCCTGATAAACAACTTCCATAGCACGTCCGCCCAGGACATAGGAAGGTCTGACTACAAGGGGATAACCAATACGCTTGGCAAGCTCGATGGCTTCTTCTTCACTGCGCACAGTGCCATTTGCAGGTTGATTCAGATCTAATTCACTAACTAATTTCTGGAAACGTTCTCTGTTTTCAGCCTTGTCGATGGCATCGGGTGAGGTGCCGATAATAGTTACACCATTAGCCTCCAAGGCCCGCGCTAATTTAAGCGGCGTCTGGCCGCCATAATGCACAATAACGCCTGCCGGTTTTTCGATAGCAACAATGGATAGGACATCTTCAAGCGTGACCGGCTCAAAATAGAGTCGATCTGAGGTATCAAAATCAGTAGAAACGGTCTCTGGATTACAATTAATCATGATAGTTTGATAACCCAATTCCCGAAGCGCCATAGCTGCATGTACACAGCAGTAATCGAACTCTATTCCCTGCCCGATACGGTTAGGGCCCCCGCCTAGAATAATAATTTTTTTCTCATTGTTATCAGGTCTAGCTTCACAAACGGTGTCGTAACAGGAATAAAGATAGGCTGTGTCACTAGGGAATTCTCCAGCGCAGGAATCAATGCGTTTATAAACTGGAGTTACACCCAGATTCAAGCGATGTGCTCTTAACTGATCTTCAGTGCAATGAAACAGGTTAGCAAGATAAGCATCTGCAAAACCTCGTTGTTTCAGCGATCGCATGGTAGCCTCATCAATTTCTGTAATCGATTTGCATGCAACCTTCTGCTCCATGAGCACCAACTCTTGAATTTGCGCCAGAAACCAGGGATCAACCTTTGATTCCTGATGGATTTCTTCAAGTGCAATACCATGCCGAAAGGCATCGGCGATGTACCAGAGTCTATCGGGCGTAGGCTCTAATAAATGGCCTCGTAAACGTTCCAGATCTTCGTCTTTTTTAAATAAGGGATTCAAACCGTAGCGACCAATTTCCAAGCCGCGGATTGCTTTTTGCAAGGATTCCTGGAAATTGGTACCGATAGCCATTACCTCCCCAACTGACTTCATTTGTGTCGTTAAAGTGGTCGGCGTTTGTGGAAATTTATCAAAATTAAAGCGTGGAATTTTTGTAACCACATAATCAATGCTAGGTTCGAATGAAGCGGGTGTTTTACCACCCGTGATTTCATT
This sequence comes from Tatlockia sp., assembly GCA_013812775.1. Lineage (GTDB taxonomy): Bacteria > Pseudomonadota > Gammaproteobacteria > Legionellales > Legionellaceae > Tatlockia. The sequence continues at coordinate 1,305 of JACCSX010000052.1, read as the reverse complement.
TTCCAATTCATCCAGGGTATAACCAACTGCCAGTTTTGCCGCAATCTTTGCAATCGGAAAACCAGTTGCTTTCGATGCCAATGCAGAGCTACGCGAGACACGGGGATTCATTTCGACTACGAGCATGCGACCATCAGCAGGATTAATCGCAAATTGTACATTCGAACCGCCTGTATCAACCCCTACTGCGCGTAAGACTTTGATTGCGGCATCGCGCATGCGTTGATATTCTTTATCAGTCAGGGTTTGAGCTGGCGCTACAGTTATTGAATCGCCTGTATGTACACCCATGGGATCGAAATTTTCAATAGTACAGACAATGATGCAATTATCATTTTTATCACGCACCACTTCCATTTCATATTCTTTCCATCCCAAAACCGATTCATCAATAAGTAATTCATGGGTCGGTGAAAGTTCTAATCCACGTGAACAGATTTCTTCAAATTCTTCGCAGTTATAAGCAATACCGCCACCAGAACCACCCATTGTAAAGGAGGGCCGGATAATCGCAGGATAACCAAGCCTAGCCTGTACCTGGAATGCCTCTTCAAGACTATGAGCAATTGCAGAACGGGGCATATCCAAACCGATTTTTTTCATTAACTGGCGAAATTTCTCTCTGTCTTCAGCTCTATCGATCGCGTCCCGCGTTGCACCAATCATTTCTACTGAATACTTTTCAAGTATCCCTTCACGCACTAAATCCAAGGCACAGTTAAGAGCGGTTTGTCCTCCCATGGTGGGAAGTAAAGCATCGGGACGTTCTTTTTCAATAATGCAGGCTACTTCCTGCCACTGAACGGGTTCAATATAAGTCGCATCCGCAAATTCGGGATCAGTCATAATTGTTGCCGGGTTGGAATTAACCAGAATGACCCGGTACCCTTCTTCCTTCAAAGCTCTGATAGCTTGGGTACCAGAATAATCGAATTCACAGGCTTGACCAATAACAATGGGGCCAGCACCAAGGATAAGGATAGATTTAATATCGCTACGTTTAGGCATGGTTACTTAAAAGAAAAATAAAGTGGCCTATTTTACCCAGTTTTATCAGGATTATATAGTCGCTGGCGTGAAATAGGTTTTTAACTCCATGCCGACGTCCCGCGACTTGTTCGCGAGACGTCGGCATGTGACAAAATTTAATTTAGGCGTCAGCGAAGTTTTGTTTTTTTTTATTACCCCGGCATTTAAATATTGCTAAGAATGCCATGCTGCATAAGCAGTCTCTTTCTTCTTGAAAAAATTCATTATTTTTGCTTCATTGAACTGGACTTTAGTCAGGTAATACCGGATGTTAAT
>JACCSX010000033.1 GCA_013812775.1 Tatlockia sp. | reverse complement strand
GCCTCGATTACCTGAGAGATTTACTTACCAATTACAGAATAAGCATAAAATCGTTTAATCAAATATCAACTTGTATACTATTTGTCTCAGAGGAGACTGTTTTTTAAAAAATTGTCCGGCACAAAGTTAAACACCTAAGGAAATTAAACTGTTAATCTTGCCTTAATAATTGCAAATTATACTCAAAGTTTATTTTATTGTATTTACAGGAGTTAATCATGCCTGGTAGAAACGTTTTTGAGTTTTTGTGTAATCAAAAGGGTGTTGATCCGGTAGATGATACCCAGAATTTTATTATTAATATTAGTGGTCTTAGTTTGCAGGAGTTTAAAATGCAAGTAATTGCATTCTTAAAAACTGCTGATGAAGCAGCTTTAGGAAAAATACAATTACTTGCCACGCTTTTAAACTTAAAATCAACTCAGACAACTACAGCGCAAAAAAGATGGTCTACTGAAATACAAAAAAATATTGCCGAAAACCTCCACTATTTGGATACACTTAGAATAGAAAATCAATTTTGGGTCCCACAAAAGAAAACGATTGTGGTCTGGGATGTTGATGGGCCGATAAACCATGGTAGATCAATTACCGATGAGGATTGCTATGAGCCTGAATTTCGAAATGCCATCTCAAATCGTGGCGAGGATCCCTTTGATTTTATCGTTGCTAATAAGCCCTTTTTGAAATTAACGCTGGATGTTTTAACTAAAAATAACGTTATTTCGGTCATTGGCTCCCAACGAATTCAAATGGACGAAAAAGAGGAATTTCTAAAATCCATGTATGAAGGTCTCGATTATATTTTTGGCAAAGACAGAACCTATCTCCAAAAAGATCAAGCAAGGAAAATAGGTTGTACACTTCAGAAAGAAGATACCAATAAATCTAAAAATAAATTATTAAAAGCCTATCAAAATGAATTTCGAGTTAGCCCGGAAAGTATTATTTTTATCGATGATAATAAAAATTATAGAGAACCAGCCGAGCAGGAAGGTTTTGTTTTTGTTTACGCTCCAAGAGTAGCCAAAGCCGGCAGCATTGCAGACAATGCTTATCTTTATGAAACACTTTTACGTTCTATTCCTGCTCATAACATTTATAAGGCCATCGCAGACTCTGAAGCAGATCCCCTGCAAAAAAATGAATTTAAAAAACAACTGTTAATTTATCAATTAGACCATTTAAAAATGGTCACCTCATGGCAATCAAAAGTTCTGGTAGAAGAAAAATTACTGGGGATAGGAGTAGAAGAGTATTCCGATGAAAGTGAATATCATGCAAAAGAAATTTTACAGGGAATTCAATTCCTAATTATGGATACTAATTGGGAAATTGGTTATTTTGGCGGTGAAAAAATTATTGATAGAGTTTCTGGTAATAGCAACATTATTCCGGAAGGGATGAATACAATTATAAGAGAAATTGCTAAAGCTCAAAAAGGAACAAGTACCTGGGTTTCTGCACTAAATCACATTGAACACATCGTGCATGATTCTGCCGATAAAAAAGATCATGGTTTCTTTAATAAAAGAGGCGAAACAACTCAGATTTTTTATGATAAAGCGAAAGAGATGCTTAGAGGTCTTCGCGAGCAAGAGCAGCAAAATGATGCTGAAAATAGTCCCTCGCAGAAATATCGATCTCCAAATAGATAAATTCTAAAAGCCATGGCCCACAGCTCCACTTGACTGCTATGAGCTAATTGCCAAACCTATCTAATAGTTGGCGTATTCTCGCTTGCTTGAACTTCTTCAGACGAAATTTTCATAAGTTTCATTAAATAATTCATTCGGTCGTTATCATCTAATTCTAGACAGTTATCTATAATTTTTTGATTTAATTCTTTGGGAAATTCATTTCGGATTTCTTTGTGGGTGAAGTAAGAAAATTTTCGTAAATTCTCAAACTGATTGTAAGCGATTAATATTGATTCTTGGAAAATAGGTAAAGTAGTAAGTTTTAACAAATCCCTATCCTTATAGAAATTATAAAAGAAAGAATTATGATGTTTATCGTAGGAATTAATTACATCTTCTGAGCTTTCGATTAAAGTAAGTTCTTTTGTATGATAAGTCTTAGCCCTATTACTCAGACGTGGTTCCACATCACGTACTATACTATGTACTTTTGAGTAATCAGCTGTTGGTATAGAAGTTACCCAAGAGGTTACAAACTGATGCAGCGCAGCAAAAACAAATTGAATTGGCTCTATAAATAAGGTATTTAAGCTGTTTAAAACAAGCTCTGTTATAAAATAAAGCACTGCGACAAGAGCTAAAATAACCAACACCACCGCTCCAAGAAGAAAAATAGGAATTCTTATAATGAAAGGTATTTTGGAATTGAAGAATATCAAATCCATTAAATATTCATTACGCTTAAAAATTATAAAGAATAATTTGGTCGTATAGAGAAAAGGATTCAAACGGTTTAATCCACCAATATCATTCTTTCTGAATAAAATTTGCGAAAGACTAAACTCTATATTGAAATAGGCAATCGCAGCAAAAGTACGGAAAAAAATATGCAGAGGACTGCTTATCAATCTGGCTGGTAGTGTCCCAGTATCAATTGGTTCTAATTTCACAATAATTGCAAATAAGTTTTCTCTAGCCTTGAAGGCTTCTGTTCCTGGGATAAAAGATAAGAAAAAACCTAATCCCAAATAACGTCTAATCTGCTTTTTATAGATGATTTTGGCGGCAAATCCTTCACTGTTCTCAGGATTTGTTACATTCAGTCTCATGTAACTTTCAAAAAACAGCAAGGAATTTATCTTGGAATTAATGAATAAATAACTAAAAAATTTATTAAGACTATCCATAAAACTTCCGTTCCCATGGTATAAAAAAAATGAAGGATACATTATATTGAACATAATGTCAATAATTACATCAGATTACATTGGATGCTAAAAGCTTTGATGGCTTTTTGTTGTCGATAAACTTTAAGGTTTTTAAATTATTTCTAATTCAATTTCCTTTCTTCTGTCAATGATTCAGATGTTCGCAAAGTCAGCAACTTTTTGTTAGATTATGACAGTTGTCGAACCCCCCAAAAAATGAGAAATAAATGCTCAAAACGAAGAGCTGTAATTTGATTTTTGACTTTGATGGAACCTTGGTTGATAGTTTTAATACCATTATGCAAACTTTTAATCTTTTGGCTGAGGAATTTAATTTTCGCAAATTAAAGGAAAATGAGATTGATGGCTTAAAAAATTTAACATCAAAAGAACTTATCCGATACTTGCACATTCCTATTGTTAAGCTTCCAAAGGTAATGCGCCAGGCGAGAGAATATTTGCGAAATGAAATGCCCCTGTTACCTGCTTTTATTGATCTACCAGAAGTCTTGGCCGAATTGCATCACTTGGGTTGCTCTTTAACTATAGTAACTTCAAATTCTTCCGAAAACGTAACTCTATGGCTTGAACGTTATAACATTAGTCATTTATTTAATTTTATCCACTCAGAATCCAGCTACTTTGGTAAAAAACATAGTCTCAAAAAACTTATAAAATCGCAGAAAATGAATACCTTACAAACCTATTATATTGGCGACGAAACCCGTGATGTAGAAGCTGCTCAAAAATGTAATATTAATTCTATCGCTGTTTCATGGGGATTTAATTCCTTAAAAGTGCTTAGCTGCTCTAACCCAGATTATATTGCGAACAAGCCTAAGGATTTGCTAACTATTATTAAAGAACGCAAATGAGTTTTACTCAAAAAAACCTCTTTAAAATAAAAAATAACGAAATAGAGCAGGCTGCAATTACCTTATTTTATGCCTTTGAAAACGATCCGCTTATCTTATGGATTTTTGGTGATAAGCAAAGCTATAAAGCTAAGGCAATTCCACTATTTAAAACCTGGGTTAAGTATTGCGTACTTTATGGCCTTGCTTTGCGAACTGAAAATTTTGAATCGGTTGGTTTAAGAAAAAAACCGGGTGATCTGAACTTAGGTTTTTGGCGAGTAATTCGCTCCGGCATGTATAAAAATCCAAGGATTTTGGGGGAGGCAGGGTTTAAACGGTTAATGGATTTAGAAGATTTAACAA
>JACCSX010000011.1 GCA_013812775.1 Tatlockia sp. | reverse complement strand
ATCGTACGTTTACCTCTTGGCCAATAAACACAATAACGTCTTGTATACCGGCGTCACCAGTGATTTGATACGCCGCGTTTATGAACACAAGGACAAACTGGTAAAAGGGTTTGCCCAAAAATATAATGTGGATCGCTTGGTATATTATGAGGCACACGCAAATATCGTCGTGGCTATTGAGAGAGAAAAACAAATCAAAGGCTGGTCACGAAAAAAGAAGCAAGATCTGATTAATACATTGAATCCTGAGTGGGATGATTTATATCGATCGTTGGGTTAGAGATTGTGCCCACTGCAGGGAGATCCCTCACTTCGCTCGGGATGACGTGGGGAGTTACTATTAATTTGCATTGCTAAAATAATTGACACTTTGATCGATATTGTGTAATAATTGTACAAATAATTTCAAGACTACAAGGTTAATATATGCGTAAGACTGAAATCACTCTTATTTCAAAAGTCGATTCACTGATCCAGAAATTCAAAGAATTAATTTTAACCAGTGTTGATGCAGATAACATAAATGATGCTAATGAGATAGGTTTAACTCCTTTATTGGAGATAATAGAATTTAATTGGCTTGAGCCATCAGATGAACAAACAATAATTAAGCTAGAACTAATAGATTATGTGCTCTCTTTGGGAGCAAAAATCGATTTGCCGGATTTAGTACCACGCTTTAGCGCTCTCCACTATGCTGCTAGCCAACATGACTTTATATTAGTTAAGCATTTGTTAAGCAAAGGAGCAAATATAGAAGCCCTTAATTGCTTTAAAGATACTCCCTTGCATAGAGTAATAAATAGTGGGTTTGAAGGAGATACAGAGAATCAACAGAAGACTGTAGAAATTTTACTTCAAAATGGGGCAAATATTAATGCGGTTAATACCATAGGTTTTAGTCCTTTAGCTTATGCTAAACGTCATGAGAATCCTATGCTCTATTATCTTCTTTTAGACTATGGAAAAGCAGAAAAACCCAGTGAAAATGAAATTAAATTTAGTAACTTACTCTCCCAGTTTAGCCATCTGTTCCGGCGAGAAGTGATATATGCGGCAGAAATACATATCGTCGGAGAAAATCACTATGGAGTAAAGAACATTTTATTTAAGAAAAAGCTGCTTGAATTAGCAAGAACTGGAAAAAATAAGTTTTTTTTAGGGTTAGAGGGCCATCTATTTAAAGATTTTGATAAGACTAAAGAATTTAATTGTTCTGGGATTGAAACCCAGCTAATTACCCTCTATGCAACCTGTATAGCAACCTATATATGGTATAACCCAAAGCAACCTCATACTGAAGACTTGCAGAATAGAGCCAGTGAATTTTATATCAAAGGTTTTTTATCCCTCTGCAGAATCATACTCTTTATGGAGTACGATAAGATTATGAGTCACGATTTGTTTGAAGTCACCCAAGCCAGCGATTGTGAGCTTTTTTTTAAAAACATGCCAGGCACAGATTTGCTGCGTTATGCATATGGTGACTCAAGTGAAAGCATTAAGCGAGAATGGTTTTTTGAAAATAAAGCTTACATTCTTAATGATATTGAAACTTTTTCTAAGGTACTAAAAACCGCGGGACTCATTCTACAAGGATTGATAAAAAAACATTGTCCACACTTGGCGAATCATCCTGCACTTTCTGATGAAACTCTAAATGAAGTTTTTTCAAAAAAACATTTTTTTGAAGTTAATGCAGAAACCAATGAACTAATTTTATTATTTTTATTGGATTTAAAAAATAAAGATTGGAAAACTAATATTGATTTCATTAATGAATATGCTTTAAACAAAAGACTTCCTACGATTTTCATTGTTGGTGAAAGTCATATCTCAGGATTGAAAGAACTTTTAGGTTCTTCACAGGGAAAGTTTTCAATAAACTATTATTCACAGCATGATTTTGAAACTTCTCGTCTTCGTGCTTTCTTAGATGAAAGTGAGCCAAACCATGACCTAAAAAACTATAGTACATAGGGCTTTGGCGATACTTATACAACTCTAAGTGATTAATCATTACCATAAATCGTCGCTAATTTAACCTAAAATATCTGTTTAGTAGCCAATACCAAATCAGATTAGTGTCTTATTCGGCAATCAGAAATTTTGCCGGCTCAACCTGAAAAATAAATATTGAATAATACGATGCTTTTTTCGATAACGATTTGTGACATCTAAATCACCGATATTACGCCAAAGATTTATTAATATTATCAGCAAGTATTTTTTGGAAGTAGATTTTACACTAATGTGCTATTAAAATGTTTTTAAATTATTGTGGTGTAAGATCAGGATTGTAGTTTGGTCAATATATACATATGCTCCATGTGATGAAAAAGTTAGGGAAAATTTTATGAAATCTTTGATTAGAATTAGTAAGCCATTAGAAAAGCCTGATTATTATAGTAATGAACTAGAGTTATTTATCAACTCACTTGATCCAGTTGAATTTAAGATTCAATTTTATGCTGAGGAGGCAATCAAGCTATTTGACAAATCAGTACCCAAGTTTTTACCCTGCTTACCTTGGGGATATCACTGGGAAAAAGTAGGAAAAACATATGGTATTTATAAGTTGAGGGAGGCGGATGAGCATACGATAATTTTAATCATATATGGACCAGATGAAAAAGACCAAATTAATTACAATTTATTAGTCGATCGAAATAATTATTATACATTATCCCATACTCGTGACAGCACGCAGACTCGATTAAGAGCAAAGGATCGGCACTACCCGTCTCCTATTAAAACGAATGCCTCAGGATATCAATTTGATGGGGTGCAATATATGCCTGGTCACTGTGCTGATCACGTAGATTCAATCATCCCCCCTAAAAATATTATAATAAAATATGGAACGGATTGTATTTCATCGTTTAATCCCGCTAATTATATTCCTGAGGTTCAAAAAGATTATTGGGGGCTATACATGAGGAAAGGATTAGTTGCAGAACAGCGAAAGGAAGGTAATAGTTATGCACAATTAACTGAGTATTCAGATAACCCAGACTTCACAGTATCAGGCGCAGCAATTCCTGAATCAGTCTATTTTTATTGTTTGGACAAAAAATATAATCCGAATCAAGTAGCCTGGATTGATTGGGATATAAATTATAATGACCATAAAAAACCCAAAAATTTGGGGATGATGAGTCATATGGAAGGGCATTCGACCAGTTTAGAAGCTGCTCCCCGGGCTCTTATTTGGGATGTTAAGAATTCAAGCAGAACATGGAGAAAAGCGGTTAGAGACAATCGAATCCTGGGACATAATATAAGGAACAACGTTGTTGATTCCTTCAACCCAGACAAAGACCAAATCTATGCCTATGGCAATTCTTCTACCTTAGAATATACAAATAGTTATGCGAGTATCTCAGCCGCTTTAGCAGCATCTCCACAAAATAAGGTTAAGTTAGTGAAAGAAAATCTTAAAAAAGCTGTTAACCTCGGTGAAAGCTTGGTTAATTTAGATGGGGAAAAAATGCCAATTGATGAAAATCGTTATTTATGGGTTAAAAAATACCACAAAGAAAATAAGCCAGGATTTGAAGACGATGCGATGATTGATGCGATCAAACAACTGACATGTAACTAGTCCTAATGCCATTATTGGGTTTTCCCGCATATATTCAACCTTTGTGCCGAACAATTTTTAATAAGATGAAAAGAATGTATCCAAAACGTTTTTCCAAGTCTGCAATTCTTGCGGCTTGTTGTATACCAAGCTTTTCTAGGTCAGCAATCTTTATCAAAAGCGTTGATATGATTTGTTCGTAGTCTTTCATTCGGCTATTTGATCATAACCACATAATTTTTTAAGTTTTTTTGATGTTATTTGGAAAAATATTTAGACGGTCATCATTTAAAACCAAAAGAATCGTGCTTTTGAGAAATCTCTACCACTGCAGGGAGATCCCTCGCTTCGCTCGGGATGACGTGGGGAGTTACAAAATCGCTAAAATGTCTAACCTTTATCCAGAATTATCTCTTTCTATGAGAAATTGCCGGGTCCCGGAAAGCTGCGGGACTCACTGCCATTACGTTACGGCCCATCAAAATTACATCCATGCTCTACGTTCCGCGGCTTGTCCGCGGAATCCAGGATTCCAATACCAGAGGAGATCGCTGGATCCCGACAAGTCGCGGGAGGTAGATATAAGGGGGCTTTTTTTCTTACTTAATGGCAGTGGCGGTGGGACCTAAGTGTTTATGCACAAGATGCTGTTTGTGATCGAGCCGGTTCTTCTATATTTAATGGATTAACTTGTTCAAATTCTATTCCATTTTTGAAAACGATCAGGCTTTCGACTTCTGAAGCACTGAAATGTAAGAAACCTGTATAAAGGCCTTCCTTAGAGGAAGCGTCTAATTGCTGTTTTTCTGACTCTGTCAAAACGATTTTGTAACAAGACAACAATTTATCAGAGGATAATCGTCCTGCTTCTGATTGCTGCAATAGATTGGCAGAGCAATAGAATTTGCGTCTTACATTTTTCTGTTGCGCAAAACTGAAGCTTCGCTCATTTTGATAATCGCTTTCTTTTATCTGCTCTACAATCGGAGTGTAAAAAAAATGCAATTTTTCTTCTCCATCAGTTTTTTTGGTTAACATATTAAAAAATAAAGGCATTTTTTGCTCCATTACTAGAAAAGTCCAAATTTTTTTGACCTGAGATAATACGGCCTTAAGGTTTATAACATAAAATAAACATAATGGGTAATTATTGTGAAAAAATATGACTACTTTAGCCCTCGAGAAAATAATAGATGAGTGGGAAGATCGCATAGAAAAGGTTGCGAAAAAAGGGCAGACACTATTTGGGGATCATGCTCAATATGATGCTCTAAAAAAATTATTTGAAAGGTTGAACCTCAACCGCTCCATGAGTATTAGCGAATTAGTTTCAGCCTTAGACATTCTGGAACATATTAGAGTCCAAACAAAGTCCAAGCCTAAATCCATTACCCTTGCTGAAAGTCTTAAGCAGAACAAATTTAGTACATTAAGCTCTTATGATATTCCTAGCAGGGCTGAGGATTCAACCCTCAGCACGGATTTAAATAGTCCCTTTTATAATTTTCTAGTCAAAAACCACAGCTTGCTTTTACAGTATTATGAACATGCTTATTTCCATACCCTGGGTGAACTTCCTATCTCTGAAGTTAATTATGATGACTCTCAATTAAAGGAGTCTCAGGCTTTATATAATCTGGAAACAACCAGCCAGGGCCAACATCTTCCTGATAAAGCTACTATTGTATTAGATTTAGCACGAGGTGGAATTACAATTAATAATGCCCTTATCAAACCAACTGATATCAATAATAAAGTTCCTAATGATCCTAAGATTTTAAATGCAATTCAAACCTTTACTGGAGATTCGATTGATAAGCCGCATTCCAGAGCTTCTAAAATTTTAAATTTTGGCGGTCAATCCCTTGAGGGGATCCTCCTGGATGAGTTCTCAAATACCACTGTATTCACAGACTCTAGACAAGAGAAGTTGAATGCAAGTAATGTGAAAGGCCACATCAATTGGTTTAGCGAATTGAATGAGGAAACCTACCAAAAGGACTATTATGCAACAATCGATTTAAAAATATTGACTTGTTCTTCTACTCCAGAGCTGGTTAAAGTAGAGCAGGTAAAAGATAACCCAGTCAAAAAAGGTCAGCTTAAAAAAGTCCAGGAAGACCAGAAATTTTTTGCTATAGCAAGTGACGGTAGCACATTAATCACGCTGCTTGAGGCCGATGGTGGAGTGGAGCTTGGAAAGGTATTAACACGAGGTGCTAAAGAAAAATTTAGTGGCGAAACTAAACATGAGATGGTACCTATTTGTGAAATAAGAGCAAAAGTGAAATTAGAAGAGACTCATGAAGGTTATATGATGAAGGTAGTAGAATTCAAATCAAAGTACAATACGCCGGATCTGGAATCTACTAAAGCGCATTTAGCTAGTGTAATCAGCCCATTCAAGATTTAGTAGATGTTTTTTCCAGTTCTCGCACCAGCAACTCTTTTCCCGCTTCGCGATAAGCATTCCAAAGCGAATCAAACTCTAAAAATTCGTCAACCTGATTAAGGGCAGTTTCATCGATTATATGGATAATATTCAAGTTAGCGTTTAAGTCTTTGGCTAATTTAATGGCTTCCTGCAAGGCTAATCGAGACGTATTACTCTCATCAATTGCTAACATGATATTTTTGTAGCTCATTGTGTTTCCTCAGAGCTCTTGGCTTTTTTACCTATAATTCTATTATAAAAAACTGGCAACAAGCAGAGACAGGCTAAAATCAGTAAAGGTAAGAGAAGGGCTGGGGTTAGAATTATGTCAAGCCCGGGATTTTCGTGTTTATCCAAAATACCCCCCAAACTATGTCCCATGGTGGTATAGATTAATGTGCAGGGAATACCACCTAGCAAGGTTGCAAAAATAAATATTTTATTTCTAACGTTTAAGGCTCCAGCGACAATATTAATTATAAAAAAGGGAAAAATGGGTATCATCCTTAAGCCTAATAAATAAAAAAAAGCATTTTTTTGAAATCCCTGCCGCATTTTGGCAATCCATTTGTTGCCTTTGTGATTTAACCTTTCGAAAAGCGCCATTTTAACGGCAAAAAACAGCAGACTGGCACCAAGAGTAGCGCTAATAATGACATAGATTGAGCCCAGGCTTACACCGAATAAAAAGCCGCTGGTAATGGTTAAAAGCAGTGCAGCAGGTATTGCGATAGCGATACTTATAATATAGATGCCGCAAAAAACTAAAGGAGCTAAGAAATGATGTTCTTTAGTCCAAACCAGCAGATTTGTTCTTTGTTCATGCAACAGATTGAAATTTAAATAGCGATCCAGGCGAAAAAAGAAAAATAGTAAAAGCAGGGTACTTAAGAGGAGTAAAGGAATTAATTGCTTTAATGACTTCATTTACAGGGGTTTCCTTAACTTATCGAAAGTCCCACTCTTCTTCGCAAAGTATTTCTCCCTTCAGAAGAAGAGAGATCAAGGCAATTTTGCATAGGCTGGCCAATTAGGACAGCCTGAGCTTATTCAGTCAGTTACTTCTCAGTAGACTCTTTATTGACCGGTTCTTTCTTTTTAACATTAGTGTTGGGGCCTGCCCCCTCGGTTTTTGGAGTCACAACACGCGCACCCGTTTGTTGACCAGGTTGGCCTCTTCTACGTTGTTGCTGCTGCTGTTGCGGATTAGATGTGTTACCACGTTGCTGCTGATTCCCACCAGGTCTTCGACGTCTATTTGCCTGGCCTTGTTGACGCTTTTCGCCGGCAACTTGAGTCGAAGAAGATTGTCTTGTTTGCTGTGGGTTGTCGCGAGTACTGTTCTCCTGACGACTAGCAGTTGAACTGCTGGTAGATGTTGATTCAGAAGAGGTTCCAAATAGGCTTGACCACAACCGTTTAATAAACCCATTAGGTATCTTAGCAAGTTGCTGACTAGAGAAGCCTTTAACAGCCGGCTCATCAAATTTAGCTGTATCCTGTCCGCGAATAATATTTAACTCAGGTTGTTGAATCAATGAATAACTGGGTTTTTTAGCCTTTCCAACGTTATCTTCTTTGAGACGGGTTATGCTGTACTGAGGTGTATGCATATAGGGATTGGCTATAATCAGCACATGAACATTATGACGTTTTTCAATGTTAAGAATAAATTCACGTTTTTCATTCATGATAAAGGTTGCCAATTCCACTGGTAATTGGACCTGAACTTCAGCTGTTTTTTCCTTTAGGGCCTCTTCTTCGATTAATCGTGTAATGGATAATCCGTGCGATTGGATGTTTCTTACTGTTCCACGACCCTCGCAGCGTGGGCAAACTTCCTGCGCCGTTTCTCCCAAAGAAAGGCGTAAACGCTGACGTGACATTTCGAGTAAGCCAAAACGTGATATACGGCCAACCTGAATTCGTGCCCGATCAGCTTTAAGTGCTTCTTTGAGCCGGTTTTCAACATCGCGTTGGTTTTTACTGGAACTCATATCAATAAAGTCAATGACTACTAGTCCACCAAGGTCGCGTAAACGTAATTGGCGCGCAATTTCATCTGCAGCTTCGAGATTAGTATTCAGAGCAGTTGTTTCAATATCTGCGCCGCTTGTTGCTTTCGCTGAGTTGATATCGATGGAAATCAAAGCCTCAGTACGGTCGATTACCAGAGCGCCACCTGAGTGTAATAATACTTCGCGTTGATAAGCAGTTTCTATCTGACTTTCAATTTGATAAAAATTGAATAAAGGAATTGTATTGTTATAAAGTTTTAGATTAGGTAGGAAATCAGGTTTAACCTGTTCAATGTATTGCTTCGCTTTCACATAGGAAATCTGATCATCGATAATAATTTCATCAATTGATTTGCGTAAATTATCACGGATAGAGCGAATAATAACATCACCTTCCTGATGAATAAGGCAGGAAGCCAACTGTGAATTGTAGGCCTGACGAATTGCTTGCCATTGATTGATAAGCATATCAAGGTCGCTTTGTAATTCGTCATGATTCTTACCGACACCCGCGGTGCGTATGATAAGCCCCATTTCATCTGGCAATTGCAGAGCATTTAGGGTTCCTCTAAGCTCATCCCTGTCATCGCCTTCAATCCGGCGCGAAATACCACCCGAATTCGGGTTATTTGGCATTAAAACAAGGTAGCAACCTGCCAGCGTAATAAAGGTGGTAAGTGCCGCGCCTTTACTACCACGTTCTTCTTTGTCGACCTGAATTAATAATTCTTGACCTTCGCGGATTAATGAGGTGATAGGTGGTTTTTCGTCACCAAAATCATCAGGATGTCTGCTTAAATATTCAGGTGCAATTTCTTTTAGTGGAAGGAACCCCTGGCGTTTGGAACCATATTCAACAAAGACCGCATCAAGACTGGGCTCGCGGCGAGTAACCACTGCTTTGTAGATATTGCCTTTTTTCTTCGCTTCTGAAGGACATTCAATGTCCAGATCATAAAGATTATTATCTTTTACTAGTGCAACTCTAACTTCTTCAGTTTGTGTTGCATTTATTAACATTTTTTCCATCATTTACCCCATAAAAGGGCGCAACACACTTAAGTAAAGGCAGTGTAAGGCTGTCAATTAATTGTTCTGAGATCAGGTTAGCTTGAGTTTTTTGGTATTTAAACTATCTCAAGCAAGTCTGGTCTCTCTCTAGAAATTCCTGCAGTTTTATCTGTAAACCTTAAGCCTACTGTACTAGCAGCTATCCCTAAAACAAAAAATTTCCACTTTAAGTATCAACCAAGACCAAAAAGACAGACCGCACGCATGGTACCTGCAAATATTGCGGCGCATGCTGAGTAAAGTACATAGACAGTGACTGATTTTCGGATAAGCAGGTTTGAGTGGTTTTTTTATAAAATGTAAGAACATCCCTTGCCTGCTATCTGCAAAATGAGTGGTGACTGATGTAAAGCATGTCTGACATGCGTGGGTATCTGATGAGTTCGTTTTCAATTTTGCTCTGGTACTTGGTTGCTTCCTTATATCTTAACTTAAGGGAAGCGCGTTTGGCTTGCGTAAAAATCTACTAGTGGAGGATGATATTTCAAGCTGCAAAATGTCAACAATCCTTAATGGTTCCAAAATAGAATTTCCTTCACTTTGGAGGACAGGCGATTTTAGAACTGTCCCACAGAGCTTGAAAATCTCTCTTTCAGGGCCCATTCTAGTGAGTGAACACAGAACCCCAATATTAATATGGTCGAGTTTATTCTCAACCGATAAACTATTTTTTTGTTTATGCGTTATAATTCGGTCGTATGAATACATTTCACACGTCCTTTAATAGTAACAAAAAAAAACAGTTACAGCAAATAGGTATATGCACAATGAGTGATGTACGTTACACAGAAATTAATGCTGAAGAAGAAGGTCAACGTCTCGACAATTATTTAATGCGAATTCTGAAAGGAGTTCCCAAAAGTCATATTTACCGCATCATTCGTGGTGGTGAAGTTCGTATCAACAAAAAAAGAGCGCAAGCTTCTTCCCGTTTGGTGCAAGGTGATCGAGTGCGTATACCGCCAGTTCGCACTTCCCAGGAGAAGGAGGTTTATGTCTCTGAGAAACTTGAGCAACGTCTGAGTTCATCTATTATTTTTGAAGACAAAAGCCTTTTAGTCATTAATAAACCTGCCGGAATTGCAGTGCATGGCGGTTCCGGCCTAAGTTTAGGTGTTATTGAAGCCTTGCGTAAAACTCGCAATGATTTACCCTATCTTGAATTAGTTCACCGGTTGGATAAAGAGACTTCAGGCTGCCTGCTATTAGCAAAAAAGCGCTCTATGTTACGCTCTATTCAAGCACTACTTGAAGCTCGAGAGGTAACTAAAACCTATTGGGCCTTAGTGGCCAATCCTTGGGAGGGTAAGAAAACAGCGGTTGTGGATGTCGCACTTCAAAAAAATATCTTAAAGTCAGGTGAACGAATTGTTGTTGTAAACCAGGAAGGTAAACCCTCTTTAACTAATTTTAAATTATTAGAGAATTATAAACAGGCCTGTTGGGTAGAAGCATCCCCTAAAACAGGGCGTACCCATCAAATTAGGGTACATAGCGCTTATCTAGGTCACGCCATTGTTGGCGATGAAAAATATGGTAAATCTTTGGAACTTGATGGTTTGGAATCAATTAAATCGCGACTTTATTTGCATGCCAGAGCAATTCAATTTAATCTGAGCGGTGAAAATTATCGGTTTGAAGCAAATTTAGATGATCGGTTTGCTGACACACTTACAAGATTACGTGCGGGGAGCTTGTTGACTTATGAGTAGGCCATATCGTTTAGTAGTGTTTGATTGGGAAGGGACCTTAGGTGACACACTCGGACAAATACTTAACACGGTAGCTACAGAAGCAAAACGATTACAGTTTGGCGAGCTTAATGAACAATTGGCCCGTCAATCAGTAGAATTAGGATTGGTTCTGGCTGTCAAAAAAACGTTTCCTCATTTAAATGAGCTGCAGCAAGAACAGCTTTTACTGGCAGTTCATCATTCGCTGGCATCTAGGACCGCTGAAGTTTACTTAATTCCCGGAGCAATAGACATTGCTCATCGTCTAACTGATGCTGGTATTAATCTCGCAATTGCCAGTAATAAGGGACAGCAATCCTTGCAGAGAGTTGTGCATGTAAGTGAGTTGGATAAATTTTTTAAAGTTACTCGTTCAGCCGGCCAATCACCTGCCAAGCCATGCCCGCAAATGCTAGAAGAGATTATGGCCGAATTTGATGCTAGTGCAAATGAGACTTTGATGGTTGGTGATTCAGTTAATGATATTGAAATGGCAAAAAGCATCGGTGTTAATGCGATTGGTGTCGATTTTTATCATCAGCAAGAAGCTGCACTTCGTGCTGCAGGAGCTTTGGAAGTTTTTAATGATTACCAGCAGCTCGCAGAATATTTACAATTGCCTTAAAAAGGGGTGGATCCAGTGAGCAATTTGACAAGTTTACCCAATTTATTAACTTTGCTACGTATCCTTTTGATACCCGTATTTATCCTGGTTTTTTACCTTCCCCTACCTTGGTCGCGCGGCTTAGCTGCTGCAATTTTCGCCTTGGCTTGTTTTACGGACTGGTTAGATGGGTATTTAGCCCGCAAACTCGAACAGATGTCTCCCTTCGGTGCTTTTTTGGATCCAGTGGCAGATAAATTATTAGTGGCTTGTAGTTTACTCTTGTTAGTAGGAGCGAAAGAAGTCGAATACATCACTATCCCTGCCATTGTTATTGTTGGACGTGAAATTGTTATCTCAGCCCTGAGAGAATGGATGGCTGAGATTGGTAGTCGCGCTAGTGTAACGGTCAGTTATATTGGTAAAATTAAAACCACTTTGCAAATGATTGCGCTTTTTTTATTAATTGCGTTTAGACCGGCTGACTCCTGGTGGGGGGTGTTTGGATTTGTCATGCTCTATGTAGCCGCTATTTTGACTATTTGGTCAATGGTTATATATATTAGTATCGCCTGGCCACAACTTATGAAAAAAGGACATGCCCCCTTAAAAAATATATCTTAATGCATTGACTCTAGCTCAAATTTAGGTAGAATTCCCTCCCGTAGAGACAGACGCGGGAATAGCTCAGTTGGTAGAGCACAACCTTGCCAAGGTTGGGGTCGCGAGTTCGAGTCTCGTTTCCCGCTCCAAAACAAAGCGACGACAAAGTCGCTTTTTTTTTACCAAAGGGTTGAGTGATTTTTTATTTCTTACTTGAGGCCTGAGGTAGCAGGATAGTCAATGCAAAATAGTTTTGGCTGTGTGGCAGAGTGGTTATGCAGCGGCCTGCAAAGCCGTGTACGCCGGTTCGATTCCTGCCTCAGCCTATCAAATAAATGCCCAGGTGGCGAAACAGGTAGACGCAAGGGACTTAAAATCCCTCGGTGGTAACACCATGCCGGTTCGATTCCGGCCCTGGGCACCAATTACAGTATTGTGATTGTTCTTAATATTCAAAATTGGCTACTTCATATTTAAAGATGAATAATTATATAAAATTTTTTTTCATAAATGCTGAAATTACTTAGAGCATGGTTTTTTTATGTAAATGCTGATTTTTACTTCGTCTACCATTTAAGTACTGACCTTATTTTGGTTTTCCATTTTTATTCACCTAACTCCCGAATCTGTTAACATATCCAGTTTAAGCAGATTCTTTTATATCTATCTGTAATTTAATCATAGGAAGGAAAGTTTCAATTCCTCCCCTTGGCACTAAGATAACTCGCTTATGAAACAACAGATAATCATCGGTAATTTTGGCAATCACTCTTTAGCCGTGATGCAAGCTCTGATTGAAAGAGGTATGCAAGGGCTTCATTTTTTTTATGTAAATACAGGCTGGGCAGCAGTGCGTTGGTCTGAGCGAGTTTTTGCTTGTTCTGAATATGCGCGTCAGCATGGTGTTAAAGTACATGAGTTAAAAGTCCAAGCTACTTTTTCCGAGATGGTTAGAGATCGTCAACAATTTCCGAGTCCAAAATTTCAATGGTGTGCGAGCTTTCTGAAAGGTTTAACTTTAATCGATTATTTGGATGATTTCGATCCTTTCTGTGAGGCTTTGATTATTTCAGGTAAACGCCAACAAGATTCCAGGCGATATTCGACTTTGCAAGAATATGATTTTGAAAATGATTTCTATCAGGGACGAACCCTTTGGTATCCTCTCTGCCAAGTGTCCGATCGGAGATTTGTCCAATTAGTTAAAAGAACGGGTTTTCAGTTTGAACCTCAACAAAGTTTAGAGTGTAGTCCCTGTATACATACTAAGCCCGAAGAACTGGATCAAATTGATCAGCATTCTTTAGCTCGTCTAGAGGCTCTGGAGCAAGCGATCGGACAAACCATGTATCAAGTGCCGATTCAAGGTTTATGT
>JACCSX010000007.1 GCA_013812775.1 Tatlockia sp. | reverse complement strand
GGATTAGCTTCCCTTTATTTGCTAAAATTAATGTCAAAGGCCAGGAGCAGTCCCCTCTTTATAACTATCTTGCCAAGCATATTGAGAAAAAACCCTGGAAATTCATTCCCTGGAATTTCACCAAGATTTTAGTTGACGCTGAGGGGCGGGTGATGAAGCGTTTTCTTCCTACCACATCGTTTAAGAACCTGCGCAAGGAAATAGAGCCCTTACTTCCCAGTGAATAAATAACTCTGGATAATTTCATCCTATGAAAGCCATCTTAAGCAGAGCTAGAGATCTCCGAAGGTAGCACCTGCCTCTGTCAGAGAGTTCTCTCAACGCTTAAGTTATGAAAATTCAATTACTCTCCGCTTTGAGTTGATTTGCTACCTAAGGCATCAATATCCGTTTTGCTTGAGGATGATTTGTCTTTGAGTTTTCCAAGGCCAGATGTAGCATAACCGCCCAGTTGCTGATCTCTTTGCGCAGAAGCTCTGCCAGTTTCCTTACCGCCGCTTTCAACCTCTTTCTTGGATTCTTCGGCCCATTGAGCGGTCTGCTCGCCAATTCCTTCCGGCTGTCCGCCAATCCAACGTAATACTTTATCAGGAAGATAGGTTATAAGTGTAAAGGCTTTCTGTACTACAGTCAGGTACATAGTAGTATAAATGAGTAAGGAAAAGAAGAAACCATAAATGCCCGCCCAACCGCTATAGCCCGTAGCCATTGAGCCAAAATTATTGGGAGCCGCTGGATTCGGGCAGCCCGCAGAACCTGTGCTCGATAGTGTATTAGTACAGGAATAGTTCCACTGTATTCCCGTAGCAGTTCCCTGGATAAAAGCAGCCGCATTAGCAAAGCCTGCGTTGATAATCCACACCGAAACATAAGATAAGCCAATTGCGGCAATATAGCCGATAATCATCATCGATGGTCGCAAAAAGACATTCATTAAAATCATAATCGCCTGTTCGCCCTTACCAAAGGCATCATGACCCTCTGGATGCGTCACGCCCAATGCAACAATCGGTGCTGCAACCATCGCTTCAATCACGGCCATCAGCCAGGCAATCGAGGCAAAGGTAAAAATCATATAGGGTAAAAAGGGTATGTAATAGGCCGTAATAAAGCCTATTGCTACCATGATACCTAACCAGGACATTAAAAGAGGAAGGATTAAAGCAAGCAGTGGGAAAATAACCATTATAATGGGCGTTGCTGACAAACCAATGATGGTAATCCATAATTCATTGGCAAAATTAATATAGTTTACTCCCATCATTGCCAGCGCTGCTATGGGATTAACCAAGGGTTGTTCAATAATCGCGACATTTTGCTGAAAAATTTGAGCAATAGCTACTAAGGGCCCAATAAGTAGGCTTTGAATAATTAGGGTAACAAAGGGAGCAAGGATGCTTAAGAAGAAATTAAACAGAATTAAAATAATACCATTATAGAAAATATCTCCTAAAATTCTACCTAAACAAAATTTAAGAGGCCAAATACCCCATTCTCCACAAGGAAAAGTTTGACTCTCTAATTTGAACTGGCCAATATCTAGGCTAATATTAAATTTCATAGCAAAGTCCGGGGGTTTCATGCCTGGCTGACCGGGTAAGTTCACCATAACAGAATTATTGATATAGCCATTTACAGTTGAAGAGCCTATGCCCGCTATCGCTTTATGACCTGCTGGATTCACAGAGGGTGTTGGCAGAGGTGCAGGTAAAATATTTGCACCATTAATAAGGCTGATAACCCCTGTTAGAGGTCCTGACTTGTTTTCTAGCCACTCACATAATTTTCCAAGACATCCCCTGCTGCTGAAAGATGAACTAATCTTGGCAGGATCAAAAGTACTACTATCTAGGCCAGTACTGGAATCTGTTAGGTTTGCATTATTCTTTGATGAAGCATTCAACATAGACAGATTAAAGAAATAACTACCTGCCAGGAGCCATCCTTGAGAATTTGCCTGCTGAATAAAGTCACGTTGTTTATTGGCATTCACATTATTTGTTGATTGTTGTACCAAGTTCAATGTTGGCATCATAACGCCATTGTAATCGGTTATTGCTCCCTGGAACTCCGTTCCATTAAATAGAGGTGCAGATTCATTGCTTGGATCCCGTCCCCAGCTCACACATTGAGCAGAAATTTCTCTACAAGGAGCTCCTGAGTCGAGAAAAGGGACGCCAAATTGTTGAGTAGCAACATCGGAAAAATTGGGTTGATTACCCCCACTGTTATTTTGCGGTGAATTGAGTGCAGGATCATTAGCAACAATTATTTGAGCGGAGGTTGCTAAATCTTTGTACATTTGCTGGATAGCTATCGCTCTGGACATCTTGGCTGTCTGAATCTCAGCCGGTGAAATTGCTGAAATATTTGTTTGAATCGAGCTAATATCAGAAGCTGAAAAGGGACTCCAGGCAAGCGTACCGCAAAGGCCATTAAGGGCTGCAAAAGGACCAGAGCTAAAATTCGGCATCGAAACTGTATAATTTGTTGTTTTAGCAGGCTCTGCAGTTTGTGCTATTACCGCATTAACAGTACTAATGAAGTCGGGGATCTGCCCGATAGCACAAAATTCCTTCATAGTATCAGATGGCGTCCCGACACAAGGCCCGGAAGCACCGGAGGAGCTTTCCTTAGCTATGAGATAAGATTGCAAAGCATTTTGTAAAACCTTTTG
>JACCSX010000001.1 GCA_013812775.1 Tatlockia sp. | reverse complement strand
GAAAAAGAATCATCGTGATTTTCATATGGATATGAGTGTTTTATTACCCTCGAAATTGAATTGGATTTCGAGACAGCGTACCAATTCGTTGTAGATAAAGTGATTAGCAAGACGCCATAAACTAAACTTAAATTTTATGCTTAGGAATTTAAAATGAATACCGTTGAATACACCATTGAAAATAACCCCAATTCTTCCGACGAAAAGGTTATTCGTGATGGAATTGTTAATTTTAATAGTCAGGTTATCAATGAGAAAGCGAAGCATTTCAGTATATTTGCAAAAGACAAAGGAAAAATTATAGGCGGTGCATTGATTAGGGCACATAGTGACGCCCTTTATATTGACGTGCTTTGGTGTGTTGAAAAATACCGCAGCAAAGGTGTAGGAACAGAAATTATTAACTTGATTAATAACGTAGCTAGAGATAAAGGCTTATCTAAAATATTTGTCGATACCTATTCATTTCAAGCGCAGGATTTTTACAAAAAGCATAGTTTTTATACTATAGGAACCATTCCAAAGTATCTGAAAAATCATGACAGAATTTTTTTGAGAAAAGATATATTTCATAAAATCCTTTGAGATAGCCAATTATAGTGGGTTCTTATCAGTAATAGGAAATACGATGTGTGCCTTGTGCTCCACCACTATAGAGCCTTGGCAGAGAAAATAGAGCTATTTCTCGCCCCCTTCTTTAATAAGAGTTCCTTGATGATAGAGTATCTTCCAGTGACCATCTATTTTGCGCCACATTGTTGATCTTCGTGTTCGTCTGGTTTTATTTTGAACAAGCACATAGGTTAACAAATAGTTGTCTGGTGCTATTTGGGTAATCTCAAAATTTGATGTTTCCCAAATATCTTGATAAGTTGGGTCGTTGTAACGTTCGACTAAGGTTTCTATGACATCTTGCTTCGTATAAACATTGCCTGATGCCCCCACTTCCCAAAATTCATCACATATTTGATCCATGATATCTTGTTCGGTTCTTCCAAATTTATCTGGATGATGGAATATAGGTTCTCGAGCTTTTAGTTCTTCAAGAACATTGTCTTCATGGGCATATTTCCATTCTTGAGGCGCATCAGATCTAAAGCCATCCCAAAGGAATCCTCCATATGGAGCTAAGATTTTCTGCACCAAACCTTCTATCAGAGTAACCTTTCCTGTTTTTAACCAGTGTTCAAAACTTTGACTGAACTCCAATGCAAGATTAGGGTTATCTATTTTCAAATAACGAATAAGTGATTTGCCACTGGCAGTCCATTTTTTCTGTGCCCTAAAATAAAATTGAAGGAGTGGTTCACATAGATGTATGACAGAAATTAGTTGTTCATCTTTGTTTTTTGAAAATTTAATATCGTCAAGGATATCTGTAATAAGGAACCGCTCTCGCTCAATTTGAGTCTGGCTCAACTGATTAGGTCCCGCATTTAGAGCACCTTGAGCAATGCACTTAACACGTTGCCCAAAATTATTCAGACTCAAAATCTCATGCCCTTCCAAAATCATTTGAATCAAAGCGGGTCGACCATCATTAGGTTCTAGTTGCTCACAAAAATAACCTAAAGTATCAAGATCATGGATGAATGCATCAATTGGCCAACTATTATAAATGAATGCTTCACGATAAGCGTAAGGAAGAGATTCAAATACAATAACCAAATCAAGGTCTGAAGCGTCTGTACCGTTATTTCGCGAAACAGAACCTGCCCAGTATATTGCTTTAGCACTACTATATCGCTCTCTAATTAGCTTTTGTATGGTTTGCAAGGGAGCGTTTTTCATATTTTTTCTCAATTATCATCTAAAATCATCTAGAAATAGCATACTTGGATATTCAACATCTCAAAATATTTTTTATCTTAAAGCATTTTACTAATACATGTGATCGTCGATTTAAGTCAGCTACTATTTTTTCTTCTGCTCAAGCCTCTTTTTCGGTTCGAACCCATCCCCGGGGGAGCTAATTAAATCAAGGCGTTTCATGACGCTTGATCAAGTAGCTACGAATTGTTAAAATCATATAGATGCAATGTAGACAATCTTCGGCCCCTCCGGATCAGTTGCCTCTAATGTTTAGAAGAACCCCCTTAAAAATATATTGAGAATAACGATGTGTCCAATTACTAAATAAAAATCGAAATCAGGAACAAGTATTGAGAAATCAGGCTTGCTATTATATGATTTATTTAGTAGGTACATCATGAATTATTCTAAATCTCTTAGTAAAGAATTTAAAGATCTCAGAGCATACCAAAATATTAATTTAGTGTTGCAGGAACTTTCCGCAGAGATAAAAAAAATTTTGGGAACCAATCTGAATGGACTATATCTTTTCGGTTCTATAGTCCATGGTGATTTTAGAAAGGGTAGTAGTGATATCGATCTTATTGCCATTATAAAAAATCCTTTAGATAAACAAGCACTTGAACATATAAAAATCCTTCATCAGGAATTTGAAAGAAAACATCTTGAGTGGAAAGAAAGAATAGAATGTTCTTACACGCCTCAAGCGATGTTATCCAGTATCAAACCTCCATTAGAGCCCCGCCCTTATTATGGCGGAGGCATTTTTTATGCGAAGGCTGATTACGGGAATGAGTGGATAATCAATAATTATTTATTATACAAAAACAGCGTACCTCTTATAGGCCCAAAGTTTTCTAGTTTGTTAGAACCTATTAATATTATTGAAGTACAAAAGGCATGTATAAAGGATTTATTTAATGAATGGGAGCCGAAGATACAGGATTTAGACTGGTTAGATAATAGCCACTATCAATCTTATCTCGTATTAAATCTATGCCGTATTCTTTACACTGTTTTTTGTGCTAAAACTGCCAGTAAAATAATTTCAGCCGAATGGGTTAAAAAAACTTATGTTCAATGGAACTCGCTTATTGAGGCTGCTGAGAATTGGGAATATGGAAAAACAATGCTATTTAAAGCAGAAGCAATCGATTTTATCCGATTCGTAGTTAATGAGATTAAAAAGACGGAGCTAATAAAAGAGGACTATCCATCGTAGCAAGCGCTCACTGTCAACTAAGGTGTTTATATGTGGTCAACAGCCATTAAAAGAGATTTGTATCCCTTGATAAAATTGGCTTACCCACTTGTGTTAACGGGTATGGTTGGGGCCTCTATTGGTTTTTTTCAAACGGTATTTCTAGCTCATTTGAGTCAGGAAGCATTGGCTGCTGGTGCTCTGGTGAGCTGGTTATTTGGTGTTTTTGTTGTGATTATATTCGGCACATTAAGCTCTATTAATGTATTAATATCTCACATGCATGGGGCTAAAGACCTGCGCGGAATATCACGAGTTACCAGAGATGGGCTGCTGCTTGCAGTGCTCCTTTCTATCCCAGCAGTTTTTTTATTTTGGAATATGGCTCCCATATTTCTGTTCTTTGGACAAGACCAATCCGTGGCCCTGCTCGCCGAACCTTATTTACATGCCCTGACCTGGGGGCTGTTGCCTACCTTCATCGTTGTAGCGTTGACAGAGTTCATTATCGGCTTAGGTCATGGGCGCGTTGTAATGGTATTCACAATTTTGTCAGTTCTATTAGCCTTGTTTTTTAGCTTCGCCTTAATTTTTGGAAAGTTCGGCATGCCAGCTTTAGGTATTGCAGGTGCTGGCTGGGGTACAACCATCAGTTACTGGATTATGGTTTTTGTATTATCACTCTATCTATTTACCAATAAGCGGTATCAAGTGTATTTGAAAAATGTTTTTACAATAGACAAACCATTTTATATTTGGGAATTATTAAAAGTTGGGCTACCGATGGGAATCATGTATTGCTTTGAGGTCGGCTTTTTCTTTGCACTAACAATAATCATGGGCTCGTTAAGCCCACAATTATTAGCTGCTAATCAAATAGCTCTGCAATATATGGGAGCGCTCATGGGGGTCATTTTCTCTGTTGCCCAAGCGTTGACTGTTCGCATGGGGCATTTAATTGGAGCAAATGAAATAAGCGCTGCAAAACGCGCTAATTATGCTGGCCTTTCTATTTCTCTCACTTTTATGAGCTTATTTGCAGTCATTTATTGGTTATGGCCTAGCTTATTGATTTCTGTTGATTTTGATGTGAGCAATCCAGAAAATGCTCTGATTGTAAATTACACTAAACAACTATTTGCTCTAAGCGCAGTTTTTCAATTACTAGAAGCAACAAGAATCACTTTGTTTGGCGCGCTACGTGCTTTGAAAGATACGACTTTTACTTTAGTAAGCTCTATAATTAGTTATTGGGGCCTCGCCTTACCTATAGGGTATTTACTAGCAACTCGATTTGATTTTGGTGGACCTGGGTTATGGTTTGGTATGTCAATAGGTGCTGGATTTAGCATGTCATTGTTATTTTGGCGTTTTAACTCAAAAATACGGGAAAGAATTATTGCCAAGCCCTGTAGCCATTGAAATGGATTCGTGTAGATACTACTACCCAGCAGGATAATGAATAATATCGTGAAAACGAGTTATTTCTGGTGAGTTATTTCTGTAGCCATGCGGTTGATTTGCATTAAATCGCAGCCCTTCTCCACTGGCTAATTCCTGCCAAATACCATTTACCAAAACCTCCATTTTTCCCTGAGCCACAATGACATGCTCTATCACGCCAGGTTTATGTGGCGACGATAAATGTTCGCATTCAGGTAATA
The DNA here is from genome assembly GCA_013812775.1 of Tatlockia sp. GTDB lineage: Bacteria > Pseudomonadota > Gammaproteobacteria > Legionellales > Legionellaceae > Tatlockia. The sequence goes on along the minus strand of JACCSX010000001.1, from coordinate 22,572 downwards.
ATTCAATAATAAAAACTTCGAAACTTAATTGAGCATCATAAGGGAATAGTGAAAGGACTCGAATTTTTTGATCATCAGGGTGAAGAGGTTGAGCTTCACCGCCGCGGAAAACTGGTTCATTAAACTCACTCTGATTATCATCAATAAAAGAAGAAAATGGTGTTTGAAAACCGCTAGCTATTTTCCATAACGTTGCAATTGTTGGGCTCGATTCTTCTCGCTCTATCTGCCCTAACATGGCTTTAGATACCCCTGTTGCTTTTGCAGTTTTATCTAAACTCCAGCCTCTCTTTTGGCGTAAATCTTTTAACTTTAATGCGATCTGCTCGTATATGTTTCCCACAAATAATCCTATAAATAGCTTGTGCGTTATGGCGCACAATGTTAATATGAGATATTATGCGCTATAACGCACAAGTTGTGAACTGATAAATGGAGAAGTAGATATGAACAAACAACCATTAAGTAAAAGCGCGCAGAGCGCCCACGATGCTTTGACAAAAAAAGGGTTAGGCTTTGAAGTCCTTGAGCTGTCTTCCAGTACGCGCACTGCGAACGATGCAGCAACAACAATAGGATGTGAACTAGCACAGATTGTGAAATCCCTATTGTTTCGCTCAACCACCGCAAATCAACCTGTTCTAATTTTGGCGAGCGGTATAAATCGCGTAAATGAGAAAACTATTGAACAATTAGTTGGCGAAAAAATCACCAAGGCGGATGCCAACTTTACGCGCGAAATAACAGGATTTGCTATTGGTGGAGTACCGCCCGTTGGGCATGCACAAACTATACAAACTATTTTTATTGATGAAGATCTACTGAAATTTGATACCTTATGGGCTGCAGCAGGAACACCAAATGCTGTTTTTAGCTTATGCTCTTCCAAGCTTAGAAATTTAACTAATGGGAAAATAGTTTCAATTAAATAGGCCGAATTATGAGAAAAGTTTTTTGGGATAACCCTTATCAGAATAATTTAACCACTAAAGTTTTAGAGGTTGATAAAAACCGTCTTTTATTTGAAGAACGATCGTGTTTTCTTTCTCTGGCGGCCAAGAAAGCGATCAGGCTTTTATCAACGGACTTCCGATTTTTAACTCAGAAATCGTGGATAATTTAATCTATTACACCCTACCAGAAGGTCATAATATTGTTGAGGGTGATAAAGTATTCATGGAAATCAATTGGCCTCGTAGATATAGACTGATGCGTTTACATTTTGCGGCTGAATTGGTTCTTGAGCTTGTAACAAGCAAACTTGCTATTAAAAAAATTGGGGCACATATTGCTGAAAGCAAAGCCAGGATAGATTTTGCCTATGACACAAATATCGCTTCAATTTTAGAAAATGTCCTGGCCGAGTATAAGGAAATAATAGCAAGCAATAGAGCGATTAAAACCGGCTTTTCCGATACTGAAACACAACGACGTTTTTGGGAGATAGAAGGTTTTTCCAAAGTCGCCTGTGGGGGAACCCATGTAAAAACTACGGGCGAAGTGGGTTTTATCAGCTTAAAAAGGGTTAATATTGGAGCCAGCAAAGAACGAATTGAGATAAGGCTTGTTGATGAAAACCTTGGTTTAGATCTTTAAATCTAAACCATTGAAGCAGATTCATTTTCAAAGAGAATCCCCAAGCGAGCTATCAACCGCTTACGTTCAGCCGCATCAATAATGGTTGCAATACCCTTCCATGCTTCGTGGAATTTAACGGGTTCTGATTTATAAATATCCCTGAGAAAAGCTTCCCGATCATCGGCGTTAAAATGCGGAAATAGTACCTCAATCATGTTGACCATTTGATCTGGAGTCATCAGCGCATAGGTTTTTGCATCAACATTTGCCAAAATTTCTTCATCCGTATACAGACGCTGCAATTCAGGCATGATAACTGTTTCTTCATAAAGTTGATGAAGCAGATTTTCAGCTTCAAAGTATTGTAAGCCGAGGTAGAATTGATAACCAAGCTCTATTTTTTTTCAGAATCCGGGGATTCAAGTGCAGCTGTTAATAATTGATTTAATTTCTCAAAGGTAGCGACATGGCTGCTGTGTTCTGCTTCAATTTTTTCGTGAACAGAAGACCCTTTGTTTTTTAATAAGGCATGAATGCTGGAGTTTTCGTGGGAAGCATGGCCCTGCATGAGGTTAATAATTTCCGCAAGCTGCTCTTTAATAAGGTGCACATTAGCATCAGAACTAAAATCGACCTTTGCAAGTTTAGAGCTAAAAGAAGAAATCATAAAGGATACGTATTTATGTTCACGGTAAAGTCTATATCTGGTTTTCATTATTCTCCCTCACACTAATTAATTTAATCAGTTGTGGTAAAATCCTAGTAAATTATTTTTCAGCACGCATAATTTCTGCTTTTTCCTGGAATTCTGAGGATTATTATGACCCACGCATGGCATCAGTCTATCGCTATCGATGAAAAAAAAGCAAAGCAACTTATTGAGTCGCAGCATTCTATCATCGTTAAAACGATCCACCAAATGGATGAAGGCTGGGATAATATGGTTTATCTTGTTAACGAAACCCTAATTTTTCGTTTTCCTCGTAGAGAATTAGGATTAATCTGCATGGAAAATGAGATTTTATTGTTACCTTATGTTGCTAGCCAGTTATCATTCCCTCTCTCGGCGCCGCAATGGATTGGTGAACCTTCAGATTTATATCCCTATCCCTTTGCAGGTTATGCAATGATCCCTGGCAAGCCGGTTTCGGATGCCATGCAAACGCTTATTGCCGATACAAGCTTTGCTAAAACTCTAGCGTCCTGGTTGGCCGAATTGCATGCTGTTCCCATAAAAAAAGAACATCGTTCATTAATTTCCCATGAACTCTGGCAATATGATGTTAATCAACGAATTTCACGCTGTAAGGGAAATCTCAGCAGCTATGAGAACTATTACCTGGAATCAGGCTTTGATAAAACAACATTGGAAGAGATAATTGCTTTGTTACCTTCTTTAACCTTTAAAGAAAATAAAAAAACGTATCTACACGGGGATTTATATAGCAGACACGTGGTTATGAATCCTGAAACGTTAACCCCAACGGGATTAATTGATTGGGGAGATATTCATATTGGTCATCCTGGAATTGATTTGGCAGTTGGAATGATTTTCGAAGAAGAGGCGTTTCAGGCATTTATTTATGCCTATGGTAGTGCCGACGAAGAGATGATTAATCTTTTGTTGTTCCATGCCTTTTGTCATCATATGTGTTTTTTACCTTATACCTGTGAACAAAATAAGCCTCAGCTAAATAAATGGGCATCAATGGTACTAACCAGAGTGATAAATGCAATTAAAGTTGGCAAATTTAAATAATCTTTATAAAATACGATTGCAGGTTTAATCTGAGGTTTATATGTTAAGCGATACTATCAATAATTCCATAGAAAATTCTAATTCCAACAGCCGTCCGAAATCTTTCTTTTTGACTGCGGCACCTCTTTTTCTTGTGTTATTTATCGATAGCATGGGACTTGGTTTGGTTTTTCCTGTTTTAAATGCTCTGGTCTTTGATCCGACCGCACATTTTTTTGCTGACGAGATGTCTCTGAATGTGCGCAATGTTCTATACGGATTAACCATTGGAATCTATATGCTCTGCTGGTTTTTTGGCGCCTCTTTTTTAGGGGATTTATCAGACCAGATTGGTAGAAAAAAATCCTTAATGATTTGCCTGGTAGGTGCGGTTATCGGGTATTTATTTACGGCGTTGGCAATCTTGTTTGCAAATTATAGCTTACTGATGCTGGGTCGTATTATCGCTGGATTCACAGCAGGCAGTCAGGCGATTGCCCAGGCGGCCATCGTGGATTTAAGTAAGCCAGAACATAAAGCGAGAAACCTGGGGTTTATTTTATTTTTCTGTTCAATCGGATTTGCTTTTGGTCCTATAATTGGCGGCCTATTATCTGCTTCATCCTTAGTATCTTGGTTTGATTATGCAATGCCATTTTATTTTGCAGCCACCATTTCATTAATAAATGCCATTTTATTGCAATGGTTATTTCAAGAATCATTTACGCAAAGGTCTAAGGTTCAATTAAAACTTTACCATGCAATAAAGATTTTTATGTCCGCATTTAAAGATGAAAAAATTTCCAAACTATCTATAATTTTATTAATTATGATCTTTGGCTGGTCGGGTTTTTATTCGTTTATCTCAATGTATCTCCTGCAAATGTATCATTTTTCATCCTTGCAAAACGGATTTTATATGGGATTAATGGGCGCTGGGTTCGGTGTGGGCACAGGTTGTTTAGTAGGTCCTCTCACTAACCGTTTTTCACTTAAACACTGCACCATAGTAGGCTCTATGCTTGCTGCTTTGGGTATTGTATTAACAGTTATAGCGCCAAAGGAACTTTACGTTTGGTTCAATGTCATGCTGGTTTCTATTGCAATGGCCATAGCCTATTCAACCATATTAACCCTGTTCTCAAATCAGGTTGATGATAATTCCCAAGGCTGGGTAATGGGCGTCACTGGTGCTATCATGTCCCTTGCTTTTGGTATTAATGGATTATTATTAGGAGTTCTTTCTAATTACAGTTTGCAAATGCCTTTGCTCATTTCAGCTGCCTGTTTGCTAATATCACCCTTGCTAATGTGGCGTATTTTTAAAAGCCCCTAGGAAGCTTTACTGACTAGACAGCCGTCCCTTTTACTTCAAAGTTTAGCCTAATCAGGCTAACATTAGTGTTATTGTTATTTTTCGAGATAGCTGATGCGCAATTTTAGTCTAATTGAAACCCTGATATGCGAAATAGACAGTGCTTTGCGCACCTTAGCCCCTCCTGGCAAACGACCTTCGCAGCGAATATCGCCCAGTCAGAGCCTTGAGGAGTCGTGCCTGAACTCCGAGGAAAGGCGACATGTTGCAGGTCTAATGCGTGTTAATCATTCGGGTGAAGTCTGTGCTCAAGCGCTCTATCAAGGGCAGGGACTAACTGCGCAATTGGCTGAGGTCAAAGTGCAAATGGATGAAGCGGCAACTGAAGAAATAGATCATTTGGCCTGGTGTGAGCAACGTCTACTTGAACTTGGCAGCCAACCCAGCCTGTTAAATCCTTTCTGGTATTTGGGTTCTTTTATGCTTGGTGCACTCGCTGGCATCGCAGGTGATCGCCTAAGTCTTGGCTTTGTGGCCGAAACTGAGCTGCAGGTGAGCGCCCATTTGCAGAAACACTTGCAGACACTGCCAGCTCAGGATAAAAAATCGAAAGCGATTTTAGAGCAGATGCATGAAGACGAAGCCCATCATGCGGAGGTTGCAAAGGAAGCCGGAGCTACAGAACTTCCGCTTTTTATAAAAAAATTAATGCAAGGAGTATCTAAATTAATGACTCATACTAGCTATCACATTTAGCAATGGAGAATATTCTTCTAATTCTGGCGGCTTTTGCGCTTGTTTTGTTCAATGCGTTTTTTGTCGCCGCTGAATTTGCAATGGTGAAATTACGTTACACCCGCGTTGCCATCATCAAAGAAGAATATCCCTGGCTTGGCAAAATTCTGGCAAAAGTCCATCACAAACTCGATGCCTATTTATCCGCCTGCCAACTTGGTATCACACTCGCCTCTCTGGCCTTAGGCTGGATTGGCGAACCTGCTTTCGCTCATCTATTAACCCCTCTCTTTTATTGGATTGGGCTCGACAACGCGGTGCTCATCGAATTTATAAGTTTTATCTTTGCTTTTTCGCTGCTCTCCTTTCTTCACATAGTGGTCGGTGAATTAATGCCAAAATCGCTAGCAATTCGCCAAAGCGAACAAATATCATTATGGACCGCGGCACCTTTGTATTTTTTCTACTGGCTTATGTATCCCGTGATTTGGGTACTCAATTCCTGCTCCAACCGGCTGCTGAAAAGCTTGGGACTGGATGTTATCCATCCTGGTGAACAGTATCATTCCAACGAAGAAATCAAATTGATTTTACGTTCCAGCCAATTACATGGTGAATTAACTCCCCAGGAAAGCAGTATTCTTGCTCATACCCTTGAGCTTGGCGATCTAGATGTCAGTGACATTATGCGCTCCTATGATGATATGGCGAGGCTGTCAAATCCGATTTCCAGCGATAATTTAATCGAAACATTAAATCGCTATCGTTTTAGCCGTTATCCAGTCTATGATAAAACCAGGAAACAAATCGTTGGAATTTTACACGTGAAAGATTTACTACCCCTCCTGCACGACATTAAAGGGAATACCGAGCTTTCACTTGAAACCTTAGTTAGACCAGTACCTAAAATTTCCTCCAGACTGCCTGTCTTGGCTCTGTTAAGGCAATTTCAGGATGGGATGCCACATTTTGCCCTGGTTTATGGGCGTCATGGTGCTATTGTTGGCTTTGTAACTTTGGATAATTTATTGCATTTGGTTATTGGTGTGATTAAAGATGAATTCCATAAAACACAAGATGCCTGGCTTACACACAGTGATGGCAGCATAACTGTCCAGGGCGATTGCCCACTCTTTGCACTTGAACGAGCCTTGCTACGTGAGTTATCGTTTGATATTGAAAAGGAAGATGAGGTCGCAACAATTGCCGGTCTGATTTTACATACCTTGGGATACATTCCTAAAGAAGGAACAATTTTAAGTTTTCCGGACTTTTCCGCCACGGTTGAACGTATAAAAGGCGCCCGAATTAAGCAGGTCAGAATTCGGCCAATAGAGAAATAAAAGAATGGCTTTTAAGGACAAGATATGGAGTCAGGTACTTTATTTATTATTTTTGTTGTGTTTGTAGCCTTTGCTTTTGATTTCATTAACGGTTTTCATGATGCTGCAAATTCAATTGCAACGATTGTGACCACAGGTGTTTTGACTCCGCGTCAAGCAGTTTTATGGGCCGCTTTTTTTAACTTGATTGCTTTCATGGTTTTTAATCTGATGGTTGCTCAAACCATTGGAAATGGATTGATAGACACAACCGTTATTGATGCAAAACTTATTTTCTCGGCCTTAATCGGGGCTATTTTTTGGAATCTGGTGACCTGGTATTATGGCCTGCCTTCCAGCTCATCACATGCCTTGATTGGTGGTCTTGCTGGTGCTGGCTTAGCTAAAGCAGGTATTGCCGCGCTCAAACCCGCAGGCTTTATCAAGGTTGCTATCGGAATTTTTGTCACACCTTCCGTTGCTATAGTTGCGGGATTTTTATTAACTTTTCTATTTGGCCTGCTTTTAAAAAAATATTCTGAACAGTCAATGAACAAATTATTTAACGGCTTTCAACTTATCTCGTCTGCCTTATTAAGTCTCACCCACGGCGGAAACGATGCGCAAAAAACCATGGGGATTATTGCTATCTTGCTATTTTCTGCAAACATGCTCGGTGATACTTTTTATATTCCTTTCTGGGTGGTGATTTCTTGCCAGGTTGTTATTAGCCTGGGCACTTTAGCAGGTGGTTGGCGCATAGTTCATACGCTCGGCACCAAAATAACATCACTCAATCCCATGCGCGGCTGTGCTGCTGAATCAGGAGCTGCAATAATGATTTTTTTGGCAACTGAACAAGGTATTCCAGTCTCAACGACCCACACAGTCACGGGTTCAATTGCTGGAGTTGGACTGTTAAACGGCATGAAAGCCACTCACTGGTTTGTTTTAAAACGTATTTTTCTTTCCTGGCTTTTGACTATTCCAGCCGCAGGTATTGTTTCGGGAGCAATCATGTTAACCATCATTAAATAAATTTTCCTCACTTAAGCCAATCTAATATTAACATTTCACCGAGTTGTTCAGTCATAAATTGCAGAGCCATTCTTTGATTCTCTCAGTTAGCATATCGAGCCAACGCCCTCAACACATGTTCGGGATCATTTTTACTATAATTGAAGGTAGTTAATGATGCACTTTTTTAGTATTTTCCTTGACATTCAATTGGCTATTAAAACGACCATATAAGAAATAAATAACCATCCCTACTCCCATCCAAATCATAAAACGAAGCATTGTCACGCCGGGAAGATGGAATATAAGATAAGCACAGGTTAGCGCGCCTAATGCTGGAATCCAGGGCATCCATGGTGTTTTGAATGGGCGAGGTAAATCAGGGTGAGTATAGCGTAAGATAATGACCCCAATACAAACGATGATAAAAGCAAAAAGTGTCCCAATATTAACCAGTTCAGCTAACTCATGCATGGGTATAAATGCCGATAGAAAGGCCATTAATACACCACAGACAACAATAATACGCACCGGCGATTTTGTGGACGAATTAGTAACTGCAAAATAACGAGGCAATAAGCCATCCCGAGCCATGGCAAGGAAAATGCGGCTAAGGCCGTAGAAAAGAACCAGCATCACAGTTGTTAAACCTGCAATGGCTCCCACACCAACCATTGCTGCGACAAATTTGTGGCCGAGGTTAAGCATTACCCTGCTAATAGGAGAGGAAACATTGAGCGTGTAATAGGGCGTGATTCCCGTGAGCAAGCCTGCAACAATAATGTATAAAACGGTGCAAAGCAGTAAGGAACCAATGATACCCAATGGTACATCACGCTGAGGATTTACCGCCTCTTCTGCTGCAGTTGAAACGGCATCAAAACCAATATAGGCAAAAAATATTAAGGAGGCTCCTTCCATCACTCCCTGCCAGCCAAACGGCATAAAAGGAGACCAATTTTGCGTCTTCACTTCCGTAGACGCTACTACTATAAAAAGAAGAATTACCGTCAGTTTTATCATCACCATTATATTATTGGCGCGAGAACTGGATTTAACACCACAGATTAAGAGCAGGGCTAAAAAAATAATGATTGAGAATGCTGAAAGATTAAAATAGCCACCATCTGCAAAGCCATGATGCAAATTCGAAGGCAGATGTATTTTAAGGGCAAGCAAAAAATCGTTAAAATAGCTTGACCAGCCAACCGAAACAGCAGAAACCGAGATGGAATATTCCAACAATAAATCCCAACCGACTATCCAGGCAATCAACTCGCCAAAGCCCGCGTAGGCATAGCCATAGGCAGATCCACAACCGCCAATTGATGATGCAAGCTCAGCATAGGATAGGGCTGCAAAAGCACAGGCAAAGCCGGCAATAATATAAGATATTATAATAGCAGGGCCAGCATCGGTAGCTGCAACAATCCCGGTTAACACAAAAATTCCAGCACCAATAATTGCGCCGACGCCTAAGAAAACCAAGTCAAAGGCAGAAAGACATTGAGCTAAATTACTATCAGTTTTATCACCTGTACTTATTGCTTTTTTACGAAACCAGTCCATGTTAGCATCACCCAATTGTGCTTTTAGTAAGAAACTTTAGCATTAAATTGTGAAATCAGACACCCCCGCCAGCGCTTATTGATTCGGACGGGTAAATTAAATTCTTTGGAGTATTATGGAACGTTGCAGCTGGTGTCTTAAAGATCCACTTTATATAGCTTATCACGACGAAGAATGGGGCGTTCCTGTTAAAAATCGTGAAAAATTGTTTGAAATGATCATTCTTGAAAGCATGCAAGCCGGATTAAACTGGTTCACAGTTTTAAAAAAACGAGAAGCCATGCGTAAGGCTTTTTTCCAATTTTCTCCTGAAAAGCTGGCTGCAATGACCGCTGAGGATTTTGATAGCTTACTAGCTAATGAAACCATTATTCGTAACCGCCTTAAAATTAAATCACTACAAACCAATGCCCAACGTTTTTTAGAATTAGCGGAAAAGGAAAATATCGTTAATTATTTTTGGCAATTTACAGACGGAACCGTCAAACAAAATAACTGGCAATCCTTAACAGAAGTTCCAGCAATTACGCATGCCTCAACAGCTATGGCCAAGCAGTTAAAAAAAGATGGGTTCGTCTTTATGGGGCCCACGACCTGTTATGCGTTTATGCAATCTCTGGGTATGGTAAATGATCATGTTTTAAGCTGCTTTCGCCATAAAGAATTATCCCTTTAGTAAGTCTATACTTTAGTAGCTAGCTAAATTCAGGAAATCATTAACATTAAGGGAGGATGCTATGAAAGGAGTTATTATAAAGTTCTTCTATTTTTTCCTCATTACCCTTAGTTTTAACTCTTTTGCCGATAAAATTCTTCTGACTGGCAGGCCGGTGGTTCTGATACCATCTGCAAATTATTACCGTTTTCCCAGTACTTACTCACCCTTTACTAATTATCATTTTGTAAATATTTCAGGCGATAATCGAGTATGTTTCCTTGCTGAACAGCCTAAACTTAGGTCTCTTGATATGTTGCGTATTAATATAGTTCGAGACGATAGGAAATTTCTATGGTATTGCTATATTTATAACCCAAATTTTTTTACCATTGATTATTAATTTTCAAGATAAATATAAAGCAGGATCGCTTATGTGGAAATCCGTTGTTGCAATTAGCATAGGTGCGGCCTTTGGTGCTCTGCTGCGCTGGCTTTTTGGTATTAAGCTTAATAATATCTTTCCAGCTATACCTCCTGGCACGCTTGTGGCTAATCTTGTAGGAGGCTATATTATCGGACTTGCGATTGCCTGTTTTGCACAGCTACCCAATATTGCTCCAGAATGGAGATTATTCATCATTACAGGTTTTTGCGGCGGCTTAACAACCTTTTCTTCATTCTCAGCAGAGGTGCTCAGTTTGGTACAACAGGGAAGAGTAGTTCTGTCATTGGGTGCTATAGCTGCTCATTTATTTGGATCTCTTCTCATGACCCTGGCAGGAATTGCAAGCTGGTTTTTCCTAAAACAATTAATAGATTAATAATTGCCTCTAATATCAAGAGATGCTACTTTTTATCTAACCCATTTTCAGGATTATAAAAATGAATTCCTTTATAGAACAAGCTCGAATCTACGCCTCCTACCATCAAAATCGGATAACTCGTTACACTCATTTTATTGGTGTACCCCTCATTATTTTTTCTCTCATGGTTTTGTTAAGTTTTCTTCATCTGGTGATTCCTGGGGTGATGAATTTTACTCTTGCCGGAATAGCAACTCTCGTTTTGCTGGGTTATTACTACTACCTCAATTGGCGGCTAGCCATGGCGCTTACTGTTATCCTCTTTATTTTGCTGGGGCTTGCCCATCTTGTCACCAGATATGGACCGGATAGCAGATCGTTATGGACTTTTGTAATTACCTTTGTGCTGGGCTTGGCGCTGCAGCTAGCAGGGCAGATTATCGAAGGTAAGCGCCCGGCGCTGGTGGATAATCTTTGGCAGGCTCTGATCGCACCTATGTTTTTAACTGCCGAACTTTTCTTTTCAACCGGTCATATGCATGATTTGAGACAACAAATAATAGGTGAACCTCAGCCATTGGCAGAAGAACCAATAATAACTGAGAATCATGATAAATTTTGAGTAGAAATTTATGGATAATTTATTTTTTCGACTAGAGCAGGTCTATCGCGATGGATTTCGTCAATCGAGCAATACAACCTGTGGTCCAGCCTCTGTTATTCTGGCCACTCGCGGTCTAGGATTTAAATCTGAAAAGGAATCCAGGTGGAGTGAGGAGGGGCTTAGGCGATGGCTGCCAATAACAGATTTCTTGATGCGAGGAATGGCTTTACACGAGCTGCAATTTGTTTCTGAGCTTATCTATGAACAAAAAATCGATATCCAATTGAGACGAGCCTATCCTGAAAATTTCCACCTCTTTTTAAACGATATTGAAGAGTTTTTCCTTCTTAAAAATACTGTCATTATCGTAAATTATCTTCAGGATGACTTCGTTTTCACTAATCTTTGTGAACATGGAAATCCTCATTATTCCCCTCTAATTTCCTGGAATTCCATCAAAAATGAGATTTTAATTGCTGATGTGGATCCTGATATTAACGAAGCCTATTGGGTATCTGTGGAATCTATGTTTCGCTCCATGGAACAATGTACAACCCTGAAAATCCCGCGCGGGTGGCTCAAATTAAGGAAACGTTAACGCCCCTGTTCTTTATCTTTGGCATCATAAAATAATTCAGCTGCTTGCTGTGTTAAAAAAACCATTTTTTCCAAACAGATCCGGGCTTTAGCATTATCGTACAAAAGCCCATCTAAATGATCTGTTTCATGTTGCCACACTCGAGCTGGGTATCCCTTCAAAATCTTTGTAATAAACTTGCCTTCCTCATTCTGATAGTTAATCCGAATTTTTGTATAGCGTTGTACGTAACCGAGAGTTAGTGGTAATGAAAAACAACCTTCCCACTCATAGTCTGTTTCGGAATCCAAAACTGGAACATAAGCAGGGTTGATAACTACTTCAATCCCCTTTGATGTTCCTTCGGGGGCGAATAAAAAAATTCTTTTTTCTAAACCCCATTGGTTTGCAGCCATTCCTACAGAATCAGACCAAGCTGCATTCTGTTTGCTAAGTTGAGGCGGTAAAATAGAATATTTCATGTCTCTAATCAGTTTTCTGTCATCTTTGCTTAAAGGATACATTAGAGGCTTAATAACTCTATGCAGTATCGCTGCTCTGCTTGATGCAAAATCTAAAAGAGTTGGAGCATTTTTTTCATTCATGATTTTCCAGGAAGCCAGAGATATGAAAAAAAAGAGAGTACTAACTAATAAGTTCTTTTTTCTGGTTTTCAACATGCTAGCGATCTTAGATTAAAGTGAGTGAGCTCTGGTAAGGGATAGAAAGGCTCCTTACCCACAGAACGCCGTTCGTGCTGGTGAGAGAATTAATCTCTCTTTCTTATCCAGAACTCACGTTAGATTAAGGCCCTGAAATACTCAAGATCCTCATTCACCGCAGCAATAGATGCACTGAAAATCCTGAAAGAACCCTTAGAATCATACATGCTATTAAATTTATACTCCGACCAGCTCTTATCATATTCTTCTTCAACAAGCCTTTTACGAACATTATCAAGTTCGAGTTGCTGCTCATCAGGACTAAGTTTTATATCACGTAAAATAGTTAAAATAGCTTCAGTACTTTCCTTGCTGTAGGGATGTTTTGTCGGTTTAGCCAATCGCAGAATTCCTGTTTCAATATATTGCAACATATCCTTTGCATCATGCAAACTGGCATTTTTAGAAAAAACCTTAACCACTTGCGTAGCCTCAACTGCCTGCTTACCACATTTGCCAGTAGGATAAATATCTTTTATGTCATAGGGAAGTGCTGCACCTTTCATGTTTTTTATTAACATGAAATGATGAATATCACCATCAAAGTTCAGCCCAATAAATTGAAGGATCTTTTCATGCAAACAATCAAAAATTTTTACAGCAAGTGACTCGTCAAGCACAATCGGCATATTCCTGTATTCGGTCATTAAACTAAATTGCCCTGACTCTAAAGCAACCCAGCGATAATTGTTAACTGCTGTGCCTAATACGGAGCTCATAATAGAGGGGGTTATTGAAAAGCTAATCGCATCGCCTCTGAATCCATTTTGGATATTGTGGTTATTGATTTCATCGCTATCAACATGACGTAAAGCGAAACCTTCCTTATTGTTGCTGTGCTGTCCATTGAGTATATAGAGCACAAAATTGTATTTATCACTATCGCAAAAAGAAGAAGACTCTTTGAATAGGTTTAAAAAAAAAGAGGTAATATCCTGCCAAAGATTAGTAAAAAAGGCTTTTATTTGCGCAAACATAGATGATTCCTGATACAAAAGCAGAATCATTATACATATGCCTTTAATTTGATCAATAATTATAATTGGCCCGAGCCAGCACGTTGACCTTAACTTAGGGTAGATCTGTTTTCTTCTTCCGCTGCTTCTTCAAACTGCACCAGAGCGTCTTCATTTTCAGGTAAAGAACTAAAGGCCTTATGATAACCATAAATAGGCAAAGCAAGCACAAGCATTAAGGCTAAACCGACAATCATTCTAGCAAGCAAGACAGGCGCTGCTATTACGCCTGCAGCAACTCTTAACGCCATATGCAGTTCATCGTTAACAGCTACTCTCCATAAATAAGAAGCTGCAATAGTAATCAGGCTAAGATCCAGCAATCCAAAAGCAAACAAACCTGAAAAATCAGAATCGAATTGCCTGCCTACTACAGCTTGATAAGCACTTTCATAGCGAGTTGTTAAATTGGTCGAAGGTGAAAATAATAATCCCAAGTGCCGATAACGGCTGTCACTAATGAACTGATTAATCTTTTTGACACCGTAGGTTTTGATAGTTTCATTGTCCAAGGCAATAGTATGTATAGATGCTTCATCTGGATTCATAACAATTGCAACTATCGACGATTGATGGGCCTTTTCCTCCGAGGGAATAAATTGATAGTCGAGAGCATGGGCAATGAGTTTTCCCATGAGCTTAGAGCCTTGTTCATTAGGCTCGATTTGAAAAGTATGGTTCCCACCCAAAGGATTGAGAGAAGAGGTCATATCAACAAAAACAATCTCTTTATTTTTGGTTGCTGCATAACTCAAAACTTCTCGATATAACTCATTCATCGTTTCTTCAACGGCTACAAAGGAGGTCGCTCCTTTTCCGTCAGCATGTGCGACATGTGAAAAGCCGGAGTATATAAAATAAGGCGTTAATTCCGTAATCGCAGGATAATATTGCGATAAAAGAACAATTCGACTGAGCTCAGCATTTTCTGCTACTAATTTATCAATAATCTGCTTATATTCGTTTAACAGTTTTGCTTTTACTCGTGTAAATGCCTCTCGAATCATAGGCTTAGCTTCTGCGGGTGTAAATCTTAATAAAAGCTGCGGGTAATTCATGCGTTTTAATAAAGTGGAAGCCAGGGCTTCACGATAATTGTTTCCACCTACGCTTAATACAGCAATATCTGGTTGCCAATGACATACTGCCTGAAGTTGATCAACCAATTCAGCTGGGTGATCGTTATCGCTGTTAAGAACCTTATTTAAATAACAATAATTCAACAAATCAGAGGTCGTTGCCCCATCCACAGCGAAATTTGCTAGATCATAGGAACCTGTATTGGTGAGGCTCGCCAAGGCCATAGCAGTTTGATGAGTTACATTATGTGTTTTATTTGGATAAGGCGTGTCTTTTTGTATCCAGTAGCCATTATCGATAGTAGAGTCGCCTAGTAAAGCGACCTTTTTATGGAGACCTTTCAATTGTGTTCTTATCTGCTTTAATCGACCTGTTGTAGTTGGATAATGATCACCTATAGACTCTGAAGAATTTTTTACAATGGGCATCTTAATCGCTCGAAGACTGAAAGCAATAAAGATACTCTTTTTTAGTTTATTTGTCCAATCTGTTTACTTAATAAGCTATCCATCAAATTTGGGGCACTACTCGGGCATCTTTAGCATGTAGCATTGATGAATGCGCTTTGAGCGCTTGAAATCTATATCAATTGTTTCTGCGCTAATATCCTGCACTTTATACCTTTGGCTGATTTGCGGTGATAACTTAAACTGCCGGAAATTTGTTGAAAAATACAAGACTCCGTTTTCAGCTAAGAGGCGCATGGCTGAGTCAATTAAAGACTCATGATCCCGTTGCAGATCCAGGTTTTCAGTCATACGTTTTGAGTTGGAAAAACTTGGCGGATCTAGAAAAATCACATCAAAACGATCCTTACATATCTTTAACCATTCCAGGCAATCAAAAAATATAAATTGATGTCGGGAAAAATCAAGGTGATTGAGTTTGAAATTATCCTCAGCCCAACATAAATAGGTTTTTGATAAATCAACATTGGTGGTCAAAGCCCCAGCTAAGGCCGCGTGCACAGAGGCACTGGCAGTATAACAAAAGCAATTAAGAAAGCGGGTACCTGGTGTCAGTTGGGCAAAGCGCATGCGCAAAGGGCGATGATCTAAAAACAAACCCGTATCAAGGTAATCGTATAAATTTACCTTTAATTTCGCACCACCCTCAACAACTGTCATTGTCTTTCTGGTTTGATTCATTTTTTGATATTGATTAGACCCTTTTTGCTGTTTACGCTGTTTAATTACTAATTTATCTGAGGAAATCCCTAAAGCAGCAGGCACAATCTGAATTACATCAAGGCTGCGTCGTTCAACCTTATGGGCCGCGATTTCTGCGGGTGCTGCATATTCCTGCAGTACGGCATGATCATTATAAATATCGATTGCATAAGCATATTCTGGCAAATCGGCATCATAAACGCGAAAGCAAGAAATCTGATTGCGCTTTGCCCATTTTTGCAGATGGCTCAGATTTTTTTTCAAACGATTTGCCAGCATCTGAGCACCGGCAGATAAATGGCCATCTTCCTTGTTTTTTAACTGATTATCAGCATCCAATGAGAGGCAATATAATTTGCATTCTAAAGCCCCATTAAACAAAGTATAAAACTTTGAAGCCCGCAAACCTGTGGCCTTGGCAAGCAAGGGGTTGGAAGTCAAAAACGCCGCATGCCAGCCTTGATAATGGGCATGCAAGGTGGAACCTAATTGATGATAAAGTGGGTTTAGCTGGGTTGCGTCTCCTAATCGTTCGCCATAGGGTGGATTAGTAATTACCAAGCCTTTTTCATGAACAGGCCGGCAATCTTCTACCTCCAATCTGCTAAACTCCACCAAGGGCAATACGCCGGCACGTTCGGCATTAGCTAAGGCGATATCAATCATTTTTTGATTGTTATCTGTACCGCGTAATTTTAGCTTGATAGGTTTGACCAAGAGCAAAGCCTGCTCTCTAATTTTTTCCCACAAAGAGGGCTGATGCTGAACCCAATGAATAATTGCCTGATCATGCCGTAAAAGGCCGGGAGCAATTTGTCCTGCCATCATGGCAGCTTCTATCACCAGAGTACCTGAACCACAGAAAGGGTCATGTAGAGCAAAGCCCTCGCTGACTAATTGCGGCCATTTTGCTCGAATTAGCATGGCTGCAGCCACATTTTCTTTTAATGGGGCCTCACCTGCCTGACTGCGATAGCCACGTTGATGCAGACTATAACCGGATAAATCAAGACTTACAGTAAGTTCCGCATGTTTTAAATGAGCGTGTATACGAACATCTGGATTATCACGCTCAATATTGGGCCTTAAACCTTTAAATTGGCGAAAATGGTCTACAATGCCGTCTTTTATAACCTGCGCACCATACATGGAATTACGTATATGCGTTGATAACCCATGAAATTCAATCGCTAAGGTTTTTTCAGCTGTAAATACGGTTTGCCAGGGAAATTGATTTGCTAACTGATATAGGGTCTGCTCATTAAGAACCTCACCGCTAAACAATATAAGCTGAATACGATTAGCAAGCCGCGTCCAAAGGCAAAGCTGATAGATAACCGCCAACTCTGCCTCGCCAAAAACACCTTGCGGGCTGACGCGAGTAACATGCAAGCCCAAGGCTTTCATTTCCTCTTCCAATAGATATTCCAGGCCTTTGGGGCAGCTTACAAAGAGTGAATAAATCATGGTTGGCAGGACCTTAAAAATCGAAATAACGCTTTAGCAGCACCAGGATGTTTGCCACTCTCTTTTTCTTCCACCGCTTTTTTTATAAGTTGGCGAAGCATTTGCACATCGACCGATTGATGGAGTTGAATAAAATCAGTAAGCGCATCCTTTCCTAGATTAATCAGCTTATCACGCCAAATTTCTATTTCATGAAAATCTGCTGTTTGAGCGCTGCCATCGGCTAATATTGCTTCATAGGCTTCAATAATGGCCTCAGATTCTGCAGAGCGCATGAGTTTGCCAATTAATTGCGCCTGCCGTCTTCTTGCGCCATGGCTATTAATGGTTCTCGCAGCAATTATAGCCTGCCGTAAATTAGGAGATAAGGGCAAACTATCAAGCTTTTCTTCACTTAAATCGATGAGATCAACGCCAATTTGCCGCAGAGCAGCCGCGTCTCGCTTTTTTTGTGATTTAGATTTTAATTCTTCTTCCATCTTTAACCTTCTAACTGTGGATCACTAATGTCCTGCAAACTATCCTTTATTTTAACATCTTTGGGGGCAGTTGACCTTTCTTCTTAAAGATATACGCGGTAAGAGCCTGTTACTCTTCAACCCAAGAAGGAGAAAGATCAAGTTTAGCTTGCGCATAGCGCTCTGATTTTGTTTGGAGATAGGTGCGACTTATAGCAAACAAGTTATAGATTAAAATACAAAGTAGAAGAGAGTGCAACCAGCCAACTGTTAGCTGGGTAAATAGAGGCAGGGTGATGAACACGCCGATACAGCCGGCAAAACTTAGAATCAGCGTTTTTTTCAAAGGAATTTTATTTTGTTGCACAAAGACCAGCGTAGTTAGAGGTTGTTGCATTGCGCCTGCGGTGGTCATAATGGGAAAAGCAACGACTGGTGAAACATTTAAGAGAAAGAGCACGCCCTGAACCATTGCAAATAAACCGATACCTACTGAAGTCAGGGCGCCACAGATCATCAGAGCAAAAAAGCCAATAACAAGCTTCCAGGAATGTAACTCAACCAGCTCACCGCCAATTGGCATTAAACGCAGTTGGTGACAAATTAATAAAATAATAATTCCTGTAAAACAATAGATCATAGCCAGACGAATTGCTTGTTTACTTAAATGAGTCACCACAGCACCGCCAATCAAACCCCCGATGCAGGTTCCTGCGACTAAAGTAACCAGGGTCGATAAATCGACATTAACCAATTGCATAAAAAAAAGCGACTCAAAAGTTCCCGGAATAACCTGAGCACCGTTGTTGACAGCGGGTAACTCATCATCTGGAAAGGTTCCCAATAATTTTGCCAGAGCAACATTCACAGCAAAACTACCAATGCCAATCGTGTCAGCAATAAAAGCGAGTATTCCACTAAAAGTAAGTTTTATATAATCAATAGAAGATAATCGCAGCGCAGGCTGCTGTTTGAGGCGATAAAACATAGCAATGACACAGATAAGACTCAGTATTAATATTGCAAGAGTTATCAAAGTTACGGCCATTGTGTTCCTCTAAAGGTGATTATGAATTTTTATAACAAAAGCTGTCAGTATACATGATTAAAGGGGTTCAGCAAACCACAGATTGATCTATTTTCAATCATATAACGACCCAAAAGTCTCACTTTATGCCTGCAAGAAGCCTAAAATTTAAAAAGCTATGATAAGATGGCAATAATTTGTGCGAAGGAGTATTCAATGCGTCGTTTTAATTTGGTTCTATCCCTGCTTTTTTGCTTGACTCTATCAAGTCTTAGCTACAGTTCTCAAATTGTTTTAAAAGATGTTAAAGGACAAAATATTCCCTTTGAAAGCCTGAAAGGCAAATGGGTAGTCATTAATTATTGGGCAAGCTGGTGTCAGCCTTGTTTAGATGAAATTATCGAGTTAAATCATTTTTATGAAAAAAACAAAGCAAAGGTCGCTTTATTTGCCGTTAATTATGACCGTGCGCCCTTGCACAGTCAGATTGCCCTGATTAGAAAATACAAAATAAGCTACCCAAGTTTGCAATTTGATCCCGCACCACTTTTGGGCTTAGGTCATATCAATGGCGTACCAGCAACCTTCATTTTTAATCCAAAGGGAAAATTGCATACCACTTTATATGGTCCGCAAACAGCTGAGAGTTTAAAACGAGCAACGGTCCGAACCTAATCAACATTGAAAAATTGAATCCCGATTTATATGAATTTATAAAAAACAAAAAACATCGGAATTAAACATGAAATTGAGCTAGGGAGCTAGGAGTCTATCCATACTATTAAATCAATATCACAGTGCAGCCCTTATTTCGTTGCGGCGAATAAACGCATCCTTTGTGCCTGAGATAATTTTATTTTTAAATGCCACCCACCTTCCTCGCTGGGTATTTCGCTAATGACTGCTTCTAATTGATAAAGCTGCGCTCGCAGTTTTGCTTCTGATGGTGAAATAATGATTTCCTCTTCAAAGATAGTGCCTAGTAATTGGGTTGTAATCGCATCACGAAGCAAATCGAGCCCAGCGCCAGTTTTTGCGGATACCCAGACTTTGCAATTATCGTCCTGTTGATCAATCTTTGGCTGCCAGTCTTGCTGGTGATCAATTTTATTAAAGACTTGAATAATGGGTATCTCAGTTACACCTATTTCAGCAAGTACCTGTTGTACGGCAAAAATAGTATCTCGCCAACAAGGATCTGAAATATCAATGACATGCAATAATAAATCTGCCTCTTCCGTTTCCTCAAGAGTTGCAGAAAAAGCGTCTACCAATTGGTGTGGAAGGTCGCGGATAAAGCCCACTGTGTCAGTCAAAATAACCGCACCCGCACCTGGGAGGTCTACTTTGCGCATTGTTGGATCGAGGGTCGCAAACAATTGATCAGCAACGTAACTATGTTCTCCTGTCAGCGCATTGAATAAAGTGGATTTGCCGGCATTGGTGTATCCCACAAGCGATACGGTCGGCATTGCAGCTTTCTGTCGAGCCTGCCTGTTTTGATCCCGGCTACGTCTTACTTTTACCAGACGTTTATTAATGTACTTAATTCGCTCTCGCAACAGACGACGATCTGTTTCTAACTGTGTTTCGCCAGGACCTCGCAACCCTATTCCACCCTTTTGACGTTCAAGATGTGTCCAGCCACGAATCAAGCGGGTTGAAAGATGTTGTAGTTGTGCTAATTCGACTTGCAGCTTTCCTTCAAAAGTGCGGGCGCGCTGGGCAAAAATATCGAGAATTAAACCCGATCTGCCCACTACGCGGCATTCGAATAAACGCTCTAAATTACGCTCTTGTGATGGGGATAGTTCATGATTAACAAGAACAAGTTCGGCATCATAAGCCATAACCTGTTCATGAATTTCTTCTGCTTTTCCAAGACCGACAAAATATTTTGCATCAGGTGTAGCGCGCGATCCAAGTACAGAGGTTAATATCTCTGCTTGAGCTGACAGAGCCAGTTCCTTGAACTCTGCCAATGCTTTTTCAGCATCAACTCCAGGAAGAGCCAATTGGACCAGAATGGCACGCTCACCACCGTGTGGACGTTCAATCAATGAGACATTTCCATGACAATAAAACCGTTAGTCTGCCATAGATTCATCGTCCTCACCAGCATCAGCTTCAGGTATTTTAACGGCTCGTGTAGGCACCACCGTTGAGATGGCATGCTTATAGACCATTTGGGTTACTGAGTTTTTCAGCATTAGTACATATTGATCAAAGGAATCAACTACGCCGTGTAACTTTATACCATTGACCAGAAATACAGATACCGGGATCTTTTCTTTACGTAATTCGTTTAGAAAAGGATCTTGTAAGAGATGTATTTTAGACATTGCCCACTCCTTATTATTATTGTATTGAGGCAAGCACTTTCATAATAGTAATCGTCAAGATAGGCTGAAACTTTATACTTTAAGAAAATAAATTTTCAATGTTGATCAATCTTTATACATTATTAGGGTCTTTCTTATATAAAATTTATCTACATCATGTTATTATATTGAACATATTCTTTTTGGTAGATTTAGATGTTGAAAAATATCGCCATATTCTTCTTGTCTTTGTTGGCGCTTCCTATTGCTGCTGTTGTCTCTGCTGTCTTTATAGCCTTCGTTTTGGCAGTTTTTGCTCTGGTTTCTCCTTTTGCAGCCCTCGGTACTGCCCTTTACGTGGCCGGTAAAACGACTGAGAAAATTATAGATTTACTCTTTACAAATGAAACGGGATCGCTATACATACAGAGCAATTCCCAGGTTATTTCCTCTACTCTCTTGCAGGCTTTATTTACCTTGCTTGCCTATGTTCCTTCAGCTGTGGTTATAGCCCTCACTACGGTTGTTATTACCCCCCTGGCTTTTATGGCCTTCACTGCTATCTCTTCTTATTTATCCAGTGAGTTTATTGTTAATGCAATCGCTTCTTTTTTTGAACCGGAATTTGATTTCAAGGATGAGGATGAAATTGTACCTTTCAATAGACCAAACGCAGCTAGCTGGGCTAACGAATTTGAAAAGCACTCTTCTTTTCCAATCTATGTCCCAATTAATCAAACATCTGACTCCGAATCTGACTCTAATGAAGAAAATTTATTAGATAATGATACCAATCGGGTGGTTTTAACTTAATTTAAGCGCCATTACTAAATATTAAATATATTGTTTGTCTTTTTTAGAGACAATGCCGCCAATTATTTGAGATATATCTTACAAACTGCTCATCTGATCCCATTATGACATTGCTCATTGAAGGGCTATACTGATTTTCATAAGGGATGACAGGGATTTGTCTGACAGGATGTCAAATTAAGGGACCAGCACAATGGACGTGCTTCGCCGCAAGGATGCGGCCTCTATATAAATATAGGATTTATTTCGTTATTACAGAATCGTTAATTTCCCATTCTCCAATTTAATTTTCATACTACCCTTACAGCTCTTGCATTAAAGTTAAAGACAGTCATTGCGTATGGTTCAGGATTCTCTGGAGTTATAAGCTCTTCTTCTGTTTTAAATACCTCTGTAAACTGGCCTTGAGATACATCATAAATTATTTTGCGCCAAAATTTCACTGCACCTAAGTTTTCGAGAGTATTCATTTAACTGTGTCAGCGGCTGATTTACCTCAACTCTAAATCCAATCTTCCATCAAAGAATATTTGGAGTTGCGAAGCGATAAGTGCCCAATTATGCATAGGTTGATTCCATTTTT